>JACQGO010000011.1 GCA_016199485.1 Betaproteobacteria bacterium
CTTCCTCGAGGTGATCAGCACGCAGCTTTCCATCGGCAGGTCGACCAGCGGCTGGATCTCGCCGCGCGCGTCGGCGAACGGCGGATCAAGCGGCACGATCACGTCCTTCGGCCATTTTTCCCGTTCTTCCCTGCTCAGGGGCCTGATTTGCGCCATGCGCTTCTCCACTTCACGCGGACGGCGGCACCTTCCCGCATCCGTCGGCGCCGCTGACGGGGGCCGCGCCCGCTAACGGAACAGATTGTATTTGATTATGCACCAGATCGCCGCCATGCCGTCCTTCCAGCTGATCTTCTTGCCCTCCGCGTAGGTGCGGCCGTAGTAGGATATGCCCACCTCGTAGATCGAGCAGCCGCGCTTCGCGACCTTCGCGATGAGTTCCGGGTCCACGCCGAACCGCTGCTCTTCGATCTCGATCGACTGGAGGATCTCGCGCTTGTACACCTTGTAGCCCGCCTCCATGTCCGTGAGGTTGAGGTTGGTGAACATATTGGAAAGCAGCGTGAGAAAGCCGTTGCCGATGCGATGCCAGAAATAAAGCACCCGGTGCGGCCCCGATCCCAGGAAGCGCGACCCCACGACGACATCCGCCTTGCCGTCGAGTATGGGTTTCACCAGCATCGGATACTCGTTGGGATCATACTCGAGGTCCGCGTCCTGGATGATCACGAGCTCACCGCTTGCCGCCCGGATCCCGGCCTTGACCGCCGCGCCCTTGCCCCGGTTGCGGTCCTGGTAGATCACGCGTGCGACCTCGCGCTCGAGCGCCTTGAGCTTTTCGCGGGTGCCGTCGGTCGAGCAGTCGTCGATGACGATGATCTCCTTGTCCGGGTAGGGCGAGCGCTTGACCGCCCGAACGATCTCCTCGATGGTATTGACCTCGTTGTAGCAGGGTATGATGATTGAGAGCTTCATCCACGCTGGGGCCGCGCCGGCGGCGGGATTATCGTGTCGGGTTGATCTTGGGCGCCGAGCGCGGATTATAGCCCAGAACGCGGTTGCCGAACCCGCTCGCAACGCGTCGCATACCGCGCCGGGCGCGCGCGCGTGCCCTATCTACGCTTGCGCCGCTGGGGTAAAATTTTACGTTGTCTCGCAAGCTCCGGCGACCGCATGATAGGCATACTGCTGATTACCCACGGCACGCTCGGCGAGAGCCTGATTCACTGCGTGAGCCACGTGCTGAACAGGCGCCCGCCGCGGCTCAAGCAACTGGGCATCACCGCGCAGGACGACCCCTTGACGCTGCTGCCGCAGGCGCGCCAGCTCATCAAGGAGCTCGATAACGGCGACGGCGTGCTGATTCTGTCCGACATCTACGGCGGCTCACCCAGCAATCTCGCGGCGAAGCTTCTGGTGCCGGGCAAGGTGGAGGGCGTGGCGGGTGTCAATCTGCCGATGCTGATCCGCGCGCTGACCTACCGCGACAAGGGTCTGCAAACCATCGTGGCGAAGGCAGTGAGCGGCGGGTGCGAGGGCGTGGTGCGCATACCGTCGCTCGCCGTCAACAATGCTGCAGCGGGAAGTTGAGATCGTCAACCGGCTCGGGCTGCACGCTCGCGCCTCGGCGCAGCTCACCCAGGTCGCCGGCCGGTTCAAGAGCGAGGTCTGGCTGCACCGCAACGGCAAGCGCGTGAACGCGAAGAGCATCATGGGGGTGATGATGCTGGCGGCGGCCAAGGGCTCGAAGGTCATGATCGAGGTCGACGGACCCGACGAGGAGGCCGCGATGCTGGCGCTGCAGGGATTGATCGCGGATTGTTTTGGAGAAGGCGAGTAAGAGGAGGATTCAGGATTGAGGATTGAGGGGTGAGGGGTGAGCGTGCCTCTGCGCAGGATATTCCCTCGATCCTCAATCCTCAATCCTCAATCCTTGGGACGGCAATGAGCTTCACCATGCACGGCATCGGCGTCTCCGGCGGCATCGCCATCGGCCGCGCGCACCTGCTGTCCCACACCCGGCTCGAGGCCGCGCATTACGCCGTGCCGCAGCACGAGCTCGCCGAGGAGTCCGCCCGCTTCGACGCCGCGATCGAGACGGTGCGCTCCGAGCTCGGGGCGCTGCGCGCCGAGATCCCGCCCAATGCGCCCGCCGAATTCGAGGCCTTCATCAACCTGCACCTCATGATATTGAACGACTCGACGCTGTCAAAGGCGCCGCACGGGATCATCGAGACCGAGAAGTGCAACGCCGAATGGGCGCTCAAGATCCAGACCGATGCGCTGCTCGCGCAGTTCGACGAGATCGAGGACAGCTACCTGCGCGAACGCAGGGCCGATGTGATCCAGGTGTCCGAGCGCATCATGAAGGCGCTTGCCGGCCATCCGGGGCACGTGCCGCGCCCGGCGGCGGACTCCGCGCACAGCGCGATACTCGTCGCGCACGATCTGTCGCCGGCCGACGTGGTGCAGTTCAAGCATCACCAGTTCGCGAGCTTCCTCACCGATCTCGGCGGTGCCACCTCGCATACCGCGGTCGTCGCGCGCAGCCTCAACATTCCCTCGATCGTCGCGCTGCACCACGCGCGGCAACTCATCCGCGAGGACGAGCTGCTCATCGTCGACGGCACCCAGGGCGTGGTGGTCGTCGACCCCGATCCCATGGTGCTCGGGGAATACGAGCTGCGCCAGCAGCAGTGGGGAATCGAGCGCAACCGGCTCAAACGGCTCAAACACACGCGCCCCGCGACGCTCGACGGCGTGGAGGTCGAGCTGCACGCCAACATCGAGCTGCCCGAGGACATCGCGGAAGTCAAGGAGTATGGTGCCACCGGCATCGGGCTTTTCCGCAGCGAGTTCCTGTATCTCAACCGCGACGATCTGCCGGACGAAGACGAGCAGTTCGAGGCCTACCGCAACGTCGCGCAGGAAATGGACGGCATGCCGGTCACGATCCGCACCTACGACCTCGGCGCCGACAAGGAAGAGAACGGCGCAGCGCGCAGCGCCGCCAATCCCGCCCTGGGGCTGCGCGCGATCCGGCTGTGCCTGACCGAGCCGCACCGCTTCAAGATCCAGCTGCGCGCGATGCTGCGCGCCTCGCACTACGGCAACGTCCGTATCCTCATCCCGATGCTGATGAACGCCGGCGAGATCAGCCAGACGCTGCATCTCATAGCGCAGGTCAAGCGCGAGCTCGACGCCGAGGGCATCCCCTACGACCCGGGAATCAAGGTGGGCGGCATGATCGAGATTCCCGCCGCCGCGCTTGCGCTGGGGCTGTTTACCCGCAAGCTTGATTTCCTGTCGATCGGCACCAACGACCTCATCCAGTACACGCTCGCGGTGGACCGCACCGACGACACCGTGTCGCATCTCTACGATCCGCTGCATCCCGCGGTATTGAAGCTCATCGTCCACATCATCCGGACCGCGGGCCGCGCGAAGACCCCGGTTGCGCTGTGCGGGGAGATGGCCGGCGACGCGTCGCTCACGCGGCTGCTGCTCGCGCTGGGCCTGCGGCAGTATTCGATGCATCCCTCGCACCTGCTGGAGGTGAAACAGCAGATCCTGAAGTCCAGTCTGCGCGAGGCGCGGGCGTACGTGCAGCGGATGCTGCGCACCGAAGATCCGGTCAGGCTGCGCGCGATGCTCGGGCGGCTGAACGCCTGACGCCCGAGCGCCCTTGCCATGCTGAGCGAAATTCCGCGCGTGCGCCAGGACAACCCGCGGCTCAGGCGCCGCTGGTTCCACGACGAGTATTTCGACCTGTTCGTGTGGCAGGCGGCCCACGGGCGCATCGCCGGCTTCCAGCTGTGCTATGACGTGGGGGGTGACGAGCGCGTGCTTTCCTGGAGCGAGGCCGAGGGCTTTACGCTCGACACGGTCGACAGCGGCGAGGAGTCCCCGCGCCGGAACATGTCGCCGATCCTGGTGGCGGACGATCGTCCGCCGGCCCGGAGCGTGATCCCGAACTTCGTGGCGCACAGCGCGCGGGTCGAACTGGTCATCCGCGGTTTCGTGCTGAGAAAGCTGCGCGAGTGCGTGCGCACCGCGCCGCGCGGATTCCCGCGACGGCGCAACCGGCGCAGCCGTTAGTCCGCTTGCGCCGGTGGGAACGTTTTCGGTAGTGGGTCAGTTTGGCTTTGCTCCCGGTGCGGCCAAACTGACCCACTACCGCGTTCTCGGGAAATTTGACAACCGCGCCCGCCAAGGGTAACGTTTAGCCGTTTTGCAGCAGCGCCGATTTGATTTTCAGCTTGCGGGCGCGTTATAAATCCGGCTAAAGAGAAAGGAGAGATTCTCAAACCCGGCATGCGCAGGCTGCCGGGTTTTGTTTTTTCGCGCACATGGATACGGGCATCGACGTGCGGTCGGTCGGAGTGGTGACGCCGCGGACCGCGAGATTCAGTGAACCGCTGCGGCTCAAGAGCGGCGCGGTGATCGATCGCTATGAGCTTGTCTACGAAACCTACGGCAGGCTCAACGCGGACCGGTCGAACGCGGTGCTCGTGTGCCACGCGCTCAACGCCTCGCATCACGCGGCGGGTTTCTACGCCGAGGACGCGCAGGAGGTCGGCTGGTGGGACAACATGATCGGGCCGGGCAAGCCCGTCGACACCAACCGCTTTTTCGTGATCGGGGTGAACAACCTGGGCGGCTGCCACGGCTCGACCGGCCCCAAGAGCGTCAATCCCGCGACCGGCAAGCCGTGGGGCGCGGAATTTCCGGTGGTCACGGTCGAGGATTGGGTCGCGGCGCAGGCGCGGCTCGCAGACCACCTCGGCATCGGGCAGTTCGCCGCGGTGATGGGCGGAAGCCTCGGCGCGATGCAGTCGCTCGCGTGGACCGTGAGCTTCCCCGGGCGCATCCGCCACGCGCTGGTGATCGCGTGCGCGCCCAACCTCTCGGCGCAGAACATCGCGTTCAACGAGGTCGCGCGCCAGGCGATCATCACCGACCCGGATTTTCACGGCGGACATTACTACGAGCGCGGCACGACGCCGAAACGCGGCCTGCGCGTCGCCCGCATGGTGGGTCACATCACCTACCTCTCGGACGACGTGATGGCGGCAAAATTCGGGCGGCAGCTCAGGCACGGCAGGCCCACGTATTCGTTCGATGCCGACTTCGAGATCGAATCCTATCTGCGCCACCAGGGGATCAAGTTCTCGGAATATTTCGACGCCAACACCTATCTGCGGATCACGAAAGCGCTCGACTACTTCGACCCCGCGTTCGAGCATCGCGGCGATCTCACGCGGGCGCTTGCGCCGGCCACGGCGAAGTTTCTCGTGATCTCGTTCACGACCGACTGGCGGTTCTCTCCGGAGCGGTCGCGCGAGATCGTCAAGGCGCTGCTCGACAACCACCGCGAGGTGACCTACGCGGAAATCGACGCGCCGCACGGCCACGACGCCTTCCTGCTCGACGATCCGCGCTACCACAGGCTGGTGGCGGCTTACTTCGACCGCATCGGCGCGGAGGCAGGCGCATGAGCTACGGAGCAGGGGCCCCGTTTTACGGGGATGCGACTAAAGCGAATGCGCCCAGCCGCCGACTCGAGGAGGCTCGTACTCGGTACTCGCGATCGGAGGCGGCCGCATGAACGTGAACGCCAACAGCGTCCAGCGCGCCGATTTCACCGCGATCGCGGCGTGGGTCAAGCCGGGCTCGCGGGTGCTCGACCTCGGCTGCGGCGACGGAACGCTGCTGCGCTACCTGAAGGAGCGGCGCAATATCTCCGGCTACGGGGTCGAGATCGACGACGAGAGCGTACTCGCCTGTGTCAGGAACGGGGTGAGCGTCGTCCAGAACGACCTCGAGCGCGGGTTGTCGGGATTCGAGGACGGCTCCTTCGATTACGTGATCCTGTCGCAGACGCTGCAACTCGTCCGCAGCAGCGAGCGCGTCATACGCGAGATGTTGCGCGTCGGGCGCGAGGGCATCGTCACGTTTCCGAACTTCGGCTACTGGCGAAACCGCGTGCAGGTCCTCGTCGGCCGCATGCCGGTGTCGGACAACCTGCCGTACCAGTGGTTCGAGACGCCCAATATCCACCTGTGCACGATCAGGGACTTCGAGGAGTTCTGCCGCGGGCACGGGGTGCGCATTCTCGAGCGCATCGTGATGCGCAACGGCTCGACCGTCGGACTCCTGCCCAACCTGCGCGGCAGCCTCGCGGTCTACCGCTTCGAGAAGGCGCGCTAACGCGCGGCAGGCGCGGCCTTCGGTTGCTCCAGCATCACGACCTCGCGCCGGATCAGCCACAGAAGCAGGAGCCCGGGCAGCGCGATCACGAACGTCGCGAAAAAGAACTGCACCCAGCCCATGGCGTCCACCATCATCCCGGCGGCGGGGCCGACGTACACGCGGCCGATCGCCGCGAGCGCGGAAAGCAGCGCGAATTGCGTCGCCGAAAAGCGCGGATTGCACAGCGCCATCAGGAACGCGACGAACGCCGCGGTGCCCATGCCCCCGCACACGTTCTCGATGCCCACCGCGGCAACCATCAGGCCGTAGCTCTTCCCCACTGCGGCGAGCGCCATGAACGTGAGGTTCGACACCGCCTGCAGCACCCCGAACGCCATCAGCGCACGATAGAGGCCGAGCTTCACCATCAGCGCTCCGCCGTAGAGCGCCCCCGCGATGGTGGCGACGAGGCCGAGCCCCTTGTTGATCGCGCCGACATCGGTCGGGGAAAACCCCACGCCGCGGATCAGGAACGCGGTGCTGAGGCTGCCGGCGAACGCGTCGCCCAGCTTGTAGAGCACGATGACGCCGAGCATGAGCCACGCTTCGCGGCGCGCGAAGAAATCGCCCAACGGGCCCACGACCGCCTGTTCTAGCGTGTTCGGCGGCCTCGCCGCCAGTTCCGGCTCCGGCGCGGCGAGCGCCGCCGCGACCCCGATCATCATCAGCCCCGCCATCAGCCAGTAGGTCGCGTGCCAGCCGATGAATTCGTCGGCGATGACGAGCGCAATCGCGCCCGAGGTGAGCATCGCAAGCCGGTAGCCGAGCACCGAGACCGCGGCGCCCGCCCCGCGCTCCCGGTCGCGCAGCACGTCGGTGCGGTAGGCGTCGACCACTATATCCTGCGAGGCGGAAAGGAACGCGGTGAGGAGGGCAAGCACGGCGAGCGCGGCCGCGGCGTGGCGCGGCGAGAGCGCGCCGATCGACGCGATTGCGGCCATCAATGCAAGCTGCGTGATCACCATCCAGCCACGCCGGCGGCCGAGCAGCGGCGGCACGTAGCGGTCCATCAGCGGCGCCCACAGGAACTTCAACGTGTAGGGAAGCCCGACCAGCGAGAACAGGCCGATCGTCTTGATGTCGATGTCCTCGACGGTGAGCCACGCCTGCAGCGTGCCGCCGGTAAGCGCGAGCGGCAACCCCGAGGAGAACCCGAGCAGCAGCACGACCGCGACGCGGCGGCTGCGGAAGACCTCGAGGTACGGTGCGAGCCGCGTCGCCAAGGGCTCAGGCGCCATTCACCGCCCGCGCGCCAAAGTTGAAACCGCCGATGAACGCCGATCGACGCCGATTCACGAGGTTTGAGACATCTCTGCGTTCATCTGCGTGCATCGGCGGTTCCGCTAGAAGTTCCAGTCGTAATCGATCGTAAGCGGCGCGTGATCCGAGAAGCGCCGCTCCTTGTAGATCGACGCGCGCCTGGCGGTCCCCGCGACGCCCGGAGTTGCGACGTGGTAATCGATGCGCCAACCGACGTTTTTTTCCCAGGCGCGGCCGCGGTTCGACCACCACGTGTATTGCTCGGGACGCGGATCGAGCCGCCGGAATACGTCGTTCCAGCCCAGTTCGTCGAACACCTGCGTCAGCCACGCGCGCTCCTCCGGCAGGAAACCCGAGTTTTTCCGGTTGGAGCGCCAGTTCTTGAGGTCGATCTCCCGGTGCGCGATGTTCCAGTCACCGCACAGGATGATGTCGCGGCCGCTTTTGACGAGCTTCGCGAGATGGGGGAAGAAGCGGTCCATGAAGCGGAACTTCACCCGCTGGCGCTCCTCCCCGCTCGATCCCGACGGCAGGTAGACCGAGATCACCGAAAGCCCGCCGAAGTCCGCCCGCAGGTAGCGTCCCTCGCTGTCGATGTCGGGAATACCGATGCCTTCGATCACCTTGTCCGGGGCGCGCTTACAGTAGAGCCCCACCCCGCTGTAGCCCTTCTTTTCCGCGTGATGAAAATAGCCGTGGAAGCCGCCGGGAGTGAGCATCTCTCGCGTCAGGTCCGTGGCCTGCGCCTTCAGTTCCTGCACGCAAACGACGTCGGCGCGGGAGCGCGCGAGCCACTTGAAAAACCCCTTCGACGCCGCCGAGCGGATGCCGTTCAGATTCAGCGTTATAATTCTCAACATGCTATCCAGTGATTTGCACACCCGCTCGTTGAACCGGACGCGCCGCAGGCGGCGCGCCGCTTAACTCGCCCGTCCCAAATACGCTCCGACATGGCGTCAGACTTCAGACAGAGGTTCATCCGCTTCGCCGTGGAAAGCGGGGTGCTCCTCTTCGGCGAGTTCAGGACCAAGGGCGGGCGCCTGTCTCCGTACTTCTTCAACGCCGGGCTGTTCAACGACGGCGCGTCGCTGAAACGACTGACGCAATTCTACGCGAAAGCGATACTCGCTGCGCACATCGAGTTCGACGTGCTGTTCGGCCCCGCCTACAAGGGCATCCCGCTGGTCGCCGGTCTTGCCATCGCGCTCGCCGAGACCGGGCGCAATGCGGGCTACAGCTTCAATCGCAAGGAAGCGAAGGATCACGGGGAGGGGGGCGCGGTGATCGGCGCGCGGCTCAAGGGACGGGTGCTCATCGTGGACGACGTCGTCACCGCCGGGACTTCGGTGCGCGAGTCTGTCAACCTGATCCGCGCCTCGAACGCTGTACCCTGCGGCGTCGCGATTGCGCTCGACCGCATGGAGCGCGGCACGGGCGGGCTTTCGGCCGTGCAGGAAGTCGAGCGTGAGTATAAAATCCCGGTCGTCAGCATCGCGACGCTTGACGACCTGGTGGGTTATCTGGAATCAGACGCGTCGTTGGCGGACAACCTGGCGGCGGTCGGCAGGTATCGCACCCAATATGGAGTGGCGGCTCATGTCTAACAGAACTCTTTTGCTGGTGGCGGGTATCGTCGTGGGCTCGGTCTGGGGGCTGGCGGTCGGCGCAGCGTACGGCGCGAGCGGCAAGATCGTCTGCTGGAAAGACAAGTCAGGCAAGATCGTCGGGTGCGGGGACACCGTGCCGCCCGAGTACCGCGAGGGCGGGACCAAGGAGCTCGACAGGCGCGGCGTGACGCGCAAGGAGACCGGGGCGGCGCTCACCGCCGAGCAGCGCAAGGCGAAGGAGGAAGAGGAAGCGCGCAAGAAGGCCGAGGCGCAGAAGGCGCAGGAACAGCGCCGCCAGGACACGGCGCTGCTCAACACCTTCTCGAGCGAGAAGGAGATCGATCTCAAGCGCGACCGCGAGCTGCAGGTCGTCGATCTCCAGATCAAGAACTACGAGGCCTCGCTCAAGAACGCGCAGGCGCGCGAGACGGAAGCGAGGGGGCGGGCCGACCAGCTCACCAAGAGCAAGAAGCCGCTGCCCGATGCGGTAAAGGACGAGCTTGCCCGCGCCGAAGCGGAGCGCCGGCAGATCGAGGGCCAGATCACGACGAAACAGAAGGAGCGCGACGCGATCCGCGTCAAATACGAGGAGATGAAGAAGCGCTACGTCGAGCTCAAGGCCAAGCAGGCCGCGGCACGCGGCAAGTGACGGCGCGCGTCACTGCGCGAGCCTGCGCCTGAGGATCTCGTTCACCTGCTGCGGGTTGGCCTTGCCGCGCGTCGCTTTCATCACCTGGCCGACGAGCGAGTTGAACGCCTTCTCCTTGCCCGCGCGGTAGTCGGCGACCTGTTTAGGATTTGCGCCGATGATCTCGTCGCAAATCCTTTCGAGCTCACCACTGTCGGAAATCTGCTTCAGGCCCCGGTTCTCAATGATGGCGTCGGCTTCCATCTTGCCGTTCCACATGGCGTCGAAGACCTCTCCCGCTGACCGACGCGAAATCGTGTTATCAGCAACCCGGCGCAGCAGGCCGGCAGCCCGCTCGCTTCCGACGGGGGATTCGGAAACGTCGATCCCGGCTCGATTGAGCGCAGCAGTGAATTCCCCCAGAAGCCAGCTCGCCGCAAGCTTGTAACCTCCACCGAGGGCCTGCACGAGTCCTTCGTAGAATTCCGCCATTTCGCGCGATTGCGTGAGCCCATCCGCCTCGTTCGCTGTGAGTCCGTATCCAAGGTATCTGTTGCGCTTTTGCTCCGGCAATTCGGGCATTTCCGATCGGATGCGCTCCAACATATCCGGATTTACGACCAACGGGAGTAAATCCGGGTCGGGAAAATAACGGTAATCGTGCGCCTCCTCCTTGGTGCGCATCGAGCGCGTCTCGTCCTTGTCCGAATCGTAGAGCCGCGTCTCCTGCACGATGGTTCCGCCCTCCTCCAGCACTACGATCTGGCGCTTCGCCTCGTACTCGATCGCGCGCTCCAGAAAGCGGAACGAGTTGAGGTTCTTGATCTCGCAGCGCGTGCCGAGCCGGTCCGAGCCCGCGGGACGCACCGAGACGTTGGCGTCGCAGCGGAACGAGCCCTCCTGCATGTTGCCGTCGCAGATGTCGATCCAGCGCACCAGCGCGTGCAACGCTTTCGCGTAGGCGACCGCTTCGGCGGCGCTGCGCATGTCGGGCTCCGAGACGATCTCGAGCAGCGGCGTTCCGGCACGGTTCAAGTCGATGCCGCTCATCCCGCGGAAATCTTCGTGCAGCGATTTTCCGGCATCCTCCTCCAAGTGGGCGCGGGTAAGCCGGATTGTTTTCTCCTTGCCATCCACAAAAATGCCGATCGTTCCACCTTGGACGATCGGCATTTCGTACTGGCTGATCTGGTAGCCCTTCGGGAGGTCCGGGTAGAAGTAGTTCTTGCGCGCGAAGATCGAGCGGCGGTTGATCCGCCCGACGATCGCGAGCCCGAAGCGGATCGCCTTCGCGACCGCCTCGCGGTTCAAGACCGGCAGCACGCCCGGCAGCGCGATGTCCACCGCGCACGCCTGGGTGTTGGGCGCGGCGCCGAACGCGGTCGAGGCGCCCGAAAAGATCTTCGAGCGCGTGTTGAGCTGCGCGTGCACCTCGAGCCCGATCACCGTCTCCCACTTCATCATAAGTCTACAGCCACAGAGGACACAGAGATCACAGAGAAGAGTCAAGTCAAGACAGAGATTCAAGCAAGTAAATTAAGAACGCGAAACCACCAGCTAACAGTACCACTTTTTTCGCCTCCGTAACGATCGCGGAAAGGAAAAAATCACTCTGTGTCCTCTGTGCTCTCTGTGGCCATTACAGGTCGATCCCCGACGGGGCGCGGGTGTGCCAGTCGGTCGCCTGCTGGTAGTGGTGCGCGACGTTGAGCATCTGCGCCTCCGAAAAATAGTTGCCGATGATCTGCAGGCCGACCGGAAGCCCCTTCGCGTCAAACCCGCACGGGATCGACATCCCGGGCAGCCCGGCGAGGTTGACTGCGATGGTGAAGATATCCGACAGGTACATCTGCACCGGGTCCCCCGCTTTTTCTCCCAGCCGGAACGCGGTCGTCGGGCTGGTCGGACCCATGATCACGTCGCACTTCGTGAACGCGTCGCGGAAATCCCGCGCGATCAGCCGGCGCACCTTCTGCGCCTGGATGTAGTAGGCGTCGTAATAGCCGTGCGAGAGCACGTAGGTGCCGATGAGTATCCGGCGTTTCACCTCCGCGCCGAAGCCCTCCGCGCGGGTTTTCTTGTACATGTCGATGAGGTCGTTGTATCCGCCCGCGCGGTAGCCATAGCGCACGCCGTCGTAACGCGCGAGGTTGCTCGAGGCCTCCGCCGGGGCGAGCACGTAGTACACCGGCACCGACAGCGCCATGTTGGGGAGGTGCACTTCGATGGGTTCGCAGCCCATTGCCTTGAACTTGGCGACCGCCCCCTCGACCGCCCGCGCGACGTCGGGCGCCACGCCCTCGGCGAAGAACTCCGCGGGCAGCCCCACGCGCAGCCCGGCAAGCGGCCTGCCCAGCTCACGCGCATATTCTTCCGGCTCGCGCTCGAGGCTCGTCGAATCCCGCGCGTCGAACCCTGCCATCGCGTTCATGAGCAGCGCGAGATCCTCGGCGGTGCGGGCAAACGCCCCCCCCTGATCGAGGCTCGACGCGAAAGCGATCATGCCGTATCGCGAGACCACGCCGTAGGTCGGCTTGATGCCCGAGACCCCAGCGAGCGCGGCGGGCTGGCGGATCGAGCCGCCCGTGTCGGTGCCGGTCGCCGCGGGCGCAAGCCGCGCCGCCACTGCGGCCGCCGACCCCCCGGAACTTCCGCCGGGAACGGTCTCCAGGTTCCAGGGGTTCCTGACCGGGCCGAAGTGGGAAGTCTCGCTGGACGAGCCCATGGCGAACTCGTCCATGTTGGTCTTCCCGACGATGACCGCGCCGGCGGCGTTGAAGCGCTCGATCACATGCGCATCGTAGGGCGCGACGAAGTCGGCGAGCATTTTCGAACCGCAGGTCGTGCGCCACCCCCTGGCGCAGAAGATGTCCTTGTGCGCGATCGGGACGCCGGTCAGTGGCGCCGCCGCGCCCGCGGCGATGCGCGCGTCAGCGGCGCGCGCCTGAGCGAGACTTCGTTCCTCGTCGACCGTGATGTAAGCGTTATACTTCCGGTTTAACGCATTGATCCGTTTGATGAAATGAGTTACGACCTCGACGCTGGAGGCGCGCTTCGCCGCGATCTCGGCGGAGAGCTGGGTTAACGTGAGATCGTGCATGTTCGCAGTGACGGAGAAGCGCGACAGGGCACGCCGCGGTCGCGGGACCGCGCTGCGCGCTATTCGATGACCTTGGGAACCAGGTAGAGGCCGGCGTCGACCCGCGGCGCGATCGACTGGAACAGCGCGTGCTGGTCGGTTTCGGTGACCCGGTCCTCGCGCACGCGCAAAACCACGTCCTGGGCGTGCGACATCGGCTCGATGCCGGCGGTGTCCACCGCTTGCATTCTCTCGATCAGCCCGAAGATCCCGGTCAGCTCCTCGAGCACCCGGTCGATTCCCGCCTCGTCCACCGTGATCCTGGCGAGGTGGGCAATGCGCTCCACGTCGTCTCGGGAAAGCGCCATAACTGCCCGTCAAACCTTTATAAAGCCAAGCGCGATAGGTTATCATAACAGCGTTGACCGGCGCACCTTTGCCTTGACCCGGAAGTGCTTATGTTTGGATTCTTGAGCGGCTACTTTAACAATGACCTTGCCATCGATCTCGGCACGGCCAACACGCTGATCTACGTGCGCGGTAAGGGTATTGTGCTCGACGAGCCGTCGGTGGTCGCGATTCGCCAGGACGGCGGCCCCAACGGCAAGAAGGTGATACAGGAGGTCGGTGTCGCGGCGAAGCAGATGCTGGGACGCACGCCTGGCAACATCACCGCGATACGACCGATGAAGGACGGCGTGATCGCCGACTTCACGGTGACCGAGCAGATGCTCAAGCACTTCATCAAGAAGGTGCACGACTCGCGTCTGTTCAAGCCCTCCCCGCGCATCATCATCTGCGTGCCGTGCGGCTCCGCGCAAGTCGAGCGGCGCGCGATCCGCGAATCGGCGATCGGCGCGGGCGCCTCCCGCGTGTTCCTGATCGAGGAACCGATGGCCGCGGCGATCGGCGCGGGGCTGCCGGTCGGAGAGGCTACCGGCTCGATGGTGGTCGACGTCGGCGGCGGCACCACCGAAGTCGGCGTGATCTCGCTCGGGGGGCTCGTGTTCAAAGGCTCGGTGCGGGTGGGTGGGGACAAGTTCGACGAGGCGATCATCAACTACATCCGCCGCAACTACGGGATGCTCATCGGCGAGACGACCGCCGAGCACATCAAGAACGAGATCGGCTCCGCGTTTCCCGGCTCGGAAGTGCGCGAGAAGGAGGTGAAGGGGCGCAACCTCGCCGAAGGCATCCCGCGGAGCTTCACCATCTCCTCCAACGAGATCCTGGAAGCGCTCACCGAGCCGCTCAACCAGATCGTGAGCACGGTGAAATCCGCGCTCGAGCAGACGCCGCCGGAGCTCGCAGCCGACATCGCGGAAAAGGGCATGGTGCTCACCGGCGGCGGCGCGCTGCTGCGCGACATCGACCGGCTGCTGATGGAGGAAACGGGGCTCGCCGTCATCATCGCCGAGGATCCGCTCACCTGCGTGGTGCGCGGATCGGGGATGGCGCTCGAGAAGATGGACAAGCTGGGCAGCATATTCACCAACGATTAGAACGTGAAAAGTGAAATGTGAAACGTGCGGGAATCACGTCGCTATTGCGATAGTGGATTGCGGTGAGAGCCGGTTTGCCGTCCCCCGGACGCGCGCTACCGGGTGCAATAACCCGTGCGCTACGTTTCACGTTTCACGTTTCACGTTTCACCCCTAGATGGAACATCAGCCTCCGCCGTTTTTCAAGACCGGTCCCACCGCTCTCGTCCGCCTGCTGATCTTCTCGCTGCTCTCGCTCACGCTGCTCGTCGCGGACGCGCGTTTCAAGTACCTTGCGACCCTGCGCCAGATCGCGGCGGCGATCGTCTACCCGCTGGAGCGTTTGGCGAACGCGCCGGTGAACGCCGCCGCGCGCGTTGCGGATTTCTTCGTCACGCAGGCCGCGCTCAAAGCGGAAAACGCGCGCCTCAAGGAACGCGAGCTCGCGAGCGCCACGGCCCTGCAGCAGTTCCGGTCGCTCTCCAGCGAGAACGCGCAGCTGCGCGAGCTGCTCGCGGTGCGCGAGCGCCTTCCCGGGCAGGCGACCGCAGCCGAAGTGCTGTACGCCGCGCGTGACCCGTTCTCGCGCAAGGTGATCATCGACAAGGGACTGCAGGAGGGCATCCGGCCCGGGCAGCCGGTGGTGGACAACATCGGAGTAATCGGCCAGGTGACGCGCGTCTACCTGTGGACCTCGGAAGTGACGCTGATTACCGACAAGGATCAGGCGGTGCCGGTGCAGAACCTGAGGAGCGGTCTGCGCGGGGTGGTGTTCGGGGTAGGCCACGACGGAATGCTCGACTTGAGGTTCATGCCGGTCAACGCCGACATCCGCACCGGGGACCGCCTGGTCACCTCGGGCATCGACGGCACCTACCCGCCCGGGCTCCCGGTCGCCGAAGTCGTCAACATCGAGCGCAATGCCGCCGACATGTTCGCGCGCATCGCCGGCAAGCCGGTCGCGGGGGTGGCGAGCCACCTGCACGTGCTGGTGCTCAACTGGGAAAGAAAAGCGCCGGAGCGACCGCCCGCCGCGGAACACGCGCCGGCGAAGCGCAAGAAGCCTAAGAAGGGGGGATGAGCTTGGCGCGCGTGATCGAGCGGCAGGAAATTCTGTTGCCGGCGAGACCCGGGTTCATCGCTGCGACGCTTGCCGCCGCGTTCCTGTTGAATCTCCTGCCGTGGGGCGGGGTGCTCGCCACGCTGACGCCGGACTTCGTCGCGGTGCTGCTGCTCTACTGGAGCATCCATCAGCCGCGCCGGCTCGGCTTTACCCCCGGTTTCCTGCTCGGGCTTGCGATGGACATCGCGGAAGCGAGCCTCTTCGGCCAGCATGCGCTCGCCTACACGGTGCTCACCTACGGCGCGATCACGCTGCACCGGCGCATTCTCATGTTCGGAATACGCCACCAGGTGCTGCATGTGCTGCCGCTGCTCGTCGTCGCCCAGCTCATCATGCTCATCGTGCGCCTCGCTGCGGGCGCGAGCTTCCCCGGTATGAGTTATTTCGTCGCGAGCCTCGCCGGCGCAGCGTTGTGGCCGGCGCTCGCCGTCCTGCTGCAGCTCCCGCAGCGGCCCAGGCCCGATCCCGATCACGCGGCGATCTGAGATGGCACACGCCGTAGAACTCCGCGACTTCAGGCTCGAGATCCATCACTTCCGCGTGCGGCTCGCCGTCGTCGCCGGGTTCGTGCTTGCCGTGTTCGGGCTGCTGGCCGCGCGTTTCTTCTACCTGCAGGTCGTGCATCACGAGCACTATCGCACGCTCGCCGAACAGAACCGCATCTCGATCGTGCCGATCGTGCCCAACCGCGGCATCATCGTCGACCGCAACGGCGTGGTGCTGGCCCATAACCATTCCGCCTACACGCTCGAGATCAGGCCGAGCAAGGTGGAAGACCTCGAGGCGCTGATCGACGAGCTTGCCACCATCGTCGACATCGCGCCCAAGGACCGCAAACGCTTTCACAAGCTGCTGGAGGAAAGCAAGAATTTCGAGAGCCTGCCGATCCGCACGCGGCTGTCCGAGGAGGAAATCGCGCGCTTCGCGGCGAACCGCTACCGGTTTCCGGGGGTGGAGATCAACGCGCGGCTGTTCCGCCAGTACCCGCAGGGCGAGTTGTTCTCGCATGTGGTGGGCCACATCGGGCGCATCAACCAGCGCGAACTCGACCAGCTCGAGGCCGACGGGCTCGTCGCCAACTACCGCGGCACCGACTATATCGGCAAGACCGGGCTCGAGCAGAGCTACGAGCGCTTCCTGCACGGCACGACCGGCGTGGAGGAAGTCGAGGTCGATTCCGGCGGCCGCGCAGTGCGCACTCTCTCGCGCACGCCGCCGGTTTCCGGCAATAACCTGGTCTTGACGCTCGACGCCAAGCTGCAGGAAATGGTCTACCGTGCGTTCGGCGACAAACGGGGCGCGCTGGTCGCCATCGAGCCGGGGACAGGCGGCGTGCTGGCATTCGTGAGCAAACCAGGTTTCGACCCGAATCTCTTCGTCGAGGGCATCGATCCGCAGAACTGGAACGAACTCAACACCTCGCCGGATCGCCCGATGGTCAACCGCGCGCTCGCCGGAACTTATCCTCCCGGTTCCACGTTCAAGCCTTACATGGCGCTCGCCGCACTGACCTACGGCAAACGCACTCCGCAGCAGACCATCAACGACCCGGGCTACTTCATGTTCGGCGGCCACCAGTTCCGCGACAGCCGGCCCGGCGGGAATGGCGTGGTCGACATGTACAAGTCCATCGTCAAGTCGAGCGACACCTACTACTACATGCTCGCGAACGACTTGGGCATCGACGCGATCGCGAGATTCATGGCGCAGTTCGGCTTCGGCGCCCGGACGGGCATCGACGTCACCGGCGAGGCGGTCGGGGTGCTGCCCTCGCAGGAGTGGAAGCTGCGCCGCTTCAAGCAGAAGTGGTATGCAGGGGAAACGATCAGCATCGGCATCGGGCAGGGCTACAACGCCTACACCCCGCTGCAGCTCGCGGCCGCGATCGCCACCGTCGCCAACGATGGGGTGATGTACCGCCCGCACATCGTGAACTACATCGAGGATATCCGCACCCGGGAGCGCACGGCGGTGGAGCCGAGCCCGCTGCGCACGCTCGATCTCAAGCCTGAGCACCTCGCGGTGGTCAAGCAGGCGCTCGTCGGCGTCAACAAGGAAGGCACCGGCGCCCGCGCGTTCGCCGGCGCGGGGTACGTGAGCGCGGGCAAGACCGGCACCGCGCAGGTGATCGGCCTCAAGCAGGGCGAAAAGTACGTCGAGAGCCGCGTGCAGGAGCGGCTACGCGACCACGCCCTGTTCATCGCCTACGCGCCGGCGGATCAGCCGAGCATCGCGCTCGCCGTGGTCGTGGAAAACGCCGGCTTCGGGGCGCGCGCGGCCGCGCCGATCGCGCGCAAGGCGCTTGATTACTATCTGCTCGGCAAGGTGCCCGAGCCGGTCAAGACAGGCAAGGATGACGACGATGCATCCGGCGGTTAGTGCCGCCTCGACTTCTTTCTCCAAGCTTGGACAGCTTGCCTGCTGACGACGAACGGGTCTTTATGGAGCCGACAGGATTACCCGCGAACAGTTGGAATGGCATCAGGCGCCTGGCCGCCCGTCTCACGCGGCACATCGACGGCGTGCTGCTCGGCATCGTGCTCGCCCTGATGGTCGTGGGGCTCGCGGTGCTGTTCAGCGCTTCCAATGCGAACCTCGCGCGCGTGAGCGGCCAGCTCGTCAACCTGCTGGTGGGGCTCGCGGTGATGTGGACGTTCGCCAACGTTCCGCCGCATTACCTGATGCGCTACGCGGTGCCGCTCTACGTGCTGGGGATGCTGCTGCTCGTGTGCGTCGCGGCCTTCGGCGAAGTCGTGAACGGCGCGCGGCGCTGGCTCTACGTCGGGCTGACCCGCATCCAGCCCTCCGAGCTGATGAAAATAGCGGTGCCGCTGATGATGGCGTGGTACTTCGAACGCTACGAGGCGACGCTCAAGCTGAGGAACTACACAGCGGCCGTCGTGCTGCTCGCGGTCCCGGTCGGGTTCATCGCCCGCCAGCCCGACCTCGGCACCGCGCTGCTGATCGCCGCCTCGGGATTCTACGTGCTGTTCCTCGCCGGGCTGTCGTGGCGCGTCATTGCCGGGCTCGCCGTTGCGGGCGCGGGCAGCCTGCCGCTCCTGTGGTCGACGCTGCACGACTACCAGCGGCAGCGGATACTCACGCTGATCGATCCGATGCAGGATCCGCTCGGGGCGGGCTACCACACGATACAGTCGACGATCGCCGTCGGCTCCGGCGGCGTCATCGGCAAGGGCTGGCTCAAGGGCACGCAGGCGCACCTCGACTTCATTCCCGAGCGCACCACCGACTTCATCTTCGCTGTCTACTCCGAGGAATTCGGGCTGCTCGGGAATCTCGTGCTGCTCGTGCTGTTCATGCTCGTCATCGCGCGCGGGCTGGTCATCACCGCGAACGCGCCGACGCTGTTTACCCGCCTGCTCGCCGGCGCGGTTACGCTCACCTTTTTCACCTACGCGTTCGTCAACATGGGCATGGTGAGCGGCTTGTTGCCGGTGGTCGGCGTGCCGCTGCCGCTCATGAGCTACGGTGGCACTTCTCTGGTGACAATCTGTCTGGGCTTTGGTATTTTGATGAGCATACAAACGCACAAGAAGCTGGTACAGACGTGAGGGGTGAAGGCGTGAAGGGTGAAGGGAAAAACCTGAGCGCAAATCACCTCCCTCCCCCGGCAGGGGGAGGGGTGGGGAGAGGGCATCACCCTTCCCCGTTCCCCCTTCACCTCATCGTCGCCGCCCTGCTCGCGGCGACGATGAGCGCTTGCGGCACCGTCGCCAGACGGGATGCGCCGCGCGCCGAGCGCACTCCCACCACCGTGATCGTTCCGGCGCCGCGCGGCGGGGGGTATTACCTCGACGACGGGCCCGGCGACGGCCCGCCGGCCGATCTCGACAGCGTCGCCGAACCCGAACCGAAATGGGAGCCGCTGCACCGCGGCGCGAGCCGGCCCTATACCGTGCTCGGCAGGAGCTATGCGCCGATGACCGGGCTCGCGCCGTACCGGGCGCGTGGGCTCGCCACGTGGTACGGCCGGCGCTATCACGGAAAACAGACCTCTTCGGGCGAGATCTACAACATGTACGGGATGAGCGCTGCGCACCCTATCCTGCCCATCCCGAGTTACGCGCGCATCACCAACCTGCAGAACAACAGGTCGGTGGTGGTGCGCATCAACGACCGCGGCCCGTTTGTCGACGACCGCCTGATCGACCTTTCGTACGCCGCGGCCTACAAGCTGGGACTGCTGCCGCGCGGCAGCGGGATGGTGGAGGTGGAGGCGATCATTCCCGACGGCGCCCCCGCCACCGCCGTCGCGAGCGCTGGCGGCACGCGGGGCGCATGGCGGCCGGAGAAACCCCAGTCATCTGTAGCACCGCCGCAAGAAGAGGCGGCGGCGAGCGCGGCACCGTCGAAGGGCGAAGCGGGGAGCGCGCCGGCGCCGGTTACGGCCGATGCAAGCGGCGTCTTTCTGCAGTTCGGCGCGTTCGGCTCGAAGGACAATGCCGAGAGCTATCTCGCGCGACTGCAGGCGCAGTTCGAATGGCTCGCGCAGGCGTTGCATATCTTCACGCGAGACGGGCTGTTCCGTGTGCACGCCGGGCCTTACCCGAGCCAGAGCGAGGCGCGCAGAGCCGCGCAGCGCATCGGCGAGGCGCTCGGCGTCAGGCCGATGGTGCTTACGAGGTGAAGGGTGAATACGTGAAAAGTGAAGGGCAGGAGCAGGTCCGGTTTCTCGTTTTTGCCCTTCACCCTTCCCCCTTCACCCTTCACGCTTACAAGACGTAACGCGCCAGATCCTCGCTCGCCGCGAGTGACTTGAGCCGGTTGTCGACGTAGGCCGCGTCGACCGCGATCGTCTCCCCGCTGTGCCTGGCGGCGTTGAACGAGACGTCCTCGAGCAGCTTCTCCATTACGGTGTAGAGCCGCCGCGCGCCGATGTTTTCGGTCTTTTCGTTCACCTGCCACGCGATCTCGGCGATGCGCTTGACCGCGCCTGATCCGAACTCGATCGTCACGCCCTCGGTCGCAAGCAGCGCCTGGTACTGGCGCGTGAGGCAGGAGTCGGTATTGGTCAGGATCTGCTCGAAATCGGCGACCGAGAGGCCTGCCAGCTCGACGCGGATCGGGAAGCGTCCCTGCAACTCGGGAATCAGGTCCGAGGGTTTAGACAGGTGGAACGCGCCGCTCGCGATGAACAGGATGTGGTCGGTCCTGATCATCCCGTACCTGGTGGAGACCGTCGTACCCTCGACCAGCGGCAGAAGATCGCGCTGCACGCCCTGGCGCGACACGTCCACCCCCACGACATCCGAGCGGCTCGCGATCTTGTCGATTTCATCGATGAAAACAATGCCGTTCTGCTCGACGTTGGCAACCGCCCTGAGCTTGAGGTCCTCGTCGTTGACGAGCTTGGCCGCCTCCTCTTCGGTGAGCAGCTTCATGGCATCGCGGATCTTGAGCTTGCGCAGCTTCTTGCGTCCCCCGCCCAGGTTCTGGAACATGCTCTGGATCTGCGCGGTGAGGTCCTCCATGCCGGGCGGCGCGAAGATCTCCATGTGCGCCTGCACCGCGGCGATTTCGATCTCGATCTCCTTGTCATCGAGCTCGCCCTCGCGCAGCTTCTTGCGAAATCTCTGGCGCGTCGCGCCGTCGCGCTCCACGGCGTCGGCACCAAAGCCGATGTCGCGCGCCGGCGGCAGCAGTGCATCGAGCACGCGTTCTTCGGCCAGGTCCTCCGCCTGATGCCGGACTCTGCGCGTCGCCTCCTCGCGCGTCTGCTTGATCGCGGTCTCCACCAGGTCGCGGATGATGGTATCGACGTCGCGCCCGACGTAACCCACCTCGGTGAACTTGGTCGCCTCGACCTTCACGAACGGCGCGTAGGCGAGCCGGGCGAGGCGCCGCGCGATCTCGGTCTTGCCCACCCCGGTGGGACCGATCATCAGGATGTTCTTCGGCGTGATCTCCTGGCGCAGCGGCTCCGGCACCTGCTGCCGACGCCAGCGGTTCCTCAACGCGATCGCGACCGCGTGTTTCGCCGCATCCTGGCCGATGATGTGCTTGTCGAGCTCGTGGACGATTTCCTGGGGAGTCATCTGGGACATCGGGAAAACCTTTGAAACCGCAGAGGAACGCCGATCAACGCAGATAGTTCCTACCTCGACGGCATCGCGTCCGCGTCTATCTGCGTGTATCTGCGGTTATTCCAGTGTTTCGATTACGTGCTGCTGGTTGGTGTAGATGCAAAGATCGCCGGCGATGGTCAAGGCCTTCTTGACGACCTCCGCTGGCGCGAGCTCGGTGTTCTCGAGCAGCGCGCGCGCGGCGGCATGCGCGAACGCTCCGCCGCTGCCGATCGCGACCAGCCCCAACTCCGGCTCCAGCACGTCGCCGCTCCCCGTGATGATCAAGGAACACTCGCGGTCCGCGACCGCGAGCATCGCCTCGAGCCGGCGCAGGATGCGGTCGGTGCGCCAGTCCTTCGCGAGCTCGACCGCCGAGCGCAGGAGATTGCCCTGGTGCTTCTCGAGCTTCGCCTCGAAGCGCTCGAACAGCGTGAACGCGTCGGCGGTGCCTCCCGCAAACCCCGCCAGTATGCGGTCCTGATACAGCCGGCGGACCTTGCGCGCGCTCGCCTTGACCACGACGTTGCCGAGCGTCACCTGGCCGTCGCCGCCGAGCGCGACGCGGCTGCCGCGGCGCACCGACAGTATCGTGGTGCCCTGCATCATATCGACCGACATTTGCAAACCGGGGCTGACGATGTGTTGAGCGGCGCGGCGCACGCCGCGTCCCGCTCCAACGCAAGGCGGCGCCGTTTCAAAAAAGGCACCGGCAAATTATACCGCCAAACCGCCGCGGCTATCCCGCGCGGCGGCACATCAGCCCCTTCAGGTATTCCCCCTCCGGAAAATTGAACGCCACCGGGTGATCCGGGCCCGCGCCGAGCCGCTTCAGGATCTGCGCGTCGACCCCGGCGTCGAGCGCCGCCCCCGCGACGATCTTCTGGAAAAGCTCGGCGGATACCCCGCCCGAGCACGAGAACGTGAAGAGCACGCCATCCGGCCCGAGCAGCTTGAACGCGAGCAGGTTGATGTCCTTGTAGCCGCGCGCCGCCCTCGTGGCGGCGGCGGCGGTCGGCGCAAATTTCGGCGGATCGAGCACGACGAGGTCGAATCGCCTCCCCTCATCGCGAAACTTCCGCAGCTGGTGAAATACGTCGCCTTCGATCCAGTGCACGCCGGGGAGGCGATTCATCTCACAATTTTCCCGGGCGAGCGCCAACGCTTCCGCGGAGCTTTCCACCGCCGTGACCGAGCGCGCACCGCCCGCAGCCGCATTGAGCGCGAATCCGCCGCTGTAGCAGAAGCAGTCGAGCACGTCCTCTCCGCACGCGCTCGCGCGCACCAGCCGCCGGTTTTCGCGCTGATCGAGGTAGAAACCGGTCTTGTGCCCATGTTCCAGGTCTACCTGGAACATGAGCGCACTCTCGGAAACGGTGATTCGCGTGGGTTCCCGGTGACCCCGCAGGGGGCCGGCTGCCGCAGCCAAGCCTTCCAGCGCACGCACCTCGGCATCCGAGCGTTCCCAGATCCGTCTTACCCCCTCGACTTCGAGAAGCGCGTCGGCGATCGCATCGCGCCAGCGGTCGGCTCCCGCGCTCGTGAGCTGTACGACCACGGTAGCGCCATAACGGTCGGCCACGACGCCCGGCAAGCCGTCCGACTCCCCGTGGACCAACCGGAGAGCGTCGGTAGTCGCCCCATCGAGCAGCTCCCGGCGCTGCGCCACTGCGCGCGCAATACGCTCCTTAAAGAACGCGCGGTCTATGGCGCGTTCTTTCCAGTCCCACACCCGCGCCACGATCTGCGACTGCGGGCTATAAGCGGCGAGCGCGAGGAAGGCGCCGTCCGCGGCGTGCAGCGTCACGGTCTCCCCCGCTGCGGGATCGCCTTCCACCCGGGCCACCGCCCCGGAAAACACCCAGGGATGCCGGCGCGCGAGCGATTTTTCCCGCCCGGGGTTGAGGATCAGCTTGTGCATGTCAAACCCGGAACCGCCCGGGCACCGGGAAACGTCCCGACCGTCTTGCAGCGCAGGCCGACTTTTGCGAAGCCGAAGTTACGCCGGAGCCAGAATCGCGCACCTACCTCTTCCTTCGCGCTCTCGGGTGCGCTGCGTCGTAGACCTTTGCCAGGTGCTGGAAATCAAGATGCGTATACACTTGCGTCGTGGAGATGCTGGCATGGCCCAGCATCTCCTGCACTGCGCGCAGGTCGCCGCTCGATTGCAGCAGGTGCGAGGCGAACGAATGGCGTAGCATGTGCGGATGCACGTTCGCCGCGACGCCGAGTCGCACCGCCCAGCGCTTCAACCGGTGCTGTATCGTGCGCGCGGGCAGCCTGCGCCCCTGCTTGTTGACGAAAAGCGCGCGCCCGTCTTTGGCCGGCAATGCATCGCGGCACGCGAGCCACTTTCTCAGCGCGTCGAGCGCGTAGCTGCCCACCGGTACGACGCGCGTCTTGGCGCCCTTGCCCGTCACCCGCACCGTCGCGTCGGAGAAATTGACGTCCCCCGGCGCGAGGGCGGTGAGCTCCGAGAGCCGCAGCCCGGAGGAGTAGAACAACTCGAATACCGCCCGGTCGCGCAGCGCGGCGAAATCCTCGCCCTCGACCGCCACCAGCCGCGCCGCCTCGTCCGGCGAGAGCGCGTGCGGGAGGGTCCGCGGCGCCTTCGGCGCGCGCAGTCCAAGGCAGGGGTTATGGGTGTAACCGTGGTCGCGCGCGAGATACCGGAAAAACCCCCGCCATGCGGAGAGCATGCGCGCGAGCGTCCTGCCGGCGAGCCCGCGAGCGTGCAGTTGCGCCACGAACCGGCGCACGTGGTGGATTTTGAGCTCCCGCAACGACGAACCCGCGGCGAGCTCGAGCAAAGCGCCGATGTCACGTGCGTAACTGCTCGCGGTATGGGGGCTCAAGCGCCGCTCGCCGCCCAGATGATCAAGGTATCCCTGGAGCAGATGCCGCGCGGTTCCGGGTTTCCGGTTGCGGGTTTCTGGTTGTCGTGCGCTCAATCGGCAGGGCTCCCGGTGCGCGTCGGCGGGATCAGGAGCAGGCCGATGTTTTCCCGCGCCCTATCCCTCACGCTTCATCTCATCGAGGTGGCGCGATAACGCGGCTGCGGCGAGCTCCCCGAGCCGCTTGAGGTAGAGCGTTCCCATCTCCGGGTAGAAGCGCTGCGGGTCCTCGCTCGCGAGCGCGAGCAGGCCGAAAGCCTCGCCGTTCCTGAGCGGCACGTAGGCAAAAGACCGTAACCGCGGGCCGTGCTCGCCGAACCACGACCCGGTGTCGACCATCGCGCGGTTGCTGCAGTAAGGATGAAAAAGGCTCGCGGCGAACTCGCGCGATTCCCGGCTTACCGGCTGGAATTCATCGAGGTCGGGGTGGGCGGTCTCGCGCCAGACGCGGATCGCGATGTGCGGCACGGTGAAGTCTTCGCGCAGGTTGAAGTGAAGCACGTGCAGCAACGCCTGCAGATCGCGCGCGGCGATCATTGCAAGCGTGATGCGGTGGATTTTCTCGCTGATCGCGTCGTTGTCTTCGCCGAACTGGATTACCTCGCGCAGCTTCGCTTCCAGCTGTCTGCTCTTTTCGCGCAGGGCAAGGATCTGGCGTTCGCTGATCGAGATCGCCCGTCCGCCGTGCGGATGAGGTATGAAGATCGCGGCCAGCATGTCGGCGTACTGCTCGAAGAACTCCGGGTGCTGCTCCAGGTAACTTGCGACCTCTTCTGGCTTCATTGTTCTCCCTTTTCAGAGTTCCATCTCGCCTTCGAAGACCGTGACCGCCGGGCCCGTCATCAGCACCGCGCTGCCCTCGCCTTCCCATACTATACGCAGGTCGCCGCCGCGCGTGCTCACCGTGACCCGCGACGCGAGCAGGCCGCGCGTGATTCCCGCCACTACCGCCGCGCACGCGCCGGTACCGCACGCGAGCGTCTCTCCCGCCCCGCGCTCGTATACGCGCAGCCTGATGCGGTCGCGCCCCACGATCTGCATGTAGCCGGCGTTTGCCCCTTGCGGAAATCGCGGGTGACGCTCGATGAGCAGCCCTTGCGTGGCGACCGGCGCTGCCTCGATGTCGCTCACCAGTTGAATTGCGTGAGGGTTTCCGATCGACAATGCACTGATTTCCAAAGACTTACCATCAACTTCGAGCGAGTATGTGAGCGCTCGCTCTCTAGCGACGAAGGGGATCTCCGAGGGATCGAACATGGGATTGCCCATCTCGACCGTCACTTGTCCGTCCGCCTCGAGCCTGAGCACGATGACCCCGGCGAGCGTTCCGACGCGAATCTCGTCACTGCGCGTGAGACCTTCATCGCGCACGAATCGCATGAAACAGCGGGCGCCGTTTCCGCAATGCTCGACCTCCTGACCGTCAGCGTTGAAGATTCGGTAATGGAAGTCGGTGTCCGGTCGTCGCGCGCGCTCCACCAGGAGCAGCTGGTCGCAACCGACGCCGAAATGCCGGTCAGCGATGAAACGTATCTGCTCCCGGGCCAACGCGACGGGCTGGGCAATCGCATCGAACACGACGAAATCGTTTCCCAACCCATGCATTTTGGTGAATTTTAGCCGCATTTATCCACGCATTGCCCGATAGTCTAGGTAAATACATCGATCCATGCCGCGATGTTCCTGACGCGTTTGAGCAGCGTGCGGCGCGCGTGCTGATTCGGATTGCGGAACATCAAACGTTACCCCATACGAGCCAGTGGCGATCGCTCACGACCTCCACGGAACACCGGTCAAGCCCGGCAGCGACGAGTTGAACGCGCACCTCATCCGGCCGATATGCCGCGAGCAGGGAGTTGAAAAAATCCCGTTGCAGCACCGGCGGGGCGTCCGAAGCGTGCAAAGCGACCAGTGCCTGCGCCGCGTCGATCGAGCCGGGACGCATCAGGTCCATCGCCATCACCGGCGCGCCCGGTCGTGCCGCGTTTCTTGCAGTCTGCCACAGCACCCGCGGATCGGCTAGGTGGTGCAGCAGGCTGTTGCTGATGATCGCGTCGAACCCCGCGTCGCGCAGCGCCTCGTCCGGAAGCCGCGATCTCATGAGTGTAATGCGGTCCTTCAGCCCGCTCGCCGCCACCGCGCGTCGCGCCAGCGCAAGCATCGCCTCCGCGCCGTCGACGCCGACGATGCGCGCCTGCGGGAACGCGCGCGCGAAGCGGATCGTCACATCCGCCGGCCCGCATCCGAGATCGAGCACGCGTCCCCTGCGGAACGAGGGGAACAACCGCGCGAAATGCCCGACGAACGCCTGGTGCGGCTCGCTGAAGTCGGCCGCCGCGTACGCCTCGGCCTGCGCCGGGTCCTCCATCAGTTCCGGTTCGGGAACTCGCTCCATCGCTTCGCCGCATCCAGGCAAAGAACCGACGAAACCGCAGACCAACGCGGACAGCCGCCGAACCTGGCGGGTTTCGGCCGGCCGGCGTTGATTTGCGCCCATCCGCGGTTCAATAAAACCCGCCCTCTCCCGGAGGCCGCGTCTTGAACCGCTTGTGCAACCAGAAATACTGTTCCGGTACCTCGCGCACCCGCTCCTCGATGAAAGCATTCATGCGCCGCGTGTCGTCCTGGAGGTCGGCACCGGGGAAGTCGCCCCACGCGGGATAGAACCTGGCCACGTAGCCGCGGCCTCCCGGCAGTTGGCGCGTGACGCACGGCACCACCACCGCTCCCGTCATGCGGCAGATGCGCGACAGCGCCGCGACCGTCGCAGCGGGAACCCCGAAAAACGGCACGAAGATCGAGTCGCGCGCTCCGAGGTCCATGTCAGGAAGGTAATAGAACGGGAGTCCGTCACGGATCGCCTTGACCACCGGGCGTATGCCCTCCTGGCGCGAGTAGAGCGTAGAGGTGCCAAAGCGCGTGCGCCCGTGCAGCAGGATCGCGTCGTAGGCTGCATTTTTTTGGCGGCTGTACAAGGAGCAACAGCGGAACTCGGTCGCGAGCCGGATGCCTCCCATGTCGAGACCGATGAAATGCGGGGCGAGCCATACCACCGGCTTATCGCGCACCGCCTCCCAATGGCAGATGTCCTCCACCTGCACCACCCGCTGTATGCGTTCCTTCGAAGACCACCACAGGATGCCGCGCTCGATGAAGCTCCTTCCGAAAGCGCGAAAATGACGCCGCGCGACGCGCCGCCGCTCGCGCTCGCTCCACTGCGGGAAGCACAAACGCAGGTTCGTGAGCGCCACCCGCCGCCGCTCGCGCCACAACGCGTAGAGGACCATCCCGAATGCCTCGCCGACCGGCGCGAGCCCCGCGAGCGGAAGAAAATGCAGCAACCAGATGACGCCGAGTGCGACGCGGGTCATGTCTTGGTGAAGGGTGAAGGGTGAAGGGTGAAGGGTCGCTGGAAAAATAATGACAGAACGAGGGAAGCGCGCACCGGCGCCGCCGACACGCGTTGCGCACCGGAATGGTCGCGACGGCTACCGTCGTGCACAAATCTTCCCTTCACTCATTCACTCTTCACTCATTCACGCGCCGGGGGCGCTTCAACGCCTGCCGGCACTTTGTAGCGGTTGTATCCCCACAGGTACTGCGCCGGGCGCTCCCGGACCATTGCTTCGATCGCCGCGTTGAGCCGGCGCGCTTGCTCCTCCGGTGTGCCTGCAAGCGGCGGCATCGATTTCAAATGTATGTGGTAGCCGCCTCCCCCTGGCAGCCGCTCGCCGTACGCAAGCACGATGCCGGCGCCCGTCGCCTGCTGGAGCCTGCCGACGAGCGTCATGGTGTATGCGGGCTTTCCGAAGAACTCCGCCCATACGCCCTCGCCCACCCGCGGCGTCTGGTCGGGCAGGATGCCGATCGCCTCGTTGCGTCTGAGCGCAGCGAGCAGCCTCTTCACCCCGCGCAGGTCCGCGCTCGCCAACGTGATGTTGTTTCGCGCGCGCCCGGCGTCGATCAGCCGCTGCAGCGCGCGGATTTTCGGTGGGCTGTAGAGCACGGTGATCGGGCCGTACAGCGTGTAGCGCACCGCGGTGATCTCAAAACAGCCGAGATGCGGAGTAAGAAAGATGATGCCCCGGCCGCGCGCCCGCGCCGTTTCCACGTGCTCCATGCCGGTGATCGTGACGACCAGGTTGCACACTTCCTGCACCGGGCGCAGCCAGATCGCGGGAAGCTCCGCGATGCCCTTGCCTGCGTCGCCGACTGCGGCGTGCAGCAGACCGCGGTGCTCGCGCTCGAGCCCGGCGACCGCAAGGTTCGCTTTGAGCTTGCGGCGATAGCCGGGAGAAGCGAGGTAAATCAGCCATCCCAACGCCGCGCCGATGGCGTGCAACACGCGCAACGGCACGCGCGCGACCAGCCGGGAGACCGCAAGCAACACGAGAATTGACTGTATAATGCGGGGGTTATCTGGTATTCTACCCGACTTTGCCGATCCAGCGTCAGACAAGAATGAGCGAATTTCTCTTCACTTCCGAATCCGTCTCCGAGGGACATCCCGACAAGATCGCCGATCAGATCTCCGACGCGGTGCTCGACGCGGTACTCGCCCGCGACAAGTACGGGCGTGTCGCCGCTGAAACCCTCGTCGCGACCGGGCTCGTCGTGATGGCGGGCCAGATCACGACGCGGGCTTCGGTGGACTACGGCGAGATCGCGCGCGACATCATCAGGCGCATCGGCTACGACAGCTCGGAGGTCGGATTCGATTACCGCACCTGCGCCGTGCTCACCGCGTTCGACAAACAGTCGCCCGACATCGCGCAGGGCGTCGACGAGGGCAAGGGGCTCGACCTCGAGCAGGGCGCCGGCGACCAGGGACTGATGTACGGCTTCGCCTGCGACGAGACGCCGCAGCTCATGCCGGTGCCGATCTACTACGCGCACCGGCTGATGGAGCGCCATGCCGAAGTGCGCAAGGACGGCAGGCTGCCGTGGCTGCGGCCGGACGCCAAATCGCAGGTCTCGGTGCGCTACGTGGGCGGCAAGCCGCACCACATCGACACGGTGGTGATCTCCACGCAGCACAGCCCCGAGATCTCGCACGAGCCGCTGTGCGAAGCGGTGATCGAAGAGATCGTGAAGCCGGTGTTCCCGAAAAGCCTGCTCAGCAACGACACGCGCTACCTGATCAATCCCACCGGCCGCTTCGTGATCGGCGGTCCGCTGGGCGACACCGGGTTGACCGGCCGCAAGATCATCGTCGACACCTACGGCGGGTATTCGCGGCACGGCGGCGGCGCGTTCTCGGGCAAGGACCCGTCCAAGGTCGACCGCTCCGCAGCCTACGCCGCGCGCCACGTCGCCAAGAACATCGTCGCCGCGAA
>JACQGO010000202.1 GCA_016199485.1 Betaproteobacteria bacterium
CGCGATGAGGTTCTCCGGCTCACCCTGCAGCCGCCTGCCCTGCGCCATCGCCAGGGCATCGGCGTAATCCGCCAGGAGCCGGGCATCGCGCGGTATGCGCGCCACCGCGTTGGCGTAGGCCCGGGCGGCCTCCGGGAAGCGGCCGAGCACGCTGTAGGAGCGTGCCAGGATGATCCAGCCTTCGGCGTCCTCCGGGTTCGCCTTCAGGCGCACCACAACCCGTTCGACGAGCGCCTCGATCTGCTGCGCGCTCACACCATGGGCCTCGCCGCCTGCCGCCGTCTGCTGTGGGGAGAGCATCTGCGGGCTGCCCACGACGAGATAGAGCGCGATTGCGGTCAGCGGCACGGCCACACCGAGCGCGATCGCCGCGCCACGCCCGCGCTGCGGCCTGCCCGCGATGGCATCGCCGCCCTCGACGTCCTCGAGCAGCCGTGCCTCGAGCTCGCGCCGCGCCTTCTCGTAGTGTTCCGCGCCCAACGTCCCGGCGCGCAGGTCGGCTTCGAGTTCGCGCAGCTGGTCGCGGTAGACGGCGATATTGACTGCGCTGCGCGATACCCGGCCGCCCTCGCGGCGCGCGAGCAGCGGCGGCAACACGAACAGCAGGGCGCCGGCGACGAGCAGCCCGCTGATCACCCAGAATACAGTCATCGCTGATCCACCTCGTCGGGCGACCCGAGCAGCAGCGCCGCACGCGCACGCTCGGCCTCGGAGAGTTCCACCTCTGCGGCCGCGCGGCGGCGCGCGAGCCGGTAGAAGAGCGCGATCAGGCCCGCGACGAGCAGGATCAACGGCCCCAGCCACAGCGCGAGCGTGGTCAGCTTGAACGGCGGGCGGTAGAGCACGAAGTCGCCGTAACGTGCGACCAGGTAGTCGATGATGTCGCCTTCACTCTGGCCCTGCGCGAGCTTCTCCCGGATCTGCTGCCTGAGGTCTTTCGCGAGATCGGCGTTCGAGTCGGCGATCGACTGGTTCTGGCACACCAGGCAGCGCAGTTCCGCGGCGAGCGCCATCATGCGCTGCTCGAGCTGGGGATTTTCCGCCGCGGGCGCCGCTTCCCTGCCCCACGCGGCGGCGGCGAGCAACAGCAGAAACGCGAGCACGAACGCCCTACCCACGACTGAGCTCTGTCACCAAAGGGATGATCTTCTGCTGGACGATTTCGGGCGTGACCGGCCCGATGCGCTTGTAGCGGATGACGCCCCGCTTGTCGATCACGTAGGTCTCGGGCACGCCGTAGACGCCGTAGTCGATCGCGACCCTGCCATCGATGTCGGAAACCGATAGCTGGTACGGGTCGCCCAGGCCCTTGAGCCACGCCAGCGCGTCCTGGCGCCGGTCCTTGTAGTTCAGCCCGTAGAGCGGCGCGATCCCGCTCTTCGCCAGATCGGTCAGCACCGGGTGCTCTTCGCGACAGGTCACGCACCACGAGGCCCACACGTTGAGCAGCCATACCTTGCCCACCATCTCCTTCTCGGAGAAGGTCTTGCCCGGATCGTGCAATTGCGGCAGCTCGAAGTGCGGCGCCGGCTTGTCGATGAGCGGCGAGGGCACTGCGCGCGGGTCGAGCTTGAGCCCGATGCCGAGCAGCACGACGAGCGCCGCGAAAACGCCGAGCGGCACCAGGTAGCGCGTCACCGAAAGCGTTCCGGCGTTCATGCATTCGCCTTGACGCTTGCCGGCACGGTCTGGGGACCGCGCGCTGCGGCCGCATACTGCTCCTCGCGCCGGCCGCGCGCCGCCACGCGGTACCTGCGGTCGCTCGCCGCGAGGAGCCCCCCCAGAGCCATCAACAACCAACCGCCCCAGATCCAGCTCACGAACGGCTTGTGATGCACGCGCACGACCCATGTCGTCGGGTTGAGCTCGTCGCCCAGCGCCACGTAGAGATCGCGCGTGAATCCCGGATCGATCGCCGCTTCGGTCATCGGATTGGGCTGCACGGCGTAGATGCGCTTTTCCGGATAGAGCGTCACGACGCTCTTGCCGTTCTTGGTGACTTGCATGGTCGCGCGCGCCGCCTTGTAGTTCGGCCCCGCAACCTGCGCGACCCCGTCGAAACGGAAGGTGTAGCCACCGATTTCCACCGTATCACCCGTTTCCATGCGCACGTCCTTCTCGCTCTCGTAGCCCTTGACCAGCGTCACGCCGACCACGAACACCGCCATCCCCACGTGCGCGAGCACCATGCCGTAGAAAGTGCGCGAGGTCCCGGTGAGCCGCCGCCAGGCGTTGCCGCCGGTTGCCGCGTGCCTCACCCTGTCCCGGAGGCTCACCGCGCTCGCCGCGACGATCCACAGCGCGAGCATCAATCCGAAACTCACGAGCGGTTTCCAGCTTCCGAGCGTGAACGGCAACAGCAGCGCGGCGGCCAAGCTCACCGCGAAGGCCCAGCGCAGCCGCACCGCAAGCTCGGGGAGGCTTGCCTTCTTCCAGCGTGCGATCGGTCCCACCCCCATCAGGAACAGCGCGGGCGCCATCAGGGGCACAAAGACCGTATCGAAGTAGGGAGACCCGACCGAGATTTTTCCCAGGCCCAGCACTTCGAGCACCAGCGGATAAAGCGTGCCGAGCATTACCGAGCCGCAAGCCACCGCGAGCAGCACGTTGTTGGTGAGCAGCATCGATTCCCGCGACACCAGATCGAAGCTGCCGCCGAGCCCGACGCGCGAAGTGCGCCACGCGAAGAGCGCGAGCGAGCCGCCGATCACCAGCGCGAGAAACCCGAGGATGAAGATGCCGCGCCTGGGATCGGACGCGAACGCGTGCACCGAAGTGAGCACGCCCGAGCGCACGAGGAAGGTTCCGAGCAGCGAGAACGCGAAGGTGAAGATCGCGAGCAGCACGGTCCAGCTGCGGAAGCTGCCGCGCTTCTCGGTCACCGCAAGCGAATGGATGAGCGCGGTGCCGATGAGCCACGGCATGAACGAGGAATTCTCCACCGGGTCCCAGAACCACCAGCCGCCCCAGCCCAGCTCGTAATACGCCCATGCGCTGCCGAGCGCGATGCCGAGCGTCAGGAACGCCCATGCCACCGTGGTCCACGGCCGTGACCAGCGCGCCCACGCGGCGTCGAGCCGGCCGGAAATGAGCGCGGCGATCGCGAATGCGAACGCGACCGAGAACCCCACGTAGCCCATGTAGAGCATCGGCGGGTGCAGCACCATGCCGGGATCCTGGAGCAGCGGGTTGAGATCGCGGCCGTCGGGAGGCGCCGGCAGCAGCCGGTCGAACGGGTTCGAGGTGAACAGCATGAAGGCAAGGAACCCGACGCTGACCAGCCCCATCACCCCGAGCACGCGCGCCACCATCTCTTCCGGCAGATAGCGGCTGAACACCGTGACCGCGACCATCCACAGCGAGAGCATCAGCATCCACAGCAGGAGCGAGCCTTCGTGCCCGCCCCACACGCCGGCGATGCGATACACGAGCGGCAGCTTGCTGTTCGAATTGTTGGCCACATACGCCACCGTGAAATCGTTGGTGACGAAGGCGTAAGTGAGGCAGCCGAAGGCGATCGCGACGAACACCAGCTGTCCCTGCGCCGCAGGCCGGGCGAGGCTCATCCAGGCGCTGTCCCCGCGCACCGCGCCGACGAGCGGGAGGATCCCCAGGACGAGCGCGATCGTGAAGGCGAGCGCGAGAGCGAACTGACCGAATTCCGGAATCATCAGCGTTTGTCTCCCGGCGCGGGATTCGTCACCAGAGTCTGCACCGCCTTCTGGTTTGCAGCCTGCGCCTGCCTCACCGCCTCCGCCGCTTCCGGCGGCATGTAGTTCTCATCGTGCTTGGCAAGCACTTCGCTCGCCTGAAACACGCCGTCGGGGCCGAGGCGTCCCTGTGTGACCACGCCTTTCCCCTCGCGGAACAGGTCGGGCAGCACGCCGCGGTAGAGCACCGGAATGCTCTTCGCGGTGTCGGTCACCGCGAACTGTACGGTCACCCCGTCGGGCCGACGCTTGACGCTGCCGGGCTCCACCAGCCCCCCGATGCGGAAGGCGCGCCCCTGCGGGGCCTCGTTCGCCGCAACCTGCGTGGGCGTAAAGAAGAACACCAGGTTCTTCTGGAAGGCGCCGAGCACCAGGACGGCGGTCACGCCGAGCGCGGCCACCCCCACGGCGATCATCGCCAGTCGCTTGTGACGCGGTTTCATAGCGCCACCCGCCGCGCCGCGCCGCGCATGCGGCCCAGGTGCTCGAGTATGTTGCGCTTCCTCAAGACCAACAGCACGACCTCGGCCACCATCAATCCCAATGTCACTGCGTAAGACCCCCATACATAGAGCGCGTATCCGCCCATCGCGAAGAAATCGCCCCAGCTACCCCAGCTCATTTCAGCGTCCTCACGTATTGCGCGACCCAGTCGGCGTGACGCTCGCGCTCCAGGATGATGCATCGCACCCGCAGCAGCGCGGCGGCGATGCTGTACATCCAGAAGCCGAGCGCCATCACGATCATGCCGGCGAACATCGTGGCCGCCATGGTGGGCGCGCTCTTCAGGCTGACCGACGCTCCCTGATGCAGCGTGTTCCACCACTGCACCGAGAAATAGATGATCGGAACGTTGATTACGCCCACGAGAGCGAGCACAGCGCCCGCCTTGTCGGCGCGGCGCGGATCATCGATCGCCGCCTGCAGCGCCATGAAACCGAAATAGAGGAACAGCAGTATCAGCTCCGACGTAAGCCGCGCGTCCCACACCCACCACGTGCCCCAGGTCGGCTTGCCCCTCAGCGATCCGGTCCAGAGCGCGATGAAAGAGAACAGCGCGCCGGTCGGCGCGACCGCGCTCGCCATCATCCCGGAGAGCCGCGTGTTGAGCACGAGCCCCACCCCCGCCCAGAACGCCATCACGACGTAAAGGAACATCGACATCCAGGCCGCAGGCACGTGGATGAAGATGATGCGGTAGGCCTCGCCCTGCTGCGCGTCGGTCGGCGCCACGAAAAAGCCAAGATACAGGCCGACCGCGCCCAACAGCAACGCCGCGCTCAAGAACCAGGGCGCGAGCGCCCCCGCGAGCGGGAAAAAAGTCTGCGGGGAGGAGTACTTGAACCAGTTGACGTTCACAGCCCTCCAGCTCCCGCCTCCAGCGACTCTTCCAGACGACGTTAACATGACGCGCAATAATAACTAAGTCCCTGACGTAACGGTTCGAAGCAATTCACGTGCCAGTCCATCATTATACGGTCTACGGTCACTCGGCCGAAATGCGCAGCGCAGCGGCGATCGCCCAGGGTGCAAATACCCCCGCGAAGACCAAGAACGCCGCGAGCAACAGGAAGTGGGCCTCGACACCAAGCCCCGCCGCCGCCATGTCGACGGTGCCGGCACCGATGATCAGCACCGGCACGTAGAGCGGCAGCACCAGCAGTGAGACAAGGACCCCTCCGCCACGCAGCCCGAGCGTCAACGCCGCCCCGATCGCGCCGACCAGACTTAATACCGGTGTTCCCAGCAATAATGATAACGTGAGCACGCCCAGCAAAGGTTGAGGTAGATCAAACTGGAGCGCGAGGACCGGGGCGATCAGGACCAGGGGCAGCCCCGCCACCAGCCAGTGGGCGATCACTTTCGCGACCACGATCACTCCCAGGGGGGTTGCGCTGAGCAGCATCTGCTCGAGCGTCCCGTCGGCGTGGTCCGCCGAAAACATGCGGCCGAGCGAGAGCATCGAGGCGAGCAGCGCCGCGACCCAGATCACCCCCGGTGCGATGGTGCGCAGTAGGTTCGCCTCCGGCCCGACTCCGAGCGGGAACAGGCTCACCACGATCACGAAGAACAGCAGCGCAGTCGCGACGTCGGCCCGCCGCCGCACCGCGAGCAGCAGATCGCGGTAAATCACGCACCGCAGCGCCGTCAGCACGAGACCGCCCGGGTGTCGAGATCGATGGTGAGCGCCACTGTCGCCGCGATCTGGGCTTCCTGGTGGGTAGTAAACACCACGGTGGCGCCGCGCGCCACGTGCTGCGCGATCAGCGTCTCGACGCAGTCGACGGCGGTCGCGTCGAGCGCGGCAAACGGCTCGTCGAGCACCCACAGCGGCACCGCTTCGCTCAGGAGCAGGCGCGCGAGCGCCACGCGGCGCTGCTGCCCCTGCGACAGCACCTTGGCCGGCAACGCTTCACGCCCCGCGAGACCAAAGCGTGCCAGCGCGGTGCACGCCTGCTCACGCTCGACCTTCATGCCGGCGAGCGTGCACGCCACGACGAGGTTCTCGGTTGCAGTGAGGTCGTCCTTCACCGCGTTCGAGTGCCCGACGTACACGAGTTGCTTCCAGTACTCCTCGCGCAGCGAGCGGATGTTTCCGCCGTGCCAGCGCACCTCCCCGTGCGCGGGGGAGAGCAGGCCGCACACGATGCGCAGGAGGCTGGTCTTGCCGCTGCCGTTCGCCCCCGCGACCCGCAGCAGCTCGCCGCCGCGCAGCGCGAGACTGAGGCCGCTGAACAGGGTGCGACCCCCGCGCACGCATTCGAGATCGGCTATTTCAAGCATGGCTTCAGCAGGTCCTCCGAATACCGCCGCGCGCACCGGGCGCACGGCAGCGGTCGTTGCAGGCCGCACGGTGCGGCGTGGGCCGCTCGCAGGTCTCGAATCTAGAGTCGCGGCACGGCTGGCGCGACATGGTACCGCAAAGGAGACGACGGTGGTTGGACTCAGGGGTTTCGTACGAGTCGCTTCGCGTCGATAAGCCCCGGACGCACAAGCTCTCGGGGGGAACCGGGGCCGCAAAATGGCGGCTTCTCTCAGCCCTGGCCATCGGCTACCTCCAGGCGTTCCAGCACCAAAAAATGGCCTATTTTTGATCTGGATCAAAAAACTTCAAAAATGACCCGCGGTCCGGATTCCAATCGTTGACGAACAATATATCTTGCGTATATTAGCTGGAAATACACAAGATATTGTGGTTCTCTTCCCAGGGGGATGACATGACCGAATTCCAGTCCGTGGCAGGCGTCGAGGCGCCGCAGTTGCCGAAAAGCGTAATCAAACGCGACGGGAGCCTCAAGCCGTTCGACCACGGCAAGATCCTTTCCGCCATTTTGCGCGCGGGACAGGCCACAGGGGAGTTTGCCGCGCCGGCCGCGCGCGAG
>JACQGO010000203.1 GCA_016199485.1 Betaproteobacteria bacterium
GAGCATTCCTGGCGCGGCTCGCTCACCCGCTCGTAAACCGGCGTCGCCGAGATCACCTGGGCGGTATCGGTAAAGTCGGCTGCGGCCGCGCCGGAAGCGGCGAGACCGAGCACGACGGGAACGACAAGTCTGGATTTCATTATCGACCTCTCCTCGGCTCAGAACACCCACTATTAGAACGCAAAATCGACCGGATTGTTTACCGCGTTACAAACAGTTACATGCGTTGAGCGCTCCGGGGCGCGTGGCGGCGCGCCCGAGCGCCTTGCCCCCGCGGCTGCGCCTCCCGCCCGCGCACCGGATGCCTGCCCCGGCCGCATGCCGTGTCAGGGCGGCGCCTTGCGCGCACGCGGTCTGTCCTCCGCTAGCCGCGCCCCGCGGTTGACTGGCGCGTCGATTTGCGGTAATTGCGAAGTGCGCCGACCTCTTTCCTTGAAAGCGCGTGCGCTCCGACCCATCTAGGAAGGAGAGGCTGCGCTTTCGAGAAGCTCACCGATGCGAAGAACGACCCATTACACCCCGCCGTCCGCCACCCGCGCCGAATGGAATACGCTGCGCACGCTCGCGCCGTACCTGTGGGAGTACCGCTGGCGCGTGGGGGCCGCGCTCGCCTGCCTCGTGCTCGCCAAGCTCGCCAACGTGGGCGTGCCGCTCGTGTTGAAGGAAATCATCGACGCGCTCACGACCGAGCGCGCGCTCGTCGCGGTGCCTGCGCTGCTGCTCGTCGCCTACGGCATACTGCGCATGTGCACGACGCTTTTCACCGAGCTGCGCGAAATCGTGTTCGCGAAGGTCGAACACCGCGCGGTGCGCCGCATCGCGCTGCAGGTGTTCCGGCACCTGCACGCGCTCGCGTTGAGGTTTCACCTCGAGCGCCAGACCGGCGGCGTCTCCCGCGACATCGAGCGCGGCACGCGCGCGGTCACCAATCTGCTGGGCTACGCGCTCTACAACATCCTGCCCACCGCGACCGAGATCGCGCTGGTGGCCGCCGTCCTGCTCGCGAAGTACGAAGTCTGGTTCACGGTGATCACGGTCGCAACGCTCGCCGGCTACATCGCTTATACCGTGGCGATCACCGAGTGGCGCACCAAGTTCCGGCGCTGCATGAACGAGGAGGACTCGCGCGCCAGTGCCCGCGCGATCGACAGCCTCCTCAACTACGAGACGGTCAAGTACTTCGGCAACGAAGAGCACGAGGCGCGGCGCTACGACGAGAACCTCCAGCGCTACGAATCGGCGGCGGTCAAGAGCCAGACCTCGCTCTCGACGCTCAACATCGGCCAGGCGGCGATCATCGCGGTCGGGGTGACCGCGGTCATGTGGCGCGCGACCGCAGGGGTGATCGCGGGCACCATGACGCTCGGCGACCTCGTGCTGGTGAACGCGTTCCTGATCCAGCTCTACATTCCGCTCAACTTTCTGGGCGTGGTCTATCGCGAGATCAAGCAGGCGCTCGCCGACATGGAAAGGATGTTCAGGCTCCTCGCGGAGAACGCGGAGATCGAGGACGGGCCGGACGCGCGCCCGCTCGTCGTCGACAGCGGCGCGGTGCGCTTCGAGCACGTCGACTTCCACTACGATCCGGCGCGCCGGATCCTGTTCGGCGTGAGCTTCGAGGTCCCGCCGGGCAAGACGGTGGCGGTGGTGGGTGCGAGCGGCGCCGGCAAGTCGACCCTGGCCCGGTTGCTGTTCCGCTTCTACGACGTCACCGGCGGCAGCATACTCGTGAACGGGCAGGACCTGCGCGAGGTCACGCAGAAGAGCCTGCGCGCGGCGATCGGCATCGTGCCGCAGGACACGGTGCTGTTCAACGACACGATCTACTACAACATCGCCTACGGGCGCCCCGAGGCCGCCCGCGAGGAGGTGATCGAGGCGGCGCGCGCCGCGCACATCCACGACTTCATCATGAGCCTGCCCGACAAGTACGAAAGCACGGTCGGCGAGCGCGGGCTGAAACTCTCCGGCGGCGAAAAGCAGCGCGTGGCGATCGCGCGCGCGCTGCTCAAGAGCCCGCGGATCCTGATCTTCGACGAGGCGACCTCGGCGCTCGACTCGAAGTCGGAGAAAGCGATCCAGGCGGAATTGAGGCGCATCGCGGAGAACCGCACCACGCTCGTGATCGCGCACCGCCTGTCCACCATCGTCGAGGCCGACCAGATCCTCGTGCTCGATCACGGCCGCATCGTCGAGCGCGGCACGCACCGGGAGCTCCTCGAGCGCGGCGGCGCCTACGCCCAGATGTGGGCGCTGCAGCAGCGCGAAGAGGAAGAACGCGAGAGAGAAGAAACGGCCGCTCCCGCTCCCGCGACGCTCGCCGCCGGTGTGCGCTAGCCCGCTGAAAGCGCGTCCGGCGCGGCTCTCGTTCGGCGAGCAACGGGCGCCGCTCAGGCGGCTCCGGGAAACGCCACTTTGACTACCGTGCCCGCGGCTCCGCCGCCGCTGCCGAGAGAAATCTCGGCGCCATGGCCCTCGGCGATCTCGCGCACGATCGCGAGCCCGAGGCCGCAGCCGTCCGCGCCGCTGCCCAGCACGCGGTGAAAACGCTCGAAGACGCGTTCGCGCTCCTGCTCCGGGACGCCGGGGCCGTTATCCTCGACCGAAAGCGCGATCCGGTCGCCCTCGAGCGCGACGCGCACCGTGACGCTCCCGCCCGGCTGGGTGTAGCGGATCGCGTTGTCGAGGAGGTTGGCGAGCATCTCGCGCAGCAGAAACGGATCGCCGCTCACCCTCGCGCCGTTCGCTGCGCCGTCGAAGCCCAGATCGATGTTGCGCTCGACCGCGCGCGGTACCCATTCGGTGGCGGTGTCGCGGGCAAGCCGGTCGAGATCGATCCGCTCGAACGCCTCGAGCGGCGGCTTTCCCGGCTCGGCGCGCGCGAGCGCGAGGAGCTGGTGCACGAGGTGGGCGGTGTGCGCGGTGGCGGCGTGAATCTGCTGCAGGGCATGACGGACGTCGCCCGACGTCGCGTGGCGCAGCGCGAGCTCGGTCTGCGTTTTCATGCCGGCAAGCGGGGTGCGCAACTGGTGCGCGGCGTCGGCGATGAAGCGCTGCTGCGCCGACAGCGCTTCGCCCAGGCGCGCGAGCAAGTCGTTCAGCGCGCGCACCACCGGCCGCACTTCCGCCGGCGCGTGCTCTTCGGGCAGCGGGCTCAGATCGCGGTGCGAGCGCGTGCGCAGCGCCCGCGAGAGCACGGTGAGCGGCTTGAGCCCGCGGCCGATCCCGTACCACACGACCATCGCCGCCACGGCGATGAGCAGCAGCGCGGGCAGCAGCATGCCGAACAGGATCTCGTTGGCGAGCGCGTGCCGCTTGTTGAGCGTCTCCGCGACCTGCACCAGCACCAGGCCGTTCTCCGGCCTGCCGTCGATCGCAAGCTGCAGCGCGGCGACGCGCACCGGCGTCCCGCGGTAAGTCGCGTCGTAGTAGCCCGGCTTTCCGGGCGCCGTGTTGACGGCGGGCAGCGGCAGGCCCACGTGGCCGGAGACGAACTCGCCCTTGGGCCCGGTCACCATGTAGTAGACGCGATCGTGCTTGTCCGACTCCAGCATGTCGAGCGCCTCGCGCGGCAGATCGAGGCGTACTTCGCCGCCGGCCACCTTGACTTGCCGGGCGACGTCGAGCGTCGATTCGAACAACGCGTTGTCGTAGGCGAGCGTGGCGAAGCCGTACGCGAAGTAGTAGGCGATCACCGCGGAGAACACCCAGATGGCGAGCAGCGGGACGAGCAGCCAGGTGAGCAGCCGCCGCCGCAGCGAAACCATGGAACCGCGCGCGCTCATGCGGGGCGCTGCTCGGGGCCCGGCTTCTCCAGCAGGTAGCCGAGCCCGCGTATGGTGCGGATCGCAACCCCGGCGGGCTCGAGCTTCCTGCGCAGGCGGTGCACGTAGACCTCGATCGCGTTGGCGCCGACCTCCTCGTCCCAGCCGTAGAGCTGCTCGGCGAGCTGTTCCTTGTTGACCACGCGGCCGCTGCGCAGCATCAGCACTTCCAGCACGCCCAGCTCGCGCGCGGAGAGCTCGAGCGGCGCGCCGTCGAGCGTGGCGCGGCGTCCCGCAGTGTCGAGCTGCAGCCTGCCGTGGACGAGCTGCGAGCCGCCGCCCGACTGGCCGCGCCGGATCAGCGCCCGCACGCGCGCCTCGAGCTCCGGCAAGTCGAACGGTTTTGTAAGATAGTCGTCGGCGCCGAGATCGAGGCCCTTGACGCGGTCTTCGAGCGCGTCTCTTGCGGTGAGCACGAGCACCGGTACGGCCGCGCCGCGCCGCCGCAGCCGGCGCAGCACCTCGAAGCCGTCGAGCCTGGGGAGCCCGAGGTCGAGGATGACGAGATCGTAGCTCTGGGACGCAAGCGCATGACCGGCGCGCACGCCGTCGCCCACGCAGTCGACCGCGTAGTCGGACTGCCTCAGCGAGCGCGTGAGCCCGTCGGCGAGCAACGGGTCGTCTTCGACGATGAGAATACGCATCGGGCGATCGAGGAAACGTATTAAAGCTAAGCTTTCTTTGGACGCGGCGTCAAGGACTTATCGTCCGCGCGCCGCGTGTAAGCCTGGTGTAAGCCGGCGCTGATAATCTATAACCAATCGAGTCGCGACGGGAACGCGTGTTGCAGTCGTGTTCGGAATGCCACGACCCGAGGCTGAACTTCTTGAAGTTTGCTCTTGTTTTCCTCCTCGGAGGCCTGAGCAGCTTGGCGGCTGGCGCTGAACCAGCCGCTGGGCCGGCCTCCTTAAGCTCCGCTTTGCGCATCATGACACTGGGCGAGGCGGAGATTTTTTTGCCGGGCGCGGTGTATCGCCGGCGTTGCGGGCCCGACACCGGATGTAGGTTTCGCGTAATGGGAGTAAAATGACATCAAGACGTGCCGTGCAGCTTTCCTCCTCGGAGGCCAAGCAGTTGTAGCTGCCGGCTCACGCCGGTGTCTACATGGCCTCTTTGACCTCCGTGCCGGGCACACCACCCGGTGCGGAGTTTTTTTTGGGGGGCGAGACTGCGACACCACGGCGGGGGGTAGGGGCAACCTCGATTTCGCCTTAACGTCTTTCCTTAACCCTGCATTTTTGCTATCGTATCGGCGCCTGCATGGGTAAGGTGCGGGCGGGCACACCCACCTCAAGGGAGGAGATTCTGGAGTATCGAGCACTCGCGCTCGCGGTCTCGTTAGGCGTGGCGAACATCGCCGGCGCCGGGGATGGCGCTCCATCCCCGGCGCCGCGGGTGACGGTAACCTATCGGCCGGCGGCTGAGGCGGCGGCGGAAGAGTTCGGGCGCACCGCGCGCGCGGCGAATCTCGACCTCAAGTCGGGCGCGGCGCTGGTCGTCGGGCAGGACGGCGGGCGCGTGCTCTACGCGAAGAACGCGCAGAACGTGATGCCGATCGCGTCGATCACCAAGCTGATGACGGCGATGGTGGCGCTCGACGCCCGCCTGCCTCTCGAACGACGCATCACGATCACCGAGGCCGATATCGACGACGTCAAGCGTACCCGGTCGCGGCTCAAGGTGGGCACCACGCTTACCCGCGACGAGCTGCTGCAGCTCGCGCTGATGGCGTCCGAGAACCGCGCCGCGGCAGCGCTTGCACGCACCCATGCCGGCGGCAGCGCGGCGTTCGTCGCGGCGATGAACCAGAAGGCGATCGAGCTCGGCATGTGGCGCACGCGGTTCGTGGACGCGACCGGGCTCTCGAGCGACAACGTTTCGACCGCGCAGGACCTGGTGAAAATGGTGCGCGCCGCGTACGACTATGCCCTGATCCGGGAGTACACGACGGCGGAGTCGCGCCACGTCAGCCTGTCCAACGGCCGCGCGCTGCACTACCGGAACTCGAACGGCCTGGTGAAGAACAAGACATGGCAGATCGGGCTGTCCAAGACCGGCTACATCAGCGAGGCGGGCCGCTGCCTGGTGATGCAGGCGAGGATCGGGGGGCGGGCGGTGATCATCGTGCTGCTCGATTCGTGGGGCAAGTACACGCGCATCGGTGACGCCAACCGCATCAGGAAGTGGATCGAGAGCGGCATGCTGCGCAAGCCGCTCGGGTAAAAAGGGCGTGAGGAGCGAAGAGTAAGGAGTGGGGAGTCGCGCGTGAGCAGCGGTCGCGATGGCGCGGCACGCCGTTGCGCGTTACCCGTGGCTTGCTCCTCGCCTTTCATTCGTCACCGCAATCGCGGGAATTCCTCATGCGGCAGGCCTCCGCGCGTCTTTCCTACTACGACCTGAAGCCGGCGCGCGACAGCTTTCTCGAGGAAGTCGCCGCGGGGCTCGCGAGGCCGCAGAAGGAGATTTCCCCCAAGTATTTCTACGATCAGCGCGGGTGCGAGCTGTTCGAGGCGATCTGCGCCACCCCCGAGTATTACCCGACGCGCGTCGAGACCGCGATCATGCAGTCTCACGTGCGCGAGATGGCGCGGCATCTGGGAGCGGGCTGCGTTGTGGTCGAATATGGCAGCGGCACGAGCCGCAAGACGCGCATCCTGATCGGCGAGCTCCATCCGCTCGCCTACATCCCGATCGACATCGCGGGCGAGCAGCTCAGGCTCGCCGCCGCGGAGCTCGCGGCGGCGTTTCCGGAGCTCATCGTGATCGCGGTATGCGCCGACTACTCGCGGCGGTTCGCGCTCCCGGGGCTCGCCGCGCTCGAAGGCTCGCGCCGCGTGATCTATTTCCCGGGATCGACCATCGGCAACTTCACGGCGCCCGAGGCGCGCCGCTTCCTGGAGCACGCGGCAGCCCTCGCGCGCGCCGGGGGCGGCATGCTGGTGGGCGTCGATCTGAAGAAGGAGCACGCGCTGCTCGACTCCGCCTACAACGACGCGCGGGGCGTGACCGCCGCCTTCAACCTCAATCTGCTGGCGCGGATCAACCGCGAGCTTGGCGCGAATTTCGATCTCGCGGGCTTCCGCCACCGCGCTTTCTACAACGCGCGCCTGGGGCGCATCGAGATGCACCTGGTGAGCGTCAGGCCGCAGCGGGTCGCGCTCGGCGGCCGGCTCTTCAGCTTTCGCGACGGCGAAACGATCCACACCGAGAACTCCTACAAGTACTCGGTTGCGGAATTCCGGAAGCTCGCGCGCGAGGCGGGTTTCGAGCCCGTTGCGTGCTGGACCGACCCGCAGCGGCTGTTCTCCGTTCACTACCTGAGCGTTGCGGCGTGAACGGGGCGCCTGTCCGGCGCCCGGTCACCGCGCGGCGCGTTTTTTGCGCGATTCGCATCTCATCACCGCAAGAAAGCCGGCGAGTGCGAGGTGATCCGCGCCGCGCGCCGATTCACAATGTGGACGCGGCAGCGGGGCGCGGCCGCTTGATGATAAAATGCTCGCATTCGCTGACTCCTTTCGCGCGTGGTGACACGCGTGCCCGCGCTGCCGGCACGATTCCTGAAGCAGCGCGGCACCGGGTCGACAGCCTGCGCGCATTCCCTGCACCGGCGTCCCATGGCGATCCGCCTCATTTTGCTGATGAGCATCCTCACCCACACCGGTTTCGGGGGCAGCCGGGTCGTCGTCGCTCTTTACGCGCTGGAGCTCGGGGCGAGCCAGTTCTCGATCGGGATGCTGACGGCGCTCTACGCGCTGTGCCCGATGCTGCTCGCGGTGCACTCGGGTCGGCTGGTCGACCGCCTGGGACCGCGGCTGCCGATGCTGGTGGGCTCGTTCGGGATGGTGGCCGGGCTGCTGCTGCCCCCGCTGCTGCCGGGCCTTCCCGTGCTCTACGTGTCGGCATTCGTGCTGGGCGCGGCATTTCAGTTGTTCTTCGTCGCGGTGCAGGGCACGACCGGCGCGGTGGGAGCGCCCGAGCGGCGTGCGGCCAACTATGCGTTGCTCTCGCTCGGCTTCTCGATTTCCGGCTTCAGCGGGCCGCTGATCGCAGGGTTTTCGATCGATCATCTGGGGCACCTGCCGGCGTATCTCGTGCTCGCCGCGGTCACCGTGCCGCCGATCCTGATCCTCTGGCTCAAGGGCGGGATACTGCCGGGATCAGTGGCGAGGCCCGCCGGGGAGCAGGAGAAGGAAAAGAGCGCGTTTGATCTGCTGCGCGTGGCGCGGCTGCGCAACACGTTCATCGCCGGCGGATTCCTCGCCGCGGCGTGGGACCTGTTCTCGTTCTATTTCCCGATTTACGGGCATTCGCTCGGCCTGTCGGCCTCCGCGATCGGGATCAATCTCGCCGTGTTCGCGCTGGCCACCTTCGTCATCCGGCTCGCCCTGCCGCGCATGGTGAAGCGATGGAGCGAGGCGGAGATTATCACCTACGCGATCTTCGTGGCTGCGCTCGCCTACGTGCTGTTTCCGTTTTTTCAGAATGCGTACCTGCTCGCCGCGACCTCGTTCCTGCTGGGACTCGGCCTGGGCTGCGGCCAGCCGCTGTCGATGACGCTGATCTACAACCTCGCGCCCCCGGGCCGCGCCGCGGAGGCGGCCGGGCTGCGCATCATGATGAACAACGTCGCGCACGTCGGGATTCCGCTCTTTTTCGGCGGCATCGGCTCGGCATTCGGCTTCACGCCGGTGTTCCTGACGAACGCGGCGCTGCTGTTCGCGGGCGGCTGCTTCAGCCGGAAGACCCACACACGCGCCGCCTCGTGACGGCAGGAGCCGAATCAGGAACCGGACCGACGAAACCGCCGATGAACGCGGATGAACGCCGATCGAGTCCCGCGGAACGGTCTTCGCCGCCGGGAGCAGGGGGAAATTGAGGTCGCCGTTCTCGTCTGTCGGCGTTTTCCGCCGTGCGTCTACGGTTGACTGTTGCGCGAACGTCTGCCCGATCATGCCGCCCAGCGACAGTCCCACCCAGTCGGCGGCCGGCGGGGCAACCGCGGAAACTCCCGCGACGCCTCCCGGAACCCCCGCCTTCTCGTGCCCCCCCGCATGGGGCACGTTTCATCGCGTGCCCCCCTTGAAAACGCCAAAACCGTCCCTATATGGTTTAACGTTGGCAGTCGCGCCAACCAGCTAAGGTTTTGTTTTTTCTGAATCCATTCGGTAAGGAGTGACCCGTATGAAAATCCGTCCGTTACACGACCGCGTCATCGTCAAGCGGTTGGACGAGGAGCGTAAAACGGCTTCCGGTATCGTCATTCCCGACACGGCGGCTGAGAAACCCGATCAGGGAGAAGTCATTGCCGTGGGGAAGGGCAAGGTCCTGGAAGACGGTAAGGTGCGGCCCATCGATCTGAAGGTCGGGGACAAGATCCTGTTCGGCAAGTACTCCGGCCAGACGGTCAAGGTGCAGGGCGATGAGCTGCTCGTGATGCGCGAAGAAGACATCATGGGCGTGATCGAGAACTGAGTCGTATCGTCAGGAGGTGTTGATTTATGGCAGCCAAGGAAGTGAAGTTCCGCGAATCAGCCCGCCATCGGATCGTCGCGGGCGTCAACGTCCTCGCCGATGCGGTGAAGGTCACGCTGGGGCCAAAGGGCAGAAACGTCGTGCTCGAGCGCTCGTTCGGGGCGCCCACCGTCACCAAGGACGGGGTCTCGGTCGCCAAGGA
>JACQGO010000188.1 GCA_016199485.1 Betaproteobacteria bacterium
CGGCGCGCACGTCGTCTCCATCGTGAGCGGCGACCGGAAGACGCAGCGCCGCGAGCTCGACGACGAGACCCTGCGCCGCGCCGCGGTCGTGATCGCGCATTCCAAGGAGGTCGCGCGCAGCCAGAACCAGGGCGATCTCACCATCCCGGTCGCGAAGGGCATCCTCACCTGGGACACGATCCATGACCTTTGCGAGCTGGTGGCCGGCCGCGCACCGGGCCGCAACAGCCCGCAGGACATCACCGTATTCAAGAACAACGTCGGGCTCGGGCTGCAGTTTGCCGCGGTCGCGCCGCGCGTCTACGAGCTTGCGCGCGAGGCGGGCATCGGGCGCGAGCTGCCGGGAGAGTGGTTCCTCGAGAGCATGAAACCATGAGCAGCGCTGTGGCGCAGACGAGCACGCCGTACGGCGACTCGACGCGGCGGCTCGCGGAGTTTGCAAGCGGCCTGCGGTTCGACGACATCCCGCGCGAAGTCGTCGACGCGGCCAAGGCTTGCGTCCTTGACGCGCTGGGCTGCTGTCTCTACGGCGCCTTATTGCCGTGGACGCGCATCGTGCGCGACATGGTGCTCGAGCAGGGCGGCGCGCCGCAGGCCGCGATCATCGGTACCCGGGACCGCACTTCGGTGTCGCAGGCGGTACTGGTGAACTCTACGGCTGGCCACGCTTTCGAGCTGGACGACGCGCACACGCGCGGCTCGATGCACGCGGGGTCGGTCAACATCCCGGTGGCGCTCGCGATCTCCGACTGGCTCGGCAACGTTTCGGGGAGGGATTTCATCACCGCGGTGGTCGCCGGCTACGAGGCGGGTCTGCGCGTCGGTGTTGCGGCGGACGGCAACATTTTCAAACGCGGGTTTCATCCGGCTGCGGTGTGCGGGGTGTTTGCCGCGGCGGCGGTCGCGAGCCGCGTGCTGGGGCTCGACGGCGCGCAAACCGCTCACGCGTTCGGCACGGCCGGCTCCATGGCAGGCGGGCTGATGGCGGCGCAGGAAGGGGCGATGGTGAAGCGCCTGCATGCCGGGCGTGCCGCACAGGCCGGCGTCTATGCTGCGCTGCTCGCGCGGCGCGGGTTTACCGGCATCGAGAACGTGCTCGAGATCCCGTTTGGCGGCTTCTACCACGCGATGAGCGAGCGTTATGTCCCGGATTTCGTGACCGCGGGCCTGGGCGAGAAGTGGGAGACGCTCTTCGTCGGCTTCAAGCCTTATGCGACGGCGGGCGCGATCCACGCCTCACTCGCCGCGCTCGACGGCATCATGAGCGAGAACGGGCTCGGGGCCGGCGACATCGAGCGCATCGATGTGCGCTGCACGACTTACTGTTACAAGCACGTCGCGTGGCGCTACGAGCCGCGAGGCGTGGCGGCGGCGCAGCTCAACATGTTCTACGCGCTCTCCGCGATGGCGATCGACCGCGCGGCGATGATCGAGCAGTTCGATGAGCGACGGCTTGCGGATCCACGGCTGCTCGCGTTCATGCCGCGCATTCACGTCGAGCCGGACCCGGCGTTCGACGCGCTGGGCCACGCGTTCCGTTACGCGCTGCGCATGACGATCGCATGCCGGGACGGCCGCAGTTTCGGGCGCCAGAGCCTGCACCGCCCCGGGACCCCGGACAACCCGCTCTCCGCGAGCCGGATCGAAGCGAAGTTCAGACTGCTCGCGGGGCGCGTGCTGCCCGGCGGCGCGGTGGACGAGATCGTGACCATCGTTTCGCGCCTCGAGCGGCTCGATGACGTGAAACAACTGTCCGCCTTGCTCGTGCCTGCCCGATGATGATCACGGGGGAGTGACACAGTGAACGGTACTGTCGGGGAGATTTCAGGAGTCACGCGCGAATTCTGCGCGCGCATGGCTGGCGTTCGACCGGGCGATCTCCCGGCGAAAGCAATGCACGAGGGCAGGCGCGGCGTGCTCGACTGGCTCGGCTGCGCGCTCGCCGGCAGCCGGCACCCGACGCTCGATGTTCTGCTGGCGGTGCTACAGGAAGCGGGCGGTCGGCCGCAGGCGACGGTGTTCGGGCGCGGGCTGAAGTTGGGATTACTCGATGCGCCGATCGCCAACGGCCAGGCCGGGCACGTGCTCGATTACGACGATACGCACATGGGCGGCACGGTGCTCCACACAAGCTCCCCCACGCTCGCTGCGCTGTTCTCGCTCGCGGAGCGGGGGCGCGCCGCCGGCGCGGAATTCCTCCTTGCTTACGCCGTGGGATTCGAGGCGGGAGTGCGCACCGGCCAGGCCGCTCCGGGACACCACAAGGGCGGCTGGCACCTGACCGGCACGCTCGGCAGCATCGCCGCCGGCGTCGCGGCGGGGAAGCTCCTCGGGCTCGACGCCGGGCGGCTGGCCCACGCGATGTCGATTGCCGCGACGCAGGCTGCCGGCATGCAGCAGAACCGCGGGACGATGTGCAAGTCGTTCCATGCCGGCAAGGCGGCTTCGAGCGGCGTGCTGGCGGCGCTGCTCGCGGAGCGGGGATTCGACGGCTCGCTCGAAATCATCGAAGGCAGGCGCGGCTACTGCCGTATCTACAGCGACGTCGCGGCGCCGGAAGCGCTCATCGATGAGCTGGGCGCTCGCTGGGAGATCACGCGCAACGGGCACAAGCCCTACGCGTGCGGTGTCGTGCTGCACCCGGTGATCGACGCGGTGATCGAGATACGCTCGAAGGCAAACATCGATCCCGCCCGGGTGCAGTCGATCGAGCTTCGCGTCCACCCGCTCGTCATCTCGATCACCGGCGTCGAGGAGCCCGCGACGGGTCTTCAGTCCAAGTTCAGCGTCTATCACAGCGCGGCGGTGGCGCTGATCGACGGCGCGGCGCGCATCCCGCAGTACACCGACCAGCGCGCGGGCGATCCGGCGGTGATCGCGCTGCGGCGCAAGGTCAAGGTGACGGCGGACGAGTCGCTCGGCAAGGACCAGGCCGAGGTGGTGGTCGTCGCCGACGGCACGCGGCATCGTGCCGTGATCGGGCACGCGACCGGTACCGCGGGCAATCCCATGAGCGATGCCGCGCTCGAGGCGAAATTCATGGCGAACGCAGTGCCCGTCATCGGCGAGGACCGTGCGCAGCGGGTGCGCGATTCCGTGTGGAACCTCGACCGGCTCGGCGATGTGAGGGAATTGATCCGGCTGTGCGCGTAGCAAGCACGCCGCCCGGCACGCCGGCCATGCGGAATTCGTTGTAAAATCCCGGCTGCCGCAATCGTCCCTCCGCAAGACAGGCAAACAACGTGAAGCTCACCCTGCTCGGCACCGGCACGCCGACGCCCTCGCTCAAGCGCGCGAGCTCCAGCTACCTCATCGAAATCGGCGGCGACGTGATCGTGTGGGACCACGGTCCCGGGGCGCACAACCGGCTGCTCGAGGCGGGCAAGCGCGCGGTCGACGTGACGCACGTCTTCTTCAGCCACTTGCATTACGACCACTGCTGCGATTTCGTACGCCTGTTTCTCACGCGCTGGGACCAGGGCGCGGACCGCATTCCCGAGCTCAGGATCTACGGGCCGCCGCCGCTGCGCCGCATGGTGGGGCTGCTCTTCGGCGAAGACGGCGCGTTCGGTCCCGACATCAACGCGCGCATCCGGCACCAGGGCTCGATCGACATCTTCGTCGCGCGCGGCGGCAAGCCCCCGCGCAAATGGCCGAAACCGGAGGTAACCGAGCTCAGGCCGGGCGACAAGGTGCAGGGAAACGGCTGGACCGTCACCGTGGGCGCGGCCTCGCATGTGCAGCCGTACCTCGAGTGCTACGGCCTGCGGCTCGACAGCGCCGAGGGATCGATCTGCTATTCCGGTGACAGCGGCGGGGTGGCGCCCGGCATCGTCGAGCTCGCGAAGGGCTGCGACGTGCTCGTTCACATGAACCACTATTTCAGTGACACGGAACCCACGGAGATCTACCGCCTGGTGTGCGGCAATCACGTCGATACCGCCAAAGTTGCGCAACAAGCCGGCGCAAGAACGCTGGTGCTCACGCATTTTCTGGAGCAGGTCGACCAGCCGGGGGTGCGCGAGCAGGTCATCCGCGAAATCGGCAGGATCTACGCCGGCCCGGTGATCTGGGGCGAGGACCTGATGGAAATCCCCGTCAAGGGACCGACGATGTACAAGATGGAGTGAGCCTCGTGACGGGCGCAAAGTGCAAAATGCAATGTTGCCGTCCCCGCGGTCGCCCCGTTTCCACTCGTCACCGCTCCTGATGCGCTACTCGTTCTTCAGCCTGCTGCGCAACTCGCTCACGCGCCACGAGCGCTGGCCGCGCGCCTGGCGCAGCCCCGATCCCAGGCCCTCCTACGACATTGTGATCGTCGGCGGCGGCGGCCACGGGCTCGCGACCGCGTACTATCTCGCGAAGAACCACGGCATACGTAACGTCGCGGTGCTGGAACGCGGCGCGATCGGTCTCGGCAACACCGGGCGCAACACCACGGTGGTGCGCTCGAACTACCTGTGCGACGACAGCGCGCATCTCTACGAGCACGCGCTCAAGCTCTGGGAAGGCCTCTCGCGGGAGCTCAACTTCAACACCATGTTCAGCCAGCGCGGCGTGGTGAACCTCGCCTTCACGCGGCACGAGCTCGACGACATGGAGCGCCGCGCGAGCGCGATGCGGCTGAACGGCATCGACTGCGAGCTTCTGAGCCTCGCCGATCTCAAACGCTGGATTCCCATCCTCAACCTGAGCGGCACGATGCGCTATCCCGTGCTCGGCGGGATCGTGCAGCCGCGCGGCGGCAACGCGCGGCATGACGCGATCGCCTGGGGCTACGCGCGCGCCGCGGACGGCCTCGGGGTGGACATCATCGAGAACTGCGCGGTGACGGGGATCCGCGTGCACGGCGGGCGCGCGGTAGGGGTGGAGACGACGCGCGGCTACATCGGCGCGGGTCGCATCGGGGTGGCCGCCGCGGGCCATGCGAGCGTCGTGATGGCGATGGCGGGCGTGAGGCTCCCGATCCTGAGCTATCCCTTGCAGGCGCTCGTCTCGGAGCCGGTGAAGCCGGTGCTGCACACCGTGGTGATGTGCGGGCACGTGCACGTGTATCTGAGCCAGTCGGACAAGGGCGAGCTCGTGATCGGCGCGGCGCGCGACACCTACGTCTCGTACGCGCAGCGCGGCAGTTTCCATCTCATCGAGGAACAGATGCGCGCGCTCATCGAAGTCTTCCCGATCTTCAGCCGGCTCAGGATGATGCGGCAGTGGGCGGGAATCGTGGACTGCGCTCCCGACGCGAGCCCGATCATCGGAGCGACGCCGGTGAAGCATCTTTACGTGAATTGCGGCTGGGGCACCGGCGGGTTCAAGGCCACCCCGGGTTCGGGGTGGGTATTCGCGCACACCATCGCCAACGACGCGCCGCACCCGCTCAACCGCAATTTTTCTTTTGAGCGCTTCGCGACGGGGAGGCTGATCGACGAGGCCGCCGCTGCGGGCGTTGCACACTGATCTGTATCCGCAGATGAACGCAGATAAATGTCTTCACAACCACCCCGGCGCTGCGCGCCACCCCTCCTTAGCAAGGAGGGGAGACCATCCCGGCGCTGCGCGCCACCCCTCCTTAGCAAGGAGGGGAGATCACCCCCGCGCCGCCGTGCTTCCCCACCTTGACAAGGAGGGGAGGGAGCGAAGCGGAAGGGGTGCTCATAATCCGTCGTGTAATCGCAGAGGAAAGCAGATGAAAGTCTTCACCACCACCCCGGCGCTGACTCGCTTCCCCTCCTTGACAAGGAGGGGAGGGAGCGAAGC
>JACQGO010000189.1 GCA_016199485.1 Betaproteobacteria bacterium
GGCAAAGCTCGCCAAGGCAGCCGGCATCAAGGCGGAGTAAAAAAACACCGGAGAAGCGTTTAAACTCACCAAGCGGCGCAAAAAGGGCGCGAGGATTGCTTGCGCGCCGCCTGATATCGAAGGAGGTACCATGCGAGATCGCAAATCGGCCGAAGCACGGAGGCTTCACGCAACCGCGCGTTTGCTCTGTGTGCTGACGGTCACAGGCGCACCGATCCCGGTGCATTCGGCAGCCATCGACTGGAAGCCGGAACGGAATGTCGAGATCATCGTGCCGGCCGGCGCCGGCGGCGGTAACGACCGGACTGCGCGAACGCTACAGAAGATCTGGAAAGAAGAAAAAATGCTGACCGTCACAACCTCGGTGGTGAACCGGCCCGGCGGAGGCCACGCAGTGGCCTATGCCTCGCTCAACAACCACGTCGGCGACGGACACTACCTGGGCGTCGCGCAGACGAACCTGCTGAGCAACCACATCACCGGCAAGTCTTCGCTCCGGCACAGCGACGTGACCGCGCTGGCGCTGCTCGGCACCGAGTACGTCGCAGTCGCGGTCAGGGCCGATTCGCCGATCAAGACGGGGAAAGACCTCGCGGAGCGGCTGAAAATGAATCCGGCATCGCTCAGCGTCTCACCCATAACAAGCCTGGGCAACCCCATGCATATCACGGTCGCGATGGTCATGAAAGCAATCGGCGCCGATCCCCGAAAGCTCAAGACCGTGATTTTCAATTCCGGGCCCGAGTCGATCACGGCTCTGGTCGGCGGGCATATCGACGTCATCTCGACGCTCGCCTCCAATGTGGTTCCGCAGATGCAAGCAGGGCGCCTGCGTGTCATCGGGGTTTCCTCCCCGCGACGGCTCAGCGGGCCTCTGGCCGGCGCGCCGACGTGGAAAGAACAGGGAATCGATGCGGTTGCCGCCGACTGGACGGCGATCATCGGCCCGAGAGACATGAGCCGGGGGCAGATCGGCTACTGGGAAAGCGTGTTCGCGAGACTCGCCGCGAAGGACGAGTGGCGCAGGTATGTCGAGGCAAGTTTCTGGGAGCACACTTTCAAGAACAGCAACGACACCCGCGCGTTCATGGACGCACAGTACGCCGAGACCAGGGGCGTGCTGGCTGAGCTCGGCCTTGCGAAATAGGCGATGCCCGCGGCAGGCGCCGACAGCAGCGCAGGCGAAAAGCAGCTGCGGCGCATCGCGGCATGGCGCGCGCGGTGAACGCAGCGGGCACTCGGTGAAAGCATCATGGGTTCGTCGCTGATCAGGGGCAGGCACGTAATCTGCAAGGTCCTCGACAAGACTCGCGTGCAGATGATCGAGGATGGCGCGGTGTTCCAACGCGACGGTACCATCGTCGAGATCGGAAAGCACCGCGCGCTGGCACAGAAGTATCACCCCGACGAGATTCTCGGTTCCGGCGAGCATATCGTGCTGCCGGGCTTCGTCAACAGCCATCATCACGTCGGGTTGATACCGTTCCAGACGGGATCACCCGACGCCCCCCTTGAGCTGTGGTTCGCCAGCCGTCTCGGCAGGCGCGACGTGGATCTCTATCTCGACACGCTGTACGCGGCGTTCGAGATGATCGGGTCGGGAGTGACCACGGTGCAGCACCTGCACAGCCGCGTGAATGGCCCGGCGCAGCGGATCCACGCCGCGGCCAGCCACGTCATCAAGGCGTACCGGGACATCGGAATGCGCGTGTCCTACTCATTCGGGCTGCGCGACCAGAACCGGCTCGTCTACGCGCCGGACGAGCAGTTCGTCGCGCGGCTTCCGGCGGACCTCGGCGCCGAGGTGGCCGAACTTCTGCGCGCCCAGGCGATCCCGCTCGAGGAGAATTTCTCGCTGTTCGAGCAGCTCTACGGCGAGCACCACGGTGCAGAGCGCGTCCGCATCCAGCTCGCGCCGGTGAACCTCCATTGGTGTTCCGACCGGGCGTTGACGATGGCCAGGGATTGCGCGGAAAAATACGACGTTCCGCTGCACATGCACTTGCTCGAAACCCGGTATCAGAAGGAATACGCGCGCCGGCGCACGGGCGCCACGGCGGTCCGCCACCTTCAGAGCCTCGGACTGCTCGGGCCGAATCTGACGCTCGGGCACGGCGTCTGGTTCACCGAATCCGACATCGACCTCATCGCCGAGACGGGCACCCGCGTCTGCCACAATGCGAGCTCCAACCTCAGGCTGCGCAGCGGTATCGCGCCGCTCAACCCGCTGTCGGAGCGCGGGGTGCGCGTCGCGATCGGGCTCGATGAAGCGGGCATCAACGAGGATCGCGACATGCTGCAAGAGATGCGGCTGGTGCTGAGGCTCCATCGCGTTCCGGGCATGGACGAGCGCGTGCCGGGCGCCTCTCAAGTGCTGCAGATGGCGACCGAGCACGGGGCCGCTACGACGCCGTTCGGCGCGAACATCGGCACGCTGGAGCCGGGCAAGGCCGCCGACATCGCGATCATCAGCTGGAAAGACATCGCCTTGCCGTACCTCGACGACGAGGTGCCGGTGGTCGACGCGGTGCTCCACCGCGCGCGAAAGGCGCAGACGGTATTGGTCGCGGGCGAACCGATCCTGCGCGACGGGCGGTTCACGCGGCTGAACAAGGAAGAAATGCTGGAACAGTTCGCCGCCTCGCTGCGCGTGCCGCTGCGGCCCGCTGAAGCACGCCGGCGGGAGGTCGCGCGGCAGCTTTTGCCACACGTTGAACGGTTCTACCGCGACGAAGGCTATCTCGACGAGCCGACCGGTGCCCCCTTCTACCATGTCAACCGCAAGAGTTGATTCGAATGCAGCGCCACCAGCAAGGAGGAAAGCCATGAACCATCCGAAGACGACTCGCCGTGATCTGCTGCGCATGATGAGCGGCGCCGGACTCGCCGCGATTTGGCCGGCGACGCTGGCGCGGGCGGCGGCCGGACCGCTCATCAGCATGGGCTACCAGACCAATCTGGTGGGCCTGGTCGGTATGGTCGCGGAGGAGGAAAAGCTCTACGACAAGGTCGGTGCGAACGTGAGGATTCACCGGTTCGGCTCGGGCCAGGCTGTACGCGATGCAATGATTGCGAAGCACGTGGACGTGGGCGCGGTGGGTTCGACGCCTTTCATCGTCGGCGTCGCAAAGGGCGAACTTGCCGGCGTCGGCGTCGTCGCCTACACCGGCCGGATGGTCATGGTGGTCGTGAGAAAGGATACCGGCATCAAGAGCGTGGCGGAGCTGCGGGGCAGGAAGATCGCATCGCAACTGGGATCGCAAACCGATCACGCTTTCCAGAACAAGATCGCGCCGAAATTCGGGCTCAAGAAGGGCGATTTCACGGTCGTCAACGTCAAGTTCGAGAATCACGTATCGGCGCTCTCTGCGGGATCGGTGGACGCGTTTGCCGGGGTGGACCCGTTTACTGCGATCGCCGAACACGAGGGGCTGGGCGTGGCGCTCGTGGACTTCTCCGCCTTCGACCTGCTGCCCTCGATGCTCGCTGTCAACCACCCCGTCCTCGAACAACGATACGACGCGGTCGTCGCTTTCCTCAAGGGATGGCTGGAGGGCGTGCGCATCATACGCGACGAGCCGCAGCGTGCCGTGGCCATCGCATGGAAGATCTACCGCGAGCAGGGCTACAAGGTGCCCGAGGAGGTGATCAAGCGCGCGGTCGGGCGGATCGACGTGAATCCAGATTTCGTGCCGGAGCTGAAACCCTATCTTGCGGAACAATCACGAGTACTGTTACAGCAGGGACGCATTACTTCGATGCCCGATTGGGACAGGGCGCTGCTGCGCGAACCGCTGCAAAAGGCGATGCGCGTGTAAGCCGCGCAGAGCACGGGCCTTGCGCGTGATTGCAGGCGAGAGGCGCCCGGCGCTCGACGGGGCCGTTCCGCGGCTGCGGAGCCGAACGCCGCGCGGGGCCGGCAGGCGCAGGGAAGCGCGATTCGCTTAACGATTGGCAAGCTCCACCACCACTTCCGCAAGCACCCGCGCCCCTGCCGCCAGATCGGCCGCAGTGGCGCTCTCCGCCTCGTTGTGGCTGACGCCCGCCTTGCATGGCACGAAGATCATCCCGGTCGGACAAACCTTGAACAGCTCGCGCGAGTCGTGGCCCGCCAGCGAGAAGATCCTCATGTGCCTGAGTCCCAGTCGCGACGCCGCGGATTCCACGGTGTTCACGACCTCTTCGCTGAATGAAATCGACGGCGCCCGTGCGTTCTCGGTAACCGAGACCACGCAACCGCGGGCATGCCGCAGACAGATATCCCCCACCTGATCGCCCAGCCGCTCCATCACCGCGTTTTCCGGGTGGCGCACGTCGACGGTGAAGCGCACGCGCGCCGGCACGACGAGCGGCGCATTCGGTTCCACGTCAAACGCTCCCACCGTGAAGCGCACCCTGTCCTGCGGGTCGCGCATCGCCCGCTCAAGATCATGGATCATGGCCGTTGCCGCAAGCAGCGCGTCGCGGCGAGCGCTCTGGGGCGCCGTCCCGCCGTGCGCCGCCTCGCCCTGCACATCGACGAGAAAACTTCTTCGACCCTGTATCCCCGTGACAACCCCTATGGTGCATCCCGCGGCCTCGAGCGCCGGGCCCTGTTCAATGTGAGCCTCGACAAAAGCCGCCACCGGCGTCCCCAGCGGCCTGCGCGCCGCGCGCGGAGTGGCGGCGAGGATCGGCTCCAGCGCCTGCGCGACCGTCACGCCGTCGCGGTCCGACATGGCAAGGATATCCGCCAGCCTGCGCGCACCGACAAACGCCGCCGATCCCATCTGCCCGGGCGCGAATCGCGCGCCTTCTTCATTGGTCCACACCGCCACTTCCACCGGCCGGCGGGTGCTGGTGGCACTCGCCTCGAGCGCCTGCAACACCTCGAATCCTGCGAGAACGCCGTAGCTTCCGTCGAATCGGCCGCCAGCGGGCACCGTGTCAATATGAGAGCCGGTCATCACCGGCGCCGCGCTGGGGTCGGTGCCGTGCCGCCGGACGAAAAAATTCCCTATTTCGTCGACCAAGACGGGAAGTCCGAGCTCTTCCGCCCACCGCGCCAGCAGCAAGCGTGCCTGCACCTCCGGCTCGGTGAGCGCCTGCCGGTTCACCCCGCCGCCCGGCAGCGCGCCGCAGCGCGCGAGCTCCATGAGACGATTCCAGAGCCGCTCCTCGTCGACGGCGCGAGAAGCCGAAACAGGGGTTCCATCTGCCATTTCGCCGCAGTCCTCAACTCCCGGGGATGACCCCGGGCGGGAGCGAACAGCAATACGCTGTGATTTCGCCGGGCCGGGTGAACCATACACGGTCGCGGTGTTTGTGTCGCAGGCAGTGCTCGAGCGCCTTGCGTATCGGCCGCAGGCGGAACGGCTGCCCGGCAATGAAGGTATGAAGCGCGATCGGGCACACCAGCGGCCGGCCGACGCACTGCCTGATCATCTCGTCGAACTGATCGACGATCATGTCGGCAAACTCCCGGGCGCCCTGCTGCCGGTGCGCGAGCGCATAGGCATCGTTCACTTCCGCAGGATAGGGCATGGCCAGAATTTTTCCGGAGCGAGTATCCATCCAGAACGGCTGATCGTCGGCTGCCCAGTTCATGAGATAGCGGTAACCCGCCTCCTGCAACAGATCCGGGCTCACCGAAGACTCGGGCCCCGGCCCGAGCCACCCCTCGGGCCTGCGCCCTTCCTGTGCGGTGATCGCCTCGGTCGCCTCGCGAATCAGGCACGCCTCGTCGTGTTCCCACAACAGGTTGCGCTGATGCTCGGCGTTGGCACGGCCGTGCCCGATGATCTCATCGCCGCGCACGCGGATGCGTTCGAAAATCTTCGGGCAAGAGCCGTACAGCAGGCTGTTCGCGTTGTGCGCCGCGGGCAGGCCCAGCGCATCGAGCATCCTGAAGATGCGCCACACCCCGACGCGGTTGCCGTAGTCGCGCCACGCGAAGTCGCGATGCGTCTGCGGCGCCTTGACAAAGGCAAAATCGGAACCTATGCCCTTGCGAAAAGCGAACACTTCGATGTTGGTGACGACGTAGAACGCCAGCCGCCTGCCGTCGGGCCAGCTGTAGTCGGGGCGCGCGACGATCGGCGAATAGCCATAACGATCATGCAAGGGCAACATGAAACGACCTCGTTACCACTGCACCCCCGCCCTCGGTCCCGCGCCGCACCCGGTCGAAACAACAGGCTGGAACAGCACCAGCAGGTTCATGCAAAAAGGGTCGTCACTCCCGCGGGCTTTTGCATCAAGCTGCTAGCGCGCCAGTCCAAGCTCGCTCAGCACGCTCTTGATCTCGACATACTGCGCGTCGAGGTACTTCCTGCTGTCGCGGCTGTTCATGTAGCTCTCCGCCCATTGGTTCTTCTCGAGATCTTTCTTCCACTCCTCCATTTGAGTCAGCTTCCTGAACACGCTGTCCCAGAAGGCGGTCTGCGCGTCGGTCAGCCCCTTCGGGGCTACGACGTTCCGCCAGTTCGCCGCGACAACGTCGATGCCCTGCTCCTTCCAGGTCGGCACCACGGCGAACAACCCGCCGAGACGCCGCGGCGCGGAGATGGCGATGGTTCGTATCCTGCCGGCGTTCAGTTGCGGCACCACCACCGACGCGGCGACCGCCTGGACATCGACGTGCCCGCCGAGCAGCGCGGTCGTGGAGTCGCCGCCGGAGTTGAACACCACGGTCTTGAGTTTTCTTATGTCGACACCCTCCGCTTTCGCCGCCAGACCGAGAGCGATGTGGTTCGCGCCCCCCACGCTGCTCGAAATCGCGATATTGACCGAGCCGGGGTCCCTTCGCAGGCGCTCGATCAGGTCCCTGCCGCTCCTGATGGGCGAATCGGCCCTCACGTTGAACGAGACATACTCGTTGAACAGCTGGGCGATCGCGGTGAAATCCTGGTGGCTCAGGCTGCTCTTGCCGGTGATGTGATTCGTGACGAGGTTGTACGATGCCACCGTGAGGTAATGCGGGTCCGCAGTGCGCTGGTGCACATACGCGTTGGCAACCGCGCTTCCTCCGCCCGGCTTGTTCACCACCACGCCTTGCACTTCGACCAGCCGCTTATCCTGCCACAGCTTTTGTATCAGCCGGGCGGAGGCGTCGGTACCGCTTCCCGGGCTTGTCCCCACCACCAGCTCCACGTTCTTCTCGGGCTTCCACCCCGCCGTCTGAGCGTGTCCCGGCGCTGTGAAGACGGCCGTGCTTAAAACCGACATCGCGAGCGCGAGAAACGTTACCGCCCTGCGTTCCTGGCATGCTCCGCTGAAATGCATTTCGCCTCCTCCCCCAAGTTTCGCTACACGATCCGGAACCTGACGGTCCCTTCCATACTGTCTTTCTTTGCCTTGCGCGTCGGCAGCCTCGTTTTACTCCGCCCGGATATTCCCCTCCTTTACGATCTTCGCGTACTTCGCGAGATCCGCCTTGATGAAGGACGCAAAGGCCTGCGGATCGAGCGCCAGCGGTTCCGCACCCTGGCGCGCGAGGTTTTCCCTGAAGTCGGGCGAAATGACGATGCGGGCGATTTCGCGATTGAGCCTGCCCACGATGTCCTTCGCGAGCGCTGCCGGCCCGACCACGCCGTACCACTGGTTGAACTCGTAGCCCGGCAGCCCCGCTTCGGCCGCCGCCGGTACCTCGGGCATGAACGGCGAGCGCTTCGCGCTCGCCACCGCCAGCGCCCTGAGCCTTCCCGATTTCACGTGCGGCAGCGCGACCACCATGTTCACCGCCATGAATTGCAGTTGTCCGCTCAGCAGTTCCGTGATCGCGATCCCGGCGCCCTTGTAGGGAACGTGGACGATGTCCACGCCCGCGGCGGACTTGAACAGCTCGCCGGCGAGGTGGGACGTGCCGCCGACGCCGCCCGAGCCGTAATTGAGCTGCCGCGGCCTGGCTTTGGCAAGCGCAATGAACTCCTTGAGCGATCTCGCCGGCACGGATGGATGAATCACCAGCACGTTGGAC
>JACQGO010000191.1 GCA_016199485.1 Betaproteobacteria bacterium
GGATGTGACCGCCGACAGGGTCGAGTGTCTCGTTCTCGCCGCGAAAACGGTCGGGGCTGCGCGCGTCGATCAGGCACAGTCCCGGCTCTTCCAGATGGCACACCACGTGCGCGGCATCGACGGCAAGCGGTTGCACGCGGCACTCAAAGTGCACGGGAGAGGCGCGGGGCTGCTCTGCGGTGACCGGCTGTCCGCTCTTCACCCATGCGTCCCATCCGCCATCGAGAACTGCCACTCCGGCGTGGCCGACCCAGCGCAACATCCACCACAGCCGCGCGGCGTAGACGCCGCCGCTCGCATCGTAGGCAACGACCTGCCTCGTCCCGTCCACGCCGAGCGAGCCGAGTCTGGCGCAGAACACCTCCGGGGCCGGCAGCGGATGACGGCCGTTTCTCCTATTCTTCTCCCCGGACAGGTCTTCGTCGAGATGCAGAAAGCACGCGCCGGGAACGTGGGAGCGAGCATAGGCGCGGCGGCCTGCCTCGGTGTCGAAGAGGTCATGCCGGCAGTCCACCACGATCCAGCCCGCGTCGCCGAGATGGCGGGCAAGCGTTTCGGCGCAGACGAGAGTGGTGAAGGAGTTCATGAGTGACGAATGATAACCGGTTGCCTTATTTGGGGCGATGAGGCTTGAACCGATGCAGGCGGTGGTAGTCTTCAGGACGGTCGACATCCCACAGCGCGGGCATCTCGCGCCAACGCCAGCCGAGCGCGCGAAGCCGCGCGCGAGTCGCGTCGAGCACGCGCGCGCCGCCCCACTCGATGCCTCCGAACAGCGTCGCGTCGCAGCGCGACAACCCGAGAGCCACATAGCCTCCATCCTCGGCCGGAATGAGCAGCGCGTCGTCTCCGGCGCGCAGCGCGGTGTCGGCTTCGCGCAGGTGATCCGCGGTGAGCGCAGGGCAATCGGCGCCGATGATCAGCGCGCGTGCATTGGCGGCGAGCAGGCTGCGCGCCGCGCGCAGCATGCGTGCGCCGAGATCCGCCCCGCGCTGAGCGCGCAGCGCGACGCGATAGCGTGTGGCGCACTCGCGAAAGAAAGCGTGATCAATCGTCGGCGCGCACCACAGCTCTACAGGACCGAGCGCCGCTCCGCGCGCGGTCGCCAACGCACGTTCTGCGAGCTCGCGGTGCAGAGCCGCGGCCGCCTCCTTTCCGAGCAAGGGGATCAGGCGGGTCTTGACCGCTCCCGGCTCCGGCGCCTTCGCGAACAGCGCGATCGCGCAGCGGTCACGAACGGTGCGCGTCATAGCGCAGCGCGAGATCGCGCGGGTCGGCCCCGAGGAAATAGGCGAGCCGCAGCCGCCACATCAGGAGCACGGTGCGCCAGACCCCGCCGCGCTCCCAGCGTCGGGCGGAGGTGACGACAGGATGCCTTAGGCACAGCGGCGCGCCGAATTTCTTGAGCTTCCTGCTGAGCGCGATATCTTCCATCAGCGGAATCGCCGGGAAGCCGTGCACCGCGTCGAACAGGGCGCGCGTGACGAACATGCCCTGGTCGCCGGTGGCGATACCGGTCAGGCGCGAGCGCACGTTCATCGAGCGTTCCACCACCCGCAGCAACGGGTGGCGCCCCGCGATCGCGACATCGAAGCGCCCCCAGTCTTTCCCATGGCGCGCGAGGCCATCGATGATCAGCCGGTCGGCTTCGGGCGGCAAGACGCTGTCGGCGTGCAGGAACAACAGTATCGGGCCCGCCGCGCCGGCGGCGCCGGCGTTCATCTGCGCGGCGCGGCCGCGTGGCGCGGTGACCACGCGGTCAACCCAGGGCGCCGCAAGCTCCACGGTGCGGTCGCTGCTGCCGCCGTCCACCACGATCGCCTCGGCGCCGCGGGCGCGCAGCGGCTGCAGCGATGCGAGCGTCGCCGCGACGCCCTCCGCCTCGTTCAAGCACGGGACGATGATCGACAGCATTCGGGGTTCCAGGTTCCAGGTTCCAAGTTCCAGGTTCCAAATTCCAGGTTCCGGGTTCAACCCTTGAACTTTGAACTTCGAACTTTGAACCTTGAACCCTTTCAGCGCTTGGCGTCGTTCAGCCCCCAATCATAGTCCAGAAAGCGGATCTCCACCTTCTGGCTGCGGATGAGCTGCTGGTGTTCCGGGTTGGACGCGAGCAGGCCGGCATATTTCGCGAAGAACTGCTCGAGTGAAGTAAAACCCTTCCAGCCCCGACGGAAGTCTCCGCCATACCAGGGGTAGGAGTCGAAAATCTTCGACACCTCGAGCGCCCCGCTTTCCGGATTGTGGCGGTTGCGGTTGCGATCGGAGAGAAATCGCACGGTCTGCTCCTCGAGTTGCCGGTCCAGGCGTTCCGCGACATACGCCTCCTCGCGCAGCATCGGGCAGGTGATCGCGGCGCAGTTGACCGCGAAGTGGATGCGGGGATCGTTGTACGCGCCATCCGCGCGTATCGTGTCGTGCTCGATATTGTCCAGGCTCATCTCCCTGTCCAGAAGCCGGATGAATTTGTCCTTGAACGGGTTGCCGAGAATCTTGCCGAACTCCCAGATCGACTTGATGTCCGGATAGCGAGTCAGGATCTTTTCGACGGTCGCGGCGTTGTAGGCGTTGATCAGGAACGCGAGCCGCTGCGGTTTGCCCCAGCCCTCGAACTCCCGCCGCGTGACGCGCGACAGCGTCTCGAGGTAGACCTTGAGCTGCGCGCGGTCCTGCTGGAACCCGCTGTAGTCCACCTGCGAGGCCTTGCCGCCGTCGATCAGCACCACGTGCTTCTTGAGCAGCACGCTCCACGCCTTGTGCTGGTGGTCAAATTGCGCGCTCGCGCTGGCAAACGTCAGCGGCAGCAACAACGCGAGAATGAGCAGTCGAGTCATGTCGGTTGGTGCACGGTGTCAAGCGCGCATCCACGCGTGGTAACGCTCCACCCAGCGCAGCAGGTCCCGCGGGGCGTGCGCTTTTTTCCACTCGCCGGCGGCGTACTTGTTGGCCTCGGCGAGCGTCGGATAGATGTGGATGGTGGAAAGTATCTTGTTGAGCCCTATGCCGTGCCGCATTGCCGCCACGTACTCGGCGATGAGGTCGCCCGCGTGCTCGCCGACGATGGTGACGCCGAGTATCCTGTCCTTTCCCGGCGCGGTGAGCACTTTCACCACGCCGTGCGCCGCCTCGTCGGCGATCGCACGGTCGAGATCGTCGATGCCGTAGCGGGTCACCTCGTAGGCGATCCCTTTCTGCCCGGCTTCCTCCTCGTTCAGGCCCACGCGTGCGACTTCGGGCTCGGTGAACGTCGCCCATGGAATCACCGAGTAATCGGCCTTGAACTTCCTGAGGCGGCCGAACAGCGCGTTGACCGCCGCATACCACGCCTGGTGCGCCGCGGTGTGCGTGAACTGGAACGGCCCCGCGACGTCACCACAGGCGTAGATGTTGGGGTAGAGCGTCTGCAGGTACTCGTTGGTCTCGATGGTGCGCGTCCTGCCGAGCGGGATGCCAAGCTCCTCCAGCCCGTAGCCGGCGGTGTTCGCGACGCGGCCCACCGCCACCAGCACCTCGTCGAACTCGATGCGCACCTCGCCGCCGGCGTGCTCGCAGACCAGGATCTTGCGCCCGTTCTCGCGCAGGAACTGCCTGGCGCGGTGCGCGGTGAGCACGCTGATGCCTTCGGCCTCGAACCGTTGCCGGACGATCTCCGAGACCTCGGGGTCTTCGCGGATCAGCAGCCGATCGAGCATCTCGACCTGCGTCACCTGCGTGCCGAAGCGCGCGAAGCACTGCGCCAGTTCGCAGCCGATCGGCCCGCCTCCCAGCACCACGAGGCGCCGCGGAAGCGTGCGCAAATCCCATACCGTGTCCGAGGTGAGGCAGCCGGCCTGCTCGATGCCGGGGATCGGCGGCACCAGCGGGCGCGCACCGGCGGCGATCACGATCGCGCGCGTGGTGATGGTCCGGCCGTTGACTTCCACGGTGTAGGGCGAGGTGATTCTGGCCTTCCCCCGCAGGCATTCGACGCCAAGCCGCTGGTAGCGTTCCGCCGAATCGTGCGGCGCCACCCTCCTCACCACGCGCTGTACGCGCTCCATGATCTCGGCGAAATCGAACTCGGCGCTCGCCGCGCGGATGCCGAGCGCGCGCGCGCGTTTGACGTCGGCGAGAAACCGGGCCGAGCGGATCAGCGCCTTTGACGGAACGCAGCCGGTGTTGAGGCAATCCCCGCCCATCCTGTCCTTTTCGATGAGCGTTACCCTGGCCCTGACCGCCGCGGCGATGTAGGCGGTCACCAGGCCCGCAGAGCCGGCACCGATCACCACCAGGTTGCGGTCGAACGATCTCGGCTTCGGCCAGCGGGCGAGCGCCCTGCGCGCGTGCGCCGCGTTCACGATCCAGCGCGCGGCGAGCGGAAAGACGCCGAGCAGCGTGAACGAGACGATCAGCCCCGGCGAGAGGATCCCGGAGAGCGACTCGATCTTTGCGATCTGAGTGCCGGCGTTGACGTAGACCAGCGTGCCGGCGAGCATCCCCGCCTGGCTGACCCAGTAAAAGGTCCAGGTGCGGATCGGGGTGAGCCCCATCACGAGATTGATGACGAAGAACGGAAACGCCGGCACCAGCCGCAGCGTGAAGAGATAGAATGCGCCGTCTTTCGCGACGCCGGCGTTGACCGATTTGAGGCTCTCGCCGAAGCGCGCCTGCACCGCGTCGCGCAGCAGGAAGCGCGAGGCGAGAAACGCCAGCGTTGCGCCGATCGAGGACGCGAACGAGATGATCACCGCGCCCCACGCGAGGCCGAAGATCGCACCCCCCACGAGCGTCATCAATGCCGCGCCCGGGAGCGACAGCCCCGTCACCGCGACATAGGTCGCGAAATACGCCGCGCCGGTAGCGAGCGGATGGACGTCGCGGAACGCGTTGATCACGGCCTGCTGCGCCTTGAAGAACTCGAGCGTGAAATAGCGGCCAACATCGAACGCGAAGAACGCGGCGATCAGCGTGACGATCGCTGCGAGGAGGAGGACGCGGGCTTTGGTCATGAACGGCTTTCCCGGGTTGTGTTGCTGCGATGTCATGAACGAGGCAGTGTCGACGAAAAATCAAGGCGCACGGATGAAATGAACGCCACGGCCGGGATGATACGCCGGGGTCCGGCCCTCGATTGTCTTCATCCCCCATCCTCGGCGCCTGGTACCAGGCGTCAGCAGCACCCGCCCCCGTCGTAGAAGTAGGTCGACCCGGAAATGTAGACGTCGTCGCGTCCCAGGGCGGCGAGCGCGGCGGCGGTCTTGTCGCATACGGCGAGCGGCTGGTTACGGGTCAGGAAGTGACCCTTGTTGTCGTCGAAGTAATCGGCGTCTCCGAAATAGATCGCGGTCTTTCCGGTGAAGACGCACGGCCCGTCGGCGGGCATCGGGTCCTTGATGGCGCAGATCTCCACGCTTTCGATGTAGATCAGCCTGTCGACCGGGTAATGGCGCGGCGCGAGCACGCGGTACGGCCGCCTGGCGCGCACCTCTATGGTCCCGAACCCGGTAGCGGTCAGGCGCCCGACGTAATCGTCGAGCGGCGTCGCCCCGGTCAGGCACAGCGCGCGCAGCCGCTCGTTGTTCTTGAGGTGCCCGGGCATGGGCGATTCGCACACCGGGTCGGACAGGATCAGTCTGCCGTGCGGCTTCAACACCCGGTACATCTCCGAGAGCGCGCGCTCCAGCTCGCGCTCGTGAAAGATGTTGAAGAGGCAGTTCTGTGCCGCCACGTCCACCGAGGCGTCGTCGACAGGAAGGTCGAGCGCGTTGCCCTTGCGCAGGTCGACGAAGGCGGACCTGAACCACGGATTCTGCAGTTCGGCCTCGCGGAGGTTTGCGCGGCACGCCGCGAGCATTTCATCGACGACATCCACGCCGATCACCCCCCCCGTGCGGCGCGAAAAATAGGCGAACTGCAGCACCTCCATCCCCCCGCCGACGCCGACGTAGAGAACGGTCGGGCTGTTGGCAAGGTCACGCGGGTGGACCGTGCTGCCGCAGCCGTAGTTCATGGCGAGCATCTTCTTGGGGATCACCAGCTCGGGAAGCTGCCATACGGGCGTGGTGGTGCAGCACAGGCCCTGCTCCGGATTGAGCGCGACTTCCCGGTACACATCGCGCGTGGTAGACAGGTAGGAAGTGTCCATGTTTCGCTCCGCATCAACTCAGGGGAAAAAATACCAGCGCGGTGTACACCAGCGCGCCGCTCGCCGCTGCCACCGGCAAGGTAAGCAGCCAGGAAGCGAGGATGCCGGCGATGACGCCTTTGTCTGCGGAGCCGTTCGCGAGGCCGATGCCGCCGATCGCACCCACGGACACGTGCGTGGTCGACACCGGCAGGCCGAAGCGGCTCGCGAAAATGACCAGCAACGCGGTGACCGCGTTCGCGGCAAGCGCCTGCCCGTCATCCATGCGGGCGATCTTCCTGCTCATGGTGATCGCGACTTTCCTGGCGTTGAGCAGTCCGCCGACCGCCATGGCCGTCGCTATCGCCAGCATGCCGAGCTCGAGGTGCAAAGCGTCGACGACCAGCAGCAGACCGACGATCTTCGGCGTATCGTTCAGCCCCCTGGCGAAGCTGACGGCGCCGGCGCTGAGATAGTGAACAGCGTCGACCAGCGATTGCACGGAGACACCGCAGAGTCTGCCGCCGTATTTTTCAACGCAGTCTTGCTGCGTACCGACGGTAATGTCAACGCCCGCTGGCGCCAGGTCGGGCATGGTGTATTGCTGCAGCGCTGCGTTGTACTGCAGTTGCCGGACCGGTATGAACTGCTGTGCGCCTACGCAGACGCAGCTTTCGCGCTCGATGCCGAGGCGGCTGGAGAACGCGCGCAGCGCCTGGTAGAGCGGGATGGTCATCAACACGGCGAGGGCGGGGCCCAACAGCAGCGGGGCGAAGAAACCGGCGCCGAGATGGGCGAGATTCAAATGCGATCCCACCGCCATGAGACCGGTGCCGGCCAGGGCGCCGGTCAACGCATGCGTTGTGGAAATGGGCAGCCCCGAGAGCGTTGCCAGGAAAACAGTCGCACCGGCGCCGGCGGCGACGGAGAGCAGGAAGTCGGGAGAGGCGGCCACCGCCGCCGGCACCAGCCCTTTGCCGGAAAACGCGTTCACCAGCGCCTCGGCGAAGTATATCGAGCAGAGCGAGCCCGCGAACGTCGTGATTGTAGCGAGCGCTATCGCGCTCCTGTAGGTGGCGGTATCGCTGCCGAACAGGGTGGCGACGCCTTTGAAATTGTCGTTCGCGCCGTTCGCATAGGCGACGAACAGCGTGGTGAGAAAGAGAAGGGCGGTAACCAGCACGGTCTTGCCTGTCGGTCAGTCGCAAATCAGGGGGCCAACGCGCCGCCGCAACTCGAGCCCTGGCCCGCGGTGCAGCCGTAGCAGTGGTCCTTGACCACGATCGGATTGCCCTCGAGTTCCGCGCCCATGAGGTCGCGCAGGTGTACGCGCGGCCGGCCGCGCCACGCAAGCGGCAGCCCCAGCATCTGGTTGAAGTCGCAGTCGTAGACGTGGCCGCGCCAGTCCACCGAGAGCAGCGTGCGGCACATCACCGACTCGAGGTTCTCCGGCTGGTAGGCGCTCTTGAGCAGCTCCATGTAGCTTTCGAACCGGCCCTTGGAAATCAGCATGCTGCCGAAGCGCTGGATCGGCATATTGGTCAGCACGAACAAGCGATTGAACGCGACGCCGAATTTCCCGCCGAGGTGCCTGCGATAATCGGCCTCGAGCCTGCCCTGTTCCGGCGGCAGCGTCGGTCCCTGGGGGTTATAGACGAGGTTCAGCACGAGCCCGGAATCCGACCGTCCGTAGCCGAGCGCGTTCAACGCCCGCAGCGCGCGAATGCTCGACTCGAATACGCCCTTGCCACGCTGGCGGTCGACGTTCTCCTCGAGATAGCACGGCAGGGAAGCGACCACCTCGACCTGTTCGGCAGCGAGAAACTGCGCGAGGTCCTCCTGCCCGGGCTGCTCGAGGACGGTCAGGTTGCAGCGGTCCATGACGTGTACGCCGAGGTTACGCGCGGCCAGCACCAGGCTGCGGAAATGGGGATTGAGCTCCGGCGCGCCGCCGGTGAGATCGAGAACTTTCACCGCTGAGACCTTGAGGAATGAGATCAACTCCGAGACGGTCTCGCGGCTCATCATCTCGGTGCGGGTCGGCCCGGCATTGACATGGCAGTGAACGCAGCTCTGGTTGCACCTGTAGCCCATGTTGACCTGCAGCGTTTCGAGCCGCCGGCGGCGGATCGCGGGGAAGTCGCTCGCTTCGATCAAGGGCAGGGTCGCGTGCATCTTTCCTTACCTCATCGCGGAAAACGGCCAACGGTAAACGGTAAACGGTTGCGTTTCAAGTCCATTCCACTCACGGTTGATCCGCTGCGGGTGTCGACGTATCGCGTGATACGCGGTGCTGCCGCATCGGATGCCTGTTGGCCGGTTAGTCGCGCGCCGGGTGTCGGTCCTTACATACCGCGTTGACCGCAAGCATCTGATTGCGTTAAGGTTACAGTTTGCCCGTAAGGGCACGTTCGACCATGTCCAAGTCGCCCAAGACCCACAGTACTCCCACTTTCGAAGCGGCGCTCGCGGAGCTCGAGAGCATCGTCTCCAGCATGGAGGCGGGACAGATGCCGCTCGAGCAGTCGCTCGCTGCCTACAAACGCGGGGCGGAACTGCTCAGGTTTTGCCAGGAAGCCCTGCAAGACGCCCAGCAGCAGGTCAAGATCCTGGAGGACAGCGTCCTCAAGAATTTCAGCGCTCCCGAGCAGTGAACGATTTCCAAGACTGGGCGCGCAGCCAGCAACAACGCATCGAGGCACGGTTGCACCAGCTGCTGCCCGCTCCCGATATCGCGCCGCAGCGCCTGCATCAGGCCATGCGTTACGCCGTGCTGGGCGCAGGCAAGCGCGTGCGGCCGCTGCTTGCTTTCGCCGCGGGAGAGCTTGCGCGGGCGAGACCCGAGCGCGTGGCGATCGCCGCCGCCGCGGTCGAGCTGATCCACGCCTACTCGCTCGCGCATGATGATATGCCGTGCATGGATGATGACGTGTTGCGGCGCGGCAAACCGACCTGCCACGTCGAGTACGACGAGGCGACCGCGCTGCTGGCGGGCGACGCGCTGCAGAGCCTTGCGTTCCAGCTGCTTGGCGAGTATCGCCTGACCAGCGATCCCGCGGTCCAGCTCGACATGGTCAAGCTGCTTGCCGCCGCGGCTGGTTCACGTGGCATGGCGGGCGGCCAGGCTATCGACCTCGAGGCCGTCGGCAAGGCGCTCACCGTGCCGGAGCTCGAGTTCATGCACATCCACAAGACCGGTGCGCTGATCCGCGCCGCGGCGCTGCTCGGCGCGCGCTGCGGCGACGGCCTCGACGGGAAGCAGCTCGCGCAGCTCGACCACTATGCGAAGTACATCGGGCTCGCGTTCCAGGTGGTCGATGACGTGCTCGACGCCGAGGCGCCGACCGCCACGCTCGGCAAGACCGCAGGCAAGGACGCGCAGCACAACAAGCCGACCTACGTCAGCGCGCTCGGCATCGCCGAGTCGAAGACCTTCGCCGAGGAGCTGCGGCGCGACGCGCTCGCCGCGCTCGACGGTTTCGGCGAAGATGCGCTGCGCTTGCGGCAGCTCGCCGACTTCATCGTGCTGCGGAAGTTCTGAATGTACGAGTTGCTGAAAACGATAAATTATCCGCACGAGCTGCGCCGGCTCGAGCGCGGACAGTTGTTCCAGCTCGCCAACGAGCTGCGCGAGTTCCTGCTGGAGGCGGTGAGCCAGACCGGAGGGCATTTGTCGTCCAACCTCGGCACCGTGGAGCTCACCATCGCCCTGCATTACGTATTCAATACCCCGCACGACCGGCTGATATGGGACGTCGGGCACCAGACCTACGGCCACAAGATCCTCACCGGCCGCCGCGAGGCGATGACGCGGCTCAGGATGTGGGGCGGAATGTCCGGATTTCCGCGGCGGGAGGAGAGCGAGCATGACGCCTTCGGCACCGCGCACTCGAGCACCTCGATCGGCGCCGCGCTCGGCATGGCGGCGGCCGCGAAGCTCGCCGGCATCGAGCGCCACCACGTAGCGGTGATCGGCGACGGCGCAATGACCGCCGGCATGGCGTTCGAGGCGCTCAACAACGCCGGTGCGATGGATGTCGACCTGCTGGTGATCCTGAACGACAACGAGATGTCGATCTCGCCGCCGGTCGGCGCGCTCAACAAGTACCTGGCGAAGCTCATGTCCGGGCGCTTTTACGCGGCGGCGAAGCGCGCCGGCGAGAAGGTGCTCGGGGAGTTCGCAAAACGCGCCGAAGAGCACGTAAAGGGCATGGTGACGCCGGGCACCCTGTTCGAGGAATTCGGGTTCAACTACATCGGGCCGATCGACGGGCACGATCTCGATGCGCTGGTTCCGACGCTGAAGAACATCAAGGAGCTCAGGGGGCCGCAGTTCCTGCACGTCATCACCAGGAAAGGGCAAGGCTACAAGCTCGCCGAGGCGGACCCGGTGCTCTACCATGGCGTGTCGAAATTCGAGCCGGGCAAGGGCATCGTCGGCGGCAAGGGCGGCGGCAAGCTTACCTACACGCAAGTGTTCGGTGACTGGTTGTGCGACATGGCGGCTCAGGACAAGCGGCTCGTCGGCATCACGCCGGCGATGCGCGAAGGCTCCGGGCTGGTGAGGTTTTCCGAGCTTTATCCGGAACGCTATTTCGACGTCGGCATCGCCGAGCAGCACGCGCTCACGTTTGCGGCGGGGCTCGCGTGCGAGGGCTACAAGCCGGTGGTCGCGATATACTCGACGTTCCTGCAGCGCGGCTACGATCAGCTGATCCACGATATCGCGATCCAGAACCTCCCCGTCGTGTTCGCGATCGACCGCGCGGGCCTGGTCGGCGCCGACGGCGCGACGCACCACGGTAGCTTCGATCTCGCCTATCTGCGCTGCCTGCCCAACGTGGTGGTGATGGCGCCGTCGGACGAGAACGAGTGCCGCCAGATGCTGTTCACCGCGTTCGGGTTGAGCGGTCCGGCGGCGGTGCGCTATCCGCGGGGCACGGGGCCGGGCGTCGAAGTCAGGAAGGAAATGGAGGCGCTGCCGGTGGGCAAAGGCGAGATCCGCCGCAGCGGCAGGAGGTTCGCGCTGCTCTCGAGGAAAATCGCGTTTCTCGCCTTCGGGGCCATGCTCAAGCCCTGTCTCGAGGCCGCCGAGGAGATCGACGCGACGGTGGCCAACATGCGCTTCGTGAAACCGCTCGACGATGCGCTGGTCGCCGATCTCGCGGGGGCGCACGATCTGCTCGTGACGGTCGAGGAGAACGCGGTGATGGGCGGCGCCGGCAGCGCCGTCGCCGAGTCGCTCGCGCGCCAGGGTTACACGGTGCCGGTGCTGCATCTCGGGCTCCCCGACCGCTTCGTCGACCAGGGCGATCCCGGAATTCAGCTTGCGGATTGCGGTCTTAACAAGGACGGCATCGTGACCCGCGTGCGGGCGCGGCTTGCCCAGTAGCGAAGTAGTAACATATCCGGCGGCGCCGCGCGCGGTGCGCAGCGCGCGACGCGGCAGATGACGGAAAAGGCCATGACGCTTACCAGGCAGATGATCGACGAGAACGAGATGGACGGGTACGCGAAGATCGACCAGTACAACCCGCACATCATCCGCCGCATCGCGGACAAGTACCGCTCGATCCTGAAGGACATCGGCGAGAACCCCGACCGCGAAGGCCTGCGACACACCCCGGATCGGGTGGCCAAGGCGCTGCAGTTCCTGACCCACGGCTACGATCTCGATCCGGCGGAGATTCTGCGCACGGCGATGTTCCGCGAGGAGTACCAGCAGATGGTGATCGTCAAGGACATAGAGATCTACTCGCTGTGCGAGCACCACGTGCTCCCGTTCTTCGGCAAGGCCCACGTTGCGTATATCCCCGACGGCTACATCGTCGGGCTGTCGAAGATCCCGCGCGTGGTCGACGCGTTCGCGCGCCGGCTGCAGGTGCAGGAGCGGCTTACCGTGGAGATCCGCAACTGCATCCAGAGCACGCTCAAGCCGCTGGGGGTGGCGGTGGTGATCGAGGCGCAGCACATGTGCATGGTGATGCGCGGCATCCAGAAACAGCACTCGGTCGCGACGACGTCCGCGTTCACCGGAGAGTTCGAGCAGGAGAAGACCCGCGCCGAGTTCATCAGGCTGATCGCCTCGCGCACTACCGCGTGAGCGCCGCAGCGTGCGGTCCATGAGCAAGTTCCAGAAAACCAGCGAATACATCGTCGAGCAGATCCTGCCCGACGTGCGCAAGGGCAAGTTGGTGATCCTCGTCGACGACGAGGACCGCGAGAACGAAGGCGATCTGTTCATCGCCGCGGAGCGGGCCACGCCCGAAGCGATCGCCTTCATGGCGACGCGCGGGCGCGGGCTGGTTTCGCTCGCCCTCACCGAGGAGCGGATGCGCGAGCTGGGGCTCTCCCTGATTGCCGACGACCAGGGCAACACCACGAAGTTCGGCACCGCGTTCGCGACGCCGATCGACGCGCGCGAAGGCGTGGGCTCCGGCATGTCGGCCTACGACCGCGCGCGCACCGTCCAGGTCGCGATCGCGGGGAGCACGCGGCCCGCGGACCTGATCCGTCCCGGCCGGCTACAGACGCTGCGCGCGGTGGACGGGGGGGTGCTCGCGCGGCGCGGGCACACCGAGGCGGCGGTCGATCTCGCGCGGATCGCGGGGCTGAAACCCGCGGGCGTGATCTGCGAGATCATGAAGGAGGACGGCGCCATGGCGCGGATGCCCGACCTCGAGCGCTTCGCCGCGCAGCACGACATCAAGATCCTCAGGATCGCCGACCTCATCGAGTACCGCAGGAACGAGCGCATGATCCGCCGCAAGGCGGAGACCACGCTGCCCACGCGCAGCGCCGGCAGCTTCCGCCTCGTGGTCTACAGCGACAACCTCGAGACCACGCTCTACGTCGCGCTGGTCAGGGGCACGATGGACCCGGCGCGCCCGGTGCTGGTCCGGCTGCACTCGCAATGCCTGACCGGCGACGTGTTCGGCAGCGAGCGCTGCGACTGCGGCGAGCAGCTGGAAACGGCGCTGCAGACGATCCACCGCGAGGGCGGCGGGGTGCTCGTCTACATGTTCGACGAGGGGCGCGGCATCGGGCTGCTCAACAAGGTGCGCGCCTACGTGCTGCAGGACCAGGGCCACGACACCGTCGAGGCGAACCACGCGCTCGGATTCGCCGCGGACATGCGCGACTACCGCGTCGGCGCGCACATCCTGTTCGATCTCGGAGTGCGCCGCGTGCGGCTCATGACCAACAACCCGGAGAAGGTGCAGGCACTGGAGGAGTACGGGCTCGCCGTGGTCGAGCGCGTGCCGATCGAGGCGCCGCCGCGCTCACCGAACCGGCGCTATCTCGCGACCAAGCGCGCGAAGCTCGGCCACATGCTGTCGATGGTAGAGCAGGATTCGGGATTCGGCACTCAGGATACAGGGAAGGCGCGCAAGAAATCGGGCAGACGCAGGCAATAACCGCTGCGTCCCGATTCCTGAATCCTGTTTCAATACCGCTTGATGAGCGTCATCGTGCTCCCGTCGCGCTTCATTTCCATGCGGTTCAGGAAGCTCATGCCGAGCAAGCCGATCGGCAGGGCGTTGCCTTCGAGCACGACGCCGTCGAGGTTGTTCAGCGTGACGTCCCCGATTTTCACCGTGTCGAGCTTGACCTTGTATGCCGGCACCCTGCCGTTTGCGGTCACGGTGTAGCCGCGCACGCCGGAAAGGTAGTTGACGCCGGCGCGTTTCGCCTCGGAGACGCTCAGCGTCACGAGCGAGGCACCGGTGTCGACCATGAACCGTACCGGCGCGCCGTTGACGTATCCCGTCGTGATGAAGTGGCCGGCGCCGTCGGCGGCGAGCGTCACGCTGCGCCCGCCGGTCGCGCTCGCCACCGAGATGCTGCTCCCGATGGTCAGCGTACGGCGCCTGCCGTTGATCTCGAACAGCGCGGATTCGGTGGACGCGCTGATCAGTTTCACGCCCTCTGGGCTTTCCTCGCCGGCCCTCATGGTGCGCGGCTTGCCGCCGTCGATCACCACCACCGCCTTGCCGGCGGTGAGCCCGATCACGTTGACCTCGGCGGCACCGGCCACACCCGCGGCCAGTAGGAAAGCGAGGTACACTACTCTCCGATTGCGCACGCGAACGAGGTGGGACAGCGCCATGAAACCGGTTGGCATATTCAGGCACGCGCCTATCGAGGGACCGGGGTATTTTGCCACATATCTTGCACGCCGCAAGATACCGTGGCGTGTGATCAGGATCGACGCCGGCGAGGCGGTGCCGCAAGACCCGTGCCAGTTCAGCGGCCTGGTCTTCATGGGCGGGCCGATGAGCGTCAACGACGACCTGCCGTGGATCCCTCGCGTGCTCGCGCTGATCCGCGCGGGCGCGGACGCGGACGTCCCCGTGCTCGGCCACTGCCTGGGTGGCCAGCTGATCGCCAAGGCGCTCGGCGGCGCCATCGGCCGTAATCCGCTCAAGGAGATCGGCTGGGGCAGGGTGGAGGTGCTGGATGGTGCGGTTGCGCGCGAGTGGTTCGGGAACGAGTGCAGGTCTTTCGTGGCGTTTCACTGGCACGGCGAGCGCTTCACGATTCCCGAGGGCGCGGTGCGCGTCCTGGCAAGCCCGTATTGCGACAACCAGGGCTTTGCGCTCGGCAGGCATCTCGCGCTGCAATGCCACGTCGAAATGACGCGCGAGCTGATCGAGAGCTGGTGCGAGAGCGGGGCGAGGGAGATCGAGCGCAACCTCGGCCGCAGCCCCGCTGTGCAGCCGGTCGAGGAAATCAGCACCGACATCGACGCACGGCTTGCCGCGCTGTACCTTGTCGCGGACCGCATCTACGACCGCTGGACGGCGGGACTCAAGAAACAGTGAGTTTACGCCCGGCGAGTCAATCGCGGAAATTTTTGAACTGCAGCGGGAAGTCGGCGATCGACTTTCTCACGAGCGCGATCGCCTCCTGCAGCGTGTCCTTCTTGGCGCCCGAGACGCGCACCGTCTCGCCCTGGATGCTCGCCTGCACCTTGAGCTTGCTGTCCTTGACGAGCTTGACGATCTTCTTCGCGAGCTCCTGCTCGATGCCTTCGCGCACTGTGATCTCCTGTTTGACCTTGTTGCCGCTCACCTTGTCGATTCTGCCGAGCTGCAGGCAGCGGATGTCCACCCCGCGCTTGGCGAGCTTGCCGGTGAGCACGTCGCGCAGCTGGCCGAGCTTGAAATCGTCGTCGGCGTAGGCGGTAAGCAACCCGTCCCCGATCTCGACCCGTGCGTCCGAGCCCTTGAAGTCGAAGCGGTTGGAGATCTCCTTGTTGCACTGGTCCACGGCGTTGTGGACCTCGACGTGATTGACCTCCGAGACGATATCGAACGATGGCATGTGCGACCCCCTGAGCGAGTAACGTGTTTATCGTCCACGTAATTTTACCGCATGTGAGATGACAGGCAGGCTGGTGCTGTCGTCGAACTCCGCCGTCCTCGCCGCGTTGCGCGGGTTACCGCCGGCGCCGTGCAAGGCTGGCCGCGATGCGCATCCTGAGCGCGTTGAGCCGGATGAAGCCCTCGGCGTCCTGCTGATTGTACGCGCCGCGGTCCTCCTCGAAAGTGGCGATCGCCGGATCGAACAGCGAATCCCTGCGCGAACCGCGTCCCACCACCATGACGTTGCCCTTGTAGAGCTTGACGCGCACCCAGCCGTTCACGTTCCGCTGCGAGGCGTCGATCACCTCCTGCAGCATCCGGCGCTCCGGGCTCCACCAGTAGCCGTTGTAGATCAGCGCCGCGTAGCGCGGCATCAGCTCGTCCTTGAGATGCGCGACCTCGCGGTCAAGCGTGATCGACTCGATCGCGCGGTGGGCCTTCAGCATGATGGTGCCCCCCGGGGTCTCGTAGCATCCGCGCGACTTCATGCCGACGTAGCGGTTCTCGACGAGATCGAGACGCCCCACGCCGTGCCTCGCGCCGAGCCGGTTAAGCCCGGCGATCACCGTCGCCGGCGTCATCTTCACCCCGTTCACCGCGATGACATCGCCGCGCCGGTACTCGATCTCGACGCGCTCCGGCCGGTTCGGGGCCTTCTCGGGCGCCACCGTCCAGCGCCACATCACCTCCTCCGGCTCGCGCGCCGGGTCTTCCAGCGTGCGCCCCTCGTACGAGATGTGCAGCAGGTTGGCGTCCATGCTGTAGGGCGCCCCCCCTTTTCTCTGCGTCTCGACCGGGATGCCGTGGCGTCGCGCGTAGGCGAGCAGCCTCTCGCGCGAAGTGAGATCCCACTCGCGCCACGGCGCGATCACGCGGATGTCGGGCTCCAGCGCGTAGTAGCCGAGCTCAAAGCGCACCTGGTCGTTGCCCTTGCCGGTCGCGCCGTGCGCCACCGCGTCCGCGCCGACCCGGCGCGCGATCTCGATCTGACGCTTGGCGATCAGTGGCCGCGCGATGGAGGTGCCCAGCAGGTACTCGCCCTCGTAGATCGCGTTTGCGCGGAACATCGGAAAGACGAAGTCGCGCGCGAATTCCTCGCGCAGGTCGTCGATGAAGATTTTCTTCACGCCGAGCTTTTTCGCCTTGGCGCGCGCCGGCGCGAGCTCTTCGCCCTGTCCGATGTCGGCGGTGAAGGTCACGACCTCGCAGCGGTAGGTGTCCTGCAGCCATTTCAGGATCACCGACGTATCGAGCCCGCCCGAGTAGGCGAGCACCACTTTCTTGACCTTGTTCATGTTTCGTTCAACCGAATATCCTGGCCACAGAGAGCACAGAGGTCACAGAGAAAAGCAAGAACAGCAAGACGAACGGCGCTCTTTTTTCTGCCTCGTCTCTGTGTCCTCTGTGGCAAGTGTCCTTCACGTTGACCACAGCTCGCCTTGGGTCTTGATCCTGCCGAGCAGCAGATACTCCATCAGCGCCTTTTGCGTGTGCAGCCTGTTTTCCGCCTCGTCCCATACCGCGCTCTGCGGACCGTCGATGACCGCTGCGTCCACCTCCTCGCCGCGGTGCGCCGGCAGGCAGTGCATGAACAGCGCGTCGGGCCTCGCGACCGCCATCATCCCCCGGTTGACGCAGTAACGGGCGAAGTCCTGCTTGCGCTCCTCGGTCTCTTTCTCGAAGCCCATGCTGGTCCACACGTCGGTGGTGATGAGATCGGCATCGCGTGCCGCCTCGATCGGATCCCCGAAGATCTCGAGGTGCATGCTCTCGTAGCTCTCGCCGCGTTCCGGCTCGAGCTCGTAGCCCGCGGGGCTCGCGACGTGAAAGTTGAAATCGAATATCTTCGCCGCCTGCAGCCAGGTGTTGCATACGTTGTTGGAGTCGCCGATCCACGCCACCGTCTTGCCCGCGATGGAGCCGCGGTGCTCGATGTAGGTATAGATGTCGCCGAGGATCTGGCACGGGTGATACTCGTCGGTGAGCCCGTTGACCACCGGCACCCGCGAGTGCGCGGCAAAGCGCTCGATGATCTCCTGCTCGAAGGTGCGGATCATCACGATATCGACCATGCGGGTGATCACGCGGGCGACGTCCTCGATCGGCTCGCCGCGCCCCATTTGCGTGTCACGCGTCATCAGCGTGATGACCGCTCCGCCCAGCTGGTGCATGCCCGCCTCGAAGGAGACGCGCGTGCGCGTCGAATGCTTCTCGAACACCATCGCGAGCGTCCTGTCGCGCAGCGGCTGGTACGGGACATAGCGCTTGAACAGGTCCTTGATCCAGCGCGTGCGCTCGAACAGGTACTCGTACTCGTGCCGGGTGAAGTCCTTGAACTGGAGGTAATGCCGAACGTCCATGGGACACGCTGTCGAGACCGGCGGGAGCCGCGCGTCACGCCGACTGCGCCGCCGGTTGCGCCGCGCCCTGCTGCGCCAGAAACTCCATGATGAGCGGGCTCAACGTCGCGACCAGCAACTCGGCTTCTTCGCGCGTGAAATTGAGCGGCGGCAGCAGCCGGATCACGTTCTCCGCGGTGACATTGATCAGCACGCCCTGCTCGAGCGCGCGGTTCACCAGCTCACCGCAGGCAAAGGCGAGCTCGATGCCGATCATCAGCCCCTTGCCCCGGATTTCCTTCACTCCCGGCACGCCCGCCAGCCGCGCCGCGAAGCCGTCGCGGATCAGGTCTCCCATGACCGTCGCGTTCGCCATCAGGTTCTCCTCCTCGATGACGGCGAGCGTCGCGAGCGCGGCGACGCACGCGAGCGGGCCGCCGCCGAAGGTCGATCCGTGGCTGCCGGGCTTGAACAGGTCCGCCGCTGCGCCGGCCGCGAGGCACGCCCCGATCGGCATGCCGTTGCCGAGCCCCTTGGCGAGCGTCATCACATCGGGCCGCACGCCCGAGTGCTGGAACGCGAACCATTTGCCGGTGCGGCCGATGCCGCTCTGCACCTCGTCGAGCATCAGCAGCCATTGGTTGGCGTTGCAGATGCCGCGCAGGCCATCGAGGTAACCGCTCGAACAGACGTTGACGCCGCCCTCTCCCTGCAGCAGTTCCACCAGCACCGCGACCACGCTGCGGTTGTGTGCCGCGACGCGCCGCACCGCTTCCAGGTCGTCGAACGGCACCCGCACGAATCCGGCAACCAGCGGCTCGAATCCCGCCTGCACCTTGCGGCTGCCGGTCGCGGACAGCGTCGCCATGGTGCGGCCGTGAAATGCCTTCTCCGTCACGATGATCGCGGGCGCCTCGACGCCCATGTTGTGACCGTAGAGCCGCGCGAGCTTGATCGCCGCCTCGTTCGCCTCGCAGCCCGAGTTGCAGAAGAACACGCTGTCCATCCCGGCGAGCCCCGCGAGCCGGTCGGCGAGCTGTTCCTGCACGGTGATCTGGTAGAGGTTGGAGGTGTGGACGAGCCGCGCCGCCTGGTCCGCGATCGCCTTCGAGAGCTTCGGGTGGCCGTGGCCGATGCCGCACACCGCTATCCCGGCGAGGGCGTCGAGATAGCGTCTGCCTTGCGTATCCCACAGCCAGGAGCCTGCGCCGCGCTCGAACGCGACGGGCAGCCTCGCATAAGTGTTCATCACGTGCGACATGGGCCAGCCAAGCCAAAAAGCACACGGCGGCTGCCGCCGCCGTGTGCTCAAACTCTTATCGAATGCGTAGTTGTAGCGCAATCACCTGCCGGATGCAAGTCGAATTTCGCGGCGCGCACCGCCCGCGGCACGCTCTGGTAAGATAACGACCCGATGTTCCCGTGCGCCGCTGAAATCGTCGGGATTCGCGCGCGACGACGAACTCGCACTGCGCCCGGAGCGGGAGGAAAAACATCTGGAGAATCCGGTCGCCGCGGCGCTCGCGCAGCAGCGAAGCGGGCAGGAAAATGCAGCGGGCCGTGCCTGGTGCCGTCCCGGCTCGTTTCCCCAGGCTTGGCGAGCGCGCCTGCCGAGGATGGTCAGGGCCTGCAGAACCGGCTGGATTGCCCGAAAACGGTTGGAACGGTACTAGCGCGAAGCGCTCACGCCATCGCCTTGAGGGCGGCCGCGAGCCGGCTTTTGTGACGTGCCGCCTTGTTCTTGTGAATGATTTGCTTGTCCGCGATTGAATCGATCACGCCCGCCGCCCGTTGGAATACGGTCTTCGCCGCCTCCTTGTCGCCTCCTGCAATCGCCTTCTTCACGCTCTTCACCGCGCTGCGCAACTCGGAGCGCAGGCTGGCGTTGTGCTGGCGGCGTTTTTCGGCCTGGCGGGCGCGCTTTCGTGCCGAGGCTATATTGGCCATGGGAACTCCGAATTCACCGTGCGGAAAAGGGCGGTATGATACGGGCGTTCCACGCTTTTTGCAAGGCGCGGTGACCCGCCGCCCGGCGCTGGCGCGCCGCGCCTGTTCCGGATACGCGCGATGAATCTGCTCAAGGTGCTCGCGACGGTGAGCGGCATGACGTTCCTCTCGCGGGTGCTGGGCTTCATCCGCGACACCGTGATCGCGCGCGTGTTCGGGGCGGGGCTCGCCACCGACGCGTTCTTCGTCGCGTTCAAGATTCCCAATCTGCTGCGGCGGCTGTTCGCGGAGGGCGCCTTTTCCCAGGCTTTTGTGCCCATCCTCGCCGAGTACAAGAACCGGCGCGGAGACGAGGCGACGCGAGCGCTCGTCGACCACGTCTCCGCGCTGCTCGCGCTGGCGCTTGCCGCGGTGACGCTGGTGGGCGTCATCGCCGCACCGCTGATCATCTACGTGAGCGCGCCGGGATTCGCGGCGACGCCGCACAAGCTCGATCTCACCGTGCAGCTATTGCGCGTCACTTTTCCCTACATCCTGTTCATTTCGCTCACCGCGCTCGCGGGCGGCATACTCAACACCTGCGGCCGGTTTTCGGTGCCGGCGTTCACGCCGGTGCTGCTCAACCTGTCGTTCATCGCGTTCGCGCTGTGGGCGGCGCCGTATTTCGAGCCGCCGGTGAAAGCACTGGCGTGGGCGGTATTCTGTGGCGGTGTGCTGCAGCTCGCGTTCCAGGTGCCGTTCCTGCTCAAGGTCGGGCTGCTGCCGCGCTTCAGGCTGAACCTGGGCGACGAGGGCGTATGGCGCGTGGCAAGGCAGATGGGGCCGGCGGTGTTCGGCGTGTCGATCAGCCAGGTGAGCCTGCTGGTGAACGTGATATTCGCCTCGTTCCTCGCTACCGGCAGCGTCTCATGGCTGTACTACGCGGACCGCCTGATGGAGTTCCCGACCGGGCTCCTCGGCGTCGCGCTCGGCACCATCCTGCTGCCGAGCCTGTCGCGGCACTACGCCGAGCGTTCGGGCGCGGAATATTCGCGGCTGCTCGACTGGGGCCTGCGGTTGACGTTCCTGCTCGCGGCCCCGGCAGCGGTTGCGCTGGCAATCCTCGCCGTGCCGCTGATCGTGACGCTGTTTCACTACGGCGCGTTCTCGGCGGAGGACGTGATGATGACGCGCCGCGCGCTCGTCGCCTACAGCATCGGGCTCATCGGGCTGATCATGGTCAAGGTGCTGGCGCCGGGTTTCTACGCGCGCCAGGACATCAGGACGCCGGTGAGAATCGCGCTCGTCACGCTCGGCCTCACGCAGGGCATGAACTTCGTCTTCATCTGGCCGCTCCAGCACGCGGGGCTCGCGCTCGCGATCGGGCTCGGCGCGTGCGTGAACGCGGGATTGCTCTATCGCAAGCTGCGCGCCCGCAATGTGTATCAACCGCAGCCGGGGTGGGCGGTTTTCGCGCTCAAGCTCCTCGTCGCGCTCTGTGCCATGTCGGCGGTGTTGTGGTTCGCCGCGGGCAGCGACGCCTCGTGGCTCTCCGGCGGCATCGGCGCGCGCGCGCCGCGGCTTTCGTGGATCGTCACGCTCGGCGCGGCGAGCTATTTCGCCACGCTCTGGCTCTTCGGCTTCAGGTTGCGTGATTTTTCCAAGCGCGTTTGATCAAGCATTCAATTGAACGCTCCCGCGCGAGCGAAAAATATTCCTGTGGGCGCGCAGCCGTGAAATAATATTCGCGCCACAGCAAGGAGGGGTCATGATGGACAGACGCACGTTTCTCAAGGCGGGCGTGGTGTTGCCCGTCGCATTGCCCGGAGTTCCTTCACTCGCCGCGCTGGCCGCGGGGGCGGGCGCGCAGAGCTGGCGCATGTTCGAGGTCACGACGGAGGTCGAGGTGCTCAAGCCCGCCGGCGCCACCCGGCTCTGGTTGCCGCTGCCGCTCGCGGCCGATACCGATTACCAGAGACACCTCGGCAGTACCTGGACGGCGCACGGCGGCAAGGCGTACACCGCCGTGGAGAAAAGGTACGGCGCGGGCATCGTTGGCGCCGAATTTCCCGAAGCGGTGAACCCCCCCCGGCTCACGCTGGTGAGCCGTGTTGCGACGCGCGACCGCGCGGTCGACTTGTCGCGGCCCGCCGCCGCGGCGCGCGAAGATGCCGCGGTGCTCGGGCTCAATCTCGAGGCGACCGAGCTGATTCCGACCGACGGCATCGTGCGCGAGACCGCGCGACGGATTACGCGGGGGCTGCGCGGCGACGTCGAGAAGGCGCGCGCGATCTATGAATGGGTGGTCGAGAACACGTTCCGCGATCCCAAGGTGCGCGGCTGCGGATGGGGCGACATCAGGACGATGCTCGAAACACGCTACTTCGGCGGCAAGTGCGGTGATCTCAACACGCTGTTCGTGGGCCTCGCGCGCGCGGCCGGCGTTGCGGCGCGCGACGTCTACGGGGTGCGGATCGCAAGGTCGGCGCGCGGGTTCCAGAGCCTGGGCGCGAATACCGGGGTCGTGACCAAGGCGCAGCACTGCCGCGCCGAGTTCTACGCGGCGGGCCACGGCTGGATCCCGGTTGATCCGGCCGACGTGCGCAAGGTCGTGCTCGAAGAGCCTCCGGGCAAGCTCGTGCTCACCGACCGCAAGGTGCAGCGCGCGCGCGCCATGCTGTTCGGCGCATGGGAGATGAACTGGATGGCGTTCAACTACGCCCACGATGTCGGGCTCCCGGGCGCGAAAGGGCCGAAGCTCCCGTACTTCATGTACCCCAACGGGGAGACTACCGAGGGGCGCCTCGATCAGCTCGACCCCGATACCTTCAAATACACGATCACCGCGCGCGAGCTGACCGTCGCCGCGTAGGCGCCGGCGGTGGCACGTCGCCGCGGCCGGCCGAGCCGCCGCCCGCTTCGGGCGCTCATCGCCTCAGGCTCGGTGGGAGGACACGGACATCGATGGGATGCGGTGCTACGCGCCCGTGCTCGATGTTGACATTCCGATTTGGACCGCATATCGCCGCTTCTTATAACTCGTAGTTCGTTCCTTCGCCGCGCAGCGCCGTTTCGACCATCTTGCGATTGAGGTGCGGCGCGAACAGCTCGATGAAATCGAATGCGTAGCCGCGCATATAAGCGTTGCGGCGGATGCCGATCCTGGTGGTGCTCGGCTCGAACAAATGGCTCGCGTCGATGAGCCTCAAGCCCAGGTCGCGCGCGGGATCGAACGCCATTTTGGCGAGTATCCCGACGCCGAGGCCCAGTTCGACGTAGGCCTTGATCACGTCGGCGTCGATCGCGGTGAGCACGACACTGGGTTGTATTCCGCGTGCCTCGAACGCGCGCTTGATCGGAGAGTCCGCGGAGAGCGCGAAATCGTAGGTGATGATCGGGTAGCGCGCGATGGCGTCGATCGTCAGTTTCGGCAGCCTGAGCAACGGGTGGTTGAGCGGGGTGATTACGCAGCGGTTCCACTGGTAGCACGGCAGCATGACGAGGTCCTGGTAGAGGTCCGGTGCTTCGGTGGCGATCGCGATGTCGGCCTCGCCGGAGAGCACGAGTTGCGCGATCTGCTGCGGGCTGCCTTCGCGCAGGCTCAGGCGCACCTTGGGATAGCGCTGGGTGAAGCGCTGGATGACCGGCGGCAACGCGTAGCGCGCCTGGGTATGCGTGGTCGCGATGATGAGAGCGCCGCTGTCCTCGCTCGCGTACTCGAGCCCCACTTGCCGCAGGTTCTCCACGTCCTTCAGCACCCGCCCCGCGATCGCCAGTATCGTCCTGCCGGGCTCGGTCACGCCGATGAAACGCTTGCCGTGCCGCACGAACACCTTGACCCCGATCTCTTCCTCCAGGAGCCGTATCTGCTTGCTGATCCCCGGCTGCGAAGTGTGCAACGCCTCGGCTGCCCCGGAGAGGTTCAGGCCGCGCCGGGCAACCTCGCACACGTAGCGTAACTGCTGTAATTTCACGTGGTTAGCTATTAAATGCCTATAAGTTATAACATCGTAACATAATAGTCGTTAACAGTATAAGATGGTGCGGCTAGGATGGCCGCACAGCGTGTTGGAGGGGGTGGCGGCATGAAGATGAATGAACCCGTTCAGAACCTGGCGGACTTCGAGGAGATCGAGCGCTACGCGGAAGCTTTGCGTGCGTACTTCGACGGCGAGATCGACGCCGATCGGTTCACCGGGATCCGCCTGCAGCAGGGAATCTA
>JACQGO010000192.1 GCA_016199485.1 Betaproteobacteria bacterium
ACGCGATCAGCCCATCCCGTTCTGCGACGGATCCGACATGACGGGCTGCCGCACAACCTCCAGCCGGCCCGGATTCCATGAGCCGAACCGGCGCCCTTAGCGCGAGATCGCTCGTCGTCAGCCCCGCGTCCGAGGTCATCAAATAGAGCTGACGTTGGTACCCCGCTTCAGACAGGCTCCGGCCGAATGCGGACAGATACCGTTCGAAGACCGGCTGCGTATAAGCGTTCGCCACCGTGGTAGAGGCCCGCTCGTACTCCCGGATGTCCGGTGCGACGTCCGACGAGAGCGAAACGTGAACATCCGGCGCGATCTGCTTGACGAGCACCCGCGCTCTCTTTTCGTGATCGGCGTTGCGGTACGAGTGCAGGAAACAAATCGCGATCGATTCCACGCCCGCATCCACCAGGCTCCGGGTGGCCGCGGTCACGCTCCGGTCATCGATCGGAACGAAGGCAACGCCGTCCTTGCTCATTCTCTCCCGCGCTTCGCGCACCAACGACCGCGGAACCAGCGGCGCGGGCACTTCGATGAGGAGATCGTCCATATCGAACCGCCGGCCGCGCCGCATTTCCAACACGTCGCCGAAACCTTCGGTCGTGATGAGCCCGGTCCGGCAGCCCTTCCTTTCGATGATGGCGTTGATCACCAGCGTGGTTCCGTGAACGATCCGCCGCAGCGCCTCCGCTTTCACTCCGGCTGCACCCAGGATTTTCCTGATGCCGAGCAAGGCTCCCGCTGACGGATCGGCGGGAGTGGTGAGCACCTTTTCGAACCAGCTTCTGCCGGTCGCCGGGTCAAGCAGGACCAGATCGGTGAATGTGCCGCCGATATCAATGCCTAATTCGTACATGATGGAATCCCGATCGGCGGGACAATCGCGGCGCGTCGCATCAGCGGGACCGTGCGGGCGGAGCCGCGCTCCCGTATTCGCCTTCCGCCGCCGAGGAACTGATGAAACCGGATGAGATGTCTTCGGTAATCGATTCCGGAGATCGTTCGCGAGGCGCATCCATGCCGCCTCCGCCTGCGACCTGAACCTCCAGCACGTCCCCCTTCACCAACGTGACCGTGGCTTTCCCCGGAATCAAGTCTCCGTTGAGCCGATTAGATCCGGCGGTTCCCGGCTCACCGCCCCGGTAGCCGGCGGGAGCCCGCCGCGTTCTCATGTTTTGCACAAGAATGCGCAGGGGCTGATCGCTCGCCGCGCGGATCGCCAGACGCTGTCCGAGGCCGCCCCGGAATCTCCCCGCGCCCCCCGAATCCTTCACCAACCGCTTGCTGAGTATCGTGACCGGCAGGACATGCTCGACCAACTCCACGGGCGTTTCCGCACCCGACGCCGGGAAAGCCATGCAGGAGACCCCGTCCTTCAATGCCCTCGCGCCGAAACCGCCCATCACTTGAAAGGTCTCCGCAATCGGCTTCCCTTCGCGAGACTCCGTAAAACACCGGAGCGTACACTTCCCCCCCGACTCGGCCATGATGTATCGAGGCATCGCGACGGCGAGCGCGTCGAATATCGCATACGGAACGAAGTTGCCGGCGCTCGACTTCATCCGGACCGGAGCCGGATGCCGTGCGTTGAGCAAGGAGCCGATTGGCGCCGCCAACTTGATCGGGAGCATCAGACCGTGGTTGTAAGGAACGGAACCGGAGACGAGGCACCGGAAGGCATACAGCGTCCAGGCATACGTGTAGACCTCCGTGCAGTTGATCGATTTCTCGCTCTGGAGGTCGGTTCCCAGGAAATCGGCGGTAATCGATCCATCGTCGACGGTAATACTCACCCTGATAACGGGCGGCGTCCCGGTTTCGAATCCGTCGATCTCGACCGACCCGGAATACACGCCGTCCGGAATGCGTTCCCGGATGCTTTTTCCGACGGCCCGGGCGGAACAGCTGATAATCTGGTCCGCGAGCTCCTGAAAACTGCAGTCTCGATACTCGGAATTGAATGCGGCGATGCGGCGCTCGGTCAGCCCAAGCGCCGCGACGAGCGCCCGTATGTCGCCCTCGATCTGGTCGGGAATCCTGACATTGCTTCGTATCAGGTCCCATACCTCCTGCACGTCTTTACCGCGTGACATGAGGCGCGTTACCGGGACGAAGATCCCCTCCTCGTATACTTCGCGGGTATCGTTGCTGAGGCTTCCGCCTATGTCAGGAAGGTGCGCCAGGCACTCGCAGAAGCCGATGAGCGAGCCGTCGTCGAAGAGCGGCTTCACGACGGATACGTCGTAGAGGTGTCCGGCGCAGAGCCAGGGGTCGTTGGTCACGTACACGTCACCGGGGCGGATCAACCCGTCTCCCCACTTCTCGAGAGCGCGCACTACGACCCGCGGCGCTACTCCGAGCTTGCTCGATACGCCGGCATCCTGCGCCACCATCCGCCCGCTTCGATCATAGAGCAGGCAACCGAAATCCCCGCCTTCGCTGACAATCTTGGAAAACGACGTGCGGACCACCGTCAACGCGGCCTCCGCCAGGATCGCGATCAGCCGTCTCCACCGGATCTCGAGATCGATGGCGTCAAGCGTCGATTCGTTCATGCGCTACCCCGCGAACCGCCGCACGTGGGCTGGCGTCTGCCCCGCTTTGACACTTTCCAACCGCTGCGGCATCACCACTGTCTCCGGTTTCCATATGCGCCCTTCGAGGAGTCGGGCCATGTCGAGCGCTCACGCCTTCCGCGGACGCTCCGCCTTCCTGGACACGACAGCGTCCCGGACGCCATCCGCAACCGCCTTTGTCGCGAAGTAGAGGTAAAACTCGCAACTTTGAAGCATGATCATTCGGACACCCATGTCGGCAAGCGTCCGCGCGTGCTCGATTTGACCCTCGATGGACGGAAAGGAATTTGTTCCTGCTCTCGGTAACCAGTATTTTCTTTTTTTCCCATCTCTTTCTCTGCCGTCAAGTCACGTATCCGGGCCAACACGCATCGGCGTACCCGCATCGGCCTCGGGGGCTGTCCGTATGACCAGGTTGCTCTTTGGATCGATCAAATGCATCTGCCGCATGTTTGCGGCGAGGCGCATACGCTGGCCCGGCATCAGGACAGCAGCGGGGCTGCAGCGGGCGCACACATCGATCCCGCCCACGGAAAAATGAACCATGGTATCCATGCCCATGGGCTCGACGATGTCCACCGGCACGGTGAATTCCGCTCCGCCCACGCCGGGGCGGGCTTCGGTGATGTGCTCGGGACGCAGCCCCAAGAGGAGGTCCTGTCCGAGACAATGCCGGCAGCTTGCGCGGCGCTCGGGCGGTATCGCCAGCGCAAGCCCGTCGCTGAGCTGAACCAGGAGGTCCATGCCGTTCTCGACGATGCGGCAAGGAAGGAAGTTCATGGCGGGCGATCCTATGAAGCCCGCGACGAAACGCGTCCTCGGGTTGCGGTACAGCTCTTGCGGCATGCCGATCTGCTCGATGCGGCCGGCATTCATCACCACCACGCGGTCGGCGAGCGTCATGGCCTCCACCTGGTCATGCGTCACGTAGACCGTCGTCGTGCGCACCTTCTGGCGCAGCTTCTTGATCTCGGTTCGCATCTGGGCCCGCAGCGTGGCGTCCAGGTTCGACAGGGGCTCGTCGAACAGGAATACCCGGGGATCGCGCACCACGGCGCGGCCCATGGCGACTCGCTGGCGCTGCCCTCCCGAGAGCTGCCTGGGCCGGCGGTCCAGCAGATCGGAAAGATCAAGGATGGCGGCGGCGCGTTCGACACGCTCCCTGATCTCCGCCGGCGGATATTTCCTGACGCGAAGCCCGAACGACATGTTGTCGAACACCGTCATGTGCGGATACAGCGCATAGTCCTGGAACACCATGGCGATGTCGCGCTCCCTGGGCGGCAGATCATTGACCACTTGATCATCGATGAGAATCTCGCCGGCGCTGACTTCTTCCAGCCCCGCGATCATTTTCAGTACCGTGCTCTTGCCGCATCCGGATGGCCCTACGATCGCGACGAATTCCTCATCGGCAATATCGAGATCGAGATTGTGAACGACCTCGGTCTGGCCGAATCTCTTGAATACCCTGCGAAGTGTCACCCGCGCCATGGCGTGCCTACGGGTTGCGCGGAGGCGCCATGCGCTCGGTCGCCGTCCGCCCCCCTGCAGCCTCCTTCGCGGTCACGCCGGGCGGAGGAGCGATCTGCGGTATGTTCGCGCGCAGCCGGGGTAGCTGCCTCAAGAAAATCATGGAGCCAAGAACACACAACGCTCCTCCGATGGCAATCGTCCCGGGGACACTGATCCAGCTGGCGAGTGAGCCGGTGAACAGGCTCCCGAGCGCTACGGTTCCCATGAAGGAAAGGGCAAAGAGACTCATCACCCTGCCCCGCTTGTCCTCGACCGTGATGGTCAGCAGTATCGTGTTCGCCGACGTCATGAGTATCGTCAGCCCGAATCCTGCGACGACGAGGAGCAATGCGGAAAGGCCCAGCCAGCGCGACAGGGAAAACAGGATGAGGCCGAGGCCGAAGAGGCTCGAGCCCACCACGATCAGGCGATCGAGCCCCAGCGGCGTTCGTCGCGAGCCCAGATAAAAGGCGGCGACGAGCGCGCCGAGACCGGTGGACGCCATGAGGATGCCTAGGGTGTAGGGCCCTCCCTCAAGCACGGTCGCCGCCATGACGGGCATCAGGACCGCGTACGGGCTGCCGGCGAAGCTCACCCCCCCCACGAGCAGGAGAATGGCCCGTATCGGCGGAAAGCCAAAACCGTAGCGGATCCCTTCGACCACCGTTTGAACGACGCTCGGTTGTCCGGACCTCCCGGCTTTCAGCGAAACCTGCATCGCGAGGACAGCGACGATAACCGCAAGGTAGCTCACGCCCTTCGCCACGAAGCACATCCACTCGCCCACGACGGCGATGACCATTCCGCCCAGTGCGGGGCCGACCAGACGAGCGGAGTCGAGCGCCAACGAGTTCAAGGCGACCGCGCTCCTCAGGTCGTCCCTGCTCTCGACGAGATGGAAGAGAAACACCTGGCGGGCCGGCACGTCGAAGCCGTTGATGATCCCGAGCATGCCGCTCAATACCAGGATCGTCGCGACGTCGATGCGATCGGTGAACACGAGCGCCGCGAGCACAAAAGCCTGCAGCACGGCGAGCGTCTGGGTCGCCAGCACGATCCGGTGCGGGTTCGCCCGGTCGGCGAGCGCGCCTGCGAGCAGCGCGACGGCAACGCTCGAGATCTCGCCGACGAACCCCACCAGGCCCAGGATGAACGCCGAGTGCGTGAGCCGGTACACCAGCCAGCTCATCGCAACCTGCTGCATGAAGGTTCCGACGAGAGCGACGGCTTGTCCGCCGATGAAGATCCGGAAGTTCCCGGAGCGCAGAGCGGGCCACGCCAAGCTCACTGCCTGCCACGCATTGCCCGTCGTCAAACGTCGAACCTTTTCAGCTTCAATCGATCTTTGCGGAAATGGTTGACAAACCGTTTCCGCACTGTACCGTTCCCCTCTCCC
>JACQGO010000193.1 GCA_016199485.1 Betaproteobacteria bacterium
TCGCCGGGCTCTACGGCGCGCTCGGCGCGCTCGTTGCGCTGCGCTACCGCGACGAGACCGGCAAGGGGCAGCTCGTCGACACCGCGCTCTACGAATGCGCGTTCAGCCTGATGGAACCGCACGTGCCGGCATACGACAAGCTCGGCAAGATCGCCGGCCGCGCCGGCTCGCGGCTGCCGGGCAGCGCGCCGAACAATCTTTATGCGTCGCGCGACGGGCGCTGGGTGCACATCTCGGCACCGGATGATGCGCTGTTCGAGCGCCTCGCCGCGGCGATCGGGCAGCCCGGGCTCGCGCGCGACGCGCGCTTTCTCGGCAGGCAAGCGCGCGGCGCGAACGCGGACGCGCTCGACGGGATCATCGCGGGCTGGTGCGGTGCGCACGACCTTGCCGAGATCGAACACGCCCTGCATAGCGCCAAGGTGCCTGCGACGCGCATCTTCGACATGGCGGACATTTTCAGCGATCCGCACTACCGGGCGCGCGAGATGCTCATCGCCGTGCCCGACGCCGAGCTCGGCAGCGTCACGCTCGCCGCGCCGGTGCCCAAGCTCTCGGCTTCACCCGCAGGCATCAGGCACAGCGGCGGGCGCATCGGGCAGGACACCCGGCGCGTGCTCGCCGAATTCGCCGGCATGACGCCCCCGGAGGTCGAGCAGCTCGTCGCAAGCGGCGCGGTCTACTGCGATCAGGCCGCGCCCGCTTCGGGCGAGGCAGCGCCGTAACCTGCTACTATTCATCTCACAAATCGCGTCACTGCTCGATGACTCTGCCGCGGGAGCTTGCATGGCCGATCCGATCGATTTCTACTTCGACTTCTCGTCGCCTTACGGATATTTCGCGGCGATGAGGATAGACGGGCTTGCCGCGCGGCACGGTCGCAGCGTCAACTGGCGGCCGATCCTGCTCGGCGCGGTGTTCAAGCTGACCGGAGGGCGGCCTCTGCCTGCGCTGCCGCTCAAGGGGAAGTACTCGAAGCACGACATGGCGCGCTCGGCTCGCCTCTATGGCATTGCGTTCAGGCTGCCGTCCATGTTCCCGATCGCGACCCAGGCCCCCGCCCGCGCGTTCTACTGGGCGTCGGATCGCGATCCAGCGCTCGCGGTGAAGCTCGCCAACGCGCTCTACCACGCATATTTCGCGGAGGATCGCGACATCTCGAGCCCGGAGGCGACGGCGGAGGTCGCTGCGACGCTCGGCATCGACCGCGCCGAGCTCATCGCGGCGCTCAACGAGCCGGCGGTCAAGGACAGGTTGAAGCGCGAGGTCGACGCCGCGATCGCGCGCGGGGTGTTCGGCTCGCCCTACATCGTCGTCGACGGGGAGCCGTTCTGGGGGGCGGATCGCCTCGAGCAGGTCGAGCGCTGGCTTGCCGCCGGCGGCTGGTAGAAGCCGGGGCGTCGTTGCGAAAAAAGGAGGAAGACGATGAAGAAAGGCTCGACGGTTCGTGCCAGACTCGAGGCGGTTCTGGAGAACATCGTCACGCTCAAGGTCGACGCCATCGTGAACGCCGCGAACACGACGCTGCAGGGCGGCGGGGGAGTGGACGGCGCGATCCATCGCGCGGCGGGCGCCGAACTGCTCGAGGAATGCCGCACCCTCGGCGGCTGCGCGACCGGCAAGGCGAAGATCACCAAAGGTTACAAGCTCCCCGCCGGGCACGTGATCCACACGGTGGGGCCGGTGTGGCACGGGGGCATGCGCGGCGAGCCGGAGTTGCTCGCTTCATGCTACCGCGAAAGCCTCGAGCTCGCGCTCGAGCACAAGGTAAAGACGATCGCGTTTCCCGCGATCAGCTGCGGCGCCTACGGTTATCCCCTGGAACAGGCCGTCGCGATTGCCGTGCGCGAGACCGCCGGTTTCGTCGCGGAGCACCCGCAAATCGAGAAAGTGATCTTCGCCTGCTTCGACCGGGGCGCGCTCGCCGCCTACGAGACCGAGCTGCGTAAAGTGTGACCCGCGTGCCGCAATGTCAGTGATCAAGTCGAGGATCAGGACGGGCTCGGAGGAGTTCAAGGCCGCGGCGGCGGCGATGCAGTCGCTCGTCCGCGAACTCAACGCCGCCCTCGAGGAAGCGCGGCGCGGCGGCGCGGCGGCGGCGCGCGAAAAGCACCGGGCGCGCGGGAAGCTCCTCGCGCGCGAGCGCTTGGAGGCGCTCTTGGATCCGGGGGAGCCGTTTCTCGAGCTTTCGCCGCTCGCCGCGTGGCAGGTCTATCCCGAACCCGTGCCCGCTGCCGGGATCGTGACCGGCATCGGGCGGGTCGCCGGGCAGGAGTGCGTCGTCATCGCCAACGACGCGACGGTCAAGGGCGGCACCTACTATCCGCTCACGGTCAAGAAGCACCTGCGTGCCCAGGAGATCGCGCACGAAAACCGCCTGCCGTGCATCTATCTCGTCGACTCGGGCGGCGCGCACCTGCCCTCGCAGGACGAGGTCTTCCCCGACCGCGATCATTTCGGCAGGATCTTCTACAACCAGGCCGTGATGTCGGCCGCGGGGATCGCGCAGATCGCGGTCGTGATGGGCTCGTGCACCGCGGGCGGGGCGTATGTGCCCGCGATGGCGGATGAGGCCATCATCGTCAGGAACCGGGGCACGATTTTTCTCGCGGGGCCGCCGCTGGTGAAAGCCGCAACCGGCGAAGTCGTGAGCGCCGAGGAACTCGGCGGCGCGGACGTGCATACGCGCATCTCCGGGGTAGCCGATCATTACGCGGAAGACGACCGGCACGCGCTTGAGCTCGCGCGCGCCGCCGTGGCGAACCTCAACCGCAGGAAGCCGCATCAGCTCGTCACGTGCGAGCCGCGCGCACCGGCTCACGATCCCGCAGAGCTCTACGGGATCATCCCGGCGAGCCCCCGCACGCCGTTCGATGTGCGCGAGATCATCGCGCGCATCGTCGATGCCTCCGAGTTCGATGAATTCAAGGCGCGTTACGGCACGACGCTGGTGACCGGCTTCGCGCACGTCGAAGGCTATCCGGTCGGCATCATCGCCAACAACGGGATCCTGTTTTCCGAGTCGGCGCTCAAGGGCACGCACTTCGTGGAGCTGTGCGCCCAGCGCGGGGTCCCGCTCGTGTTCCTGCAGAACATCACCGGCTTCATGGTCGGGAAAAAGTACGAGGCCGGCGGCATCGCGAAAGACGGCGCCAAGATGGTGACCGCGGTCGCCTGCGCGCGCGTGCCCAAGTTCACGGTGATCATCGGCGGCAGCTTCGGCGCGGGCAACTACGGCATGTGCGGGCGCGCGTTCGGGCCGCGCCTGCTGTGGACGTGGCCGAGCGCGCGCATCGCGGTGATGGGAGGCGAGCAGGCCGCGAACGTGCTGGCGCAGGTCAAGCGCGAGGCGCTCGAGAAAGCGGGAAAGAAGTGGATCTCCGCCGAAGAGCAAGCCTACAGGCAGCCGATCATCGCGCAGTATGAACGCCAGTCGAGCGCGTTCTATGCGACGGCGCGTCTCTGGGACGACGGCATCATCGATCCGCGTGAGACGCGCCGCATGCTCGCACTCGGCATCGCGGCGAGCCTTAACGCGCCGGTCGAGAAAACCGCGTTCGGCGTGTTCCGGATGTGAGCGGCGCCGCGCCCGGCGCGACGAACACCGGGTGGGCTCGCGCCGCGACGCCCGCAGAAACCGCCGGCCGCGGCAACGCGTATAATTCGGTCCGACGCCCCCGCTGCCGCGGGCGGCGCGGGGTGCGCCGCTCCAGGCGCGCCGCCCGGAAACGCCTTACGAACGGAACAGCCATCGGGGACGGGCCCGAGGGAGAAGAAATGAGCGATACGGTGCTGTCGAACGTGGACAAGGACGGCAACGCGACGGTGGTGCTCAACCGCCCCGACGTGCACAACGCTTTCGACGAGGAGATGGTCGCGGCGCTCACGCGCACGCTGAAAACACTGGAGGCCGACTCCAGGGTGCGCGCCGTGGTGCTGATGGGGCACGGCAAGAGCTTCTCGGCCGGCGCCGACATCAACCGCATGCGGCGCACGGCGGGTTTCACGCGCGAGCACAACCTGAAGGATGCGCTCGAGGGCGCGGAGATGTTCTATACGCTCTACACGTTGAAGAAGCCCACTATCGCCCGCGTGCACGGCGCGGCGCGCGGCGGAGGCGTTGGACTCGTCGCGGCGTGCGACATCGCGATTGCGTCGCGCGACGCGACCTTCCGGCTCTCCGAAGTACGGTTGGGCATCGTGCCCGCGGTGATCAGCCCCTATGTCGTGGCGGCGATCGGCAGCCGCAAGGCGCACCGTTATTTTCTCTCCGGCGAGGAGTTCGACGCGGCGGAAGCCTACCGCATCGGGCTGATCCACGATCTCGTCGAAGAGGAAGAGCTCAACGCGACGATCGGGCGCGTGCTGGCCGAGCTCTACTCCGGTGGCCCGCAGGCGATCGTCGCGGCGAAGCAGCTGATCGGGCGCGTCGTGGCGAGCCCGATCGACCGCGCGATGATGGAGAATACCGCGCAGTACATCGCCGATGTGCGCGCCAACCCGGAAGCGCGCGAGGGCCTCACCGCCTTTCTCGAAAAACGCAGGCCGGCGTGGCTCGCGCTGGCGCCCGCGGGCGAGGCCGCGCCGGGCCCTGCCCGCGGCAAGCGGAGAGCCCGGCATCGCCCCGCCGCCGGGCCCGCCAGGAAGCGCGGGACATAGCCCGTTCGCCGGGGCGCCTCCGGCGTCCCGGCGGCGAAACCTAGAACATGGACATCCCGAAGAAGGTCAAGCTGGTCGAAGTCGGCCCGCGGGACGGGCTGCAGAACGAGGCCGCGCAAGTGCCGACCGCGGTCAAGGTCGAGCTTGTCAACCGCCTCGCCGACGCGGGATTGCCGGTGGTGGAAGCGACCGCATTCGTCTCGCCGAAATGGGTGCCGCAGATGGCCGATAGCGCGCAGGTGATGGCCGGCATCCGCCGCAGGCCGGGCGTCTCCTACCCAGTGCTCGTGCCTAACCGCAAGGGGCTTGATGCGGCGATCGCCGCCGGCGCCGAGGAAGTCGTGGTGTTCGGTGCGGCGACGGAGAGCTTCTCGCGGCGTAACACCAACTGCTCGATCGCCGAGGGACTCGCGCGCTTCTCCGAGGTGTGCGACGAAGCGCTCAAGCGGGGCTTGCGCGCGCGCGGTGATGTCTCGGTCTGTCTCGGCTGCCCGTATGAAGGGGAAGTGAAGCCGGAAGCGGTGGTGCGCGTCGCCCGCGAGCTCTACGCGGTGGGCTGCTACGAGATCACCGTTTGCGACACGATCGGCGTCGGCACGCCGGGAACGACGCGCGCGGTGTTAGAGGCGGTGGCCGGGCACGTACCGATCGAGAAGCTCGCCGGCCATTTTCACGACACCTACGGGCAGGCGCTCGCCAACATCTACGCCGCGCTCGAGTGCGGCGTGACGACCTTCGACAGCTCGGTAGCGGGTCTCGGCGGCTGTCCTTATGCGCCCGGCGCAACCGGCAACGTCGCCACCGAAGATGTGCTGTACATGTTGAACGGGCTCGGCATCGAAACCGGCGTTGACATGGGAAAGCTCATCGCCGCCGGGCAGTACATCTGCGATATCCTCGGCCGTCCCACGCACTCGAAGGCGGCGCTGGCGCTGGCGGCGAGGGCAAGAGCACGGCAACTCGAATTGGAGCTTTGATCATGCCGCTTTCCGATCCGGCACCCCGCAAACTGATCCACAACCGCTCGATCGAGTGCCGCGGGTACCAGCGCGAGGACGGCCTGTGGGACATCGAGGCGCGCCTGCTCGACACCAAGACCTTCGAGCACATACGGCGCGACGGCAGCGCGCCGCGCAAGCCTGGCGAGCCGGTGCACCACATGTGGATACGGCTCACCATCGACCTCGACCTGGTGATCCACGACGCCGAGGCGGCGACCGACGCCGGACCGTACCCCGCCTGCGGCGACATCACGCCGAACTTCAAGGCGCTGAAGGGCGTCACCATCGGTCCCGGCTGGCGCAGGAAGACGCTGGAACTGCTGGGCGGCATCAAGGGTTGCACCCATCTCGTCGAGCTGCTCGGCCCGGTCGCGACTACCGCGTTTCAGGCGACGGGCCGCGCGCGCGAAGCGCGCGCTGCGGGCAAACCGCTCACCAAGAAGCCCTACCAGCTCAACGCCTGCCACATGTACAAAGACGACGGCCCGGCGGTGCTTAAGCGCTGGCCGCAGTTCTATAAAGGGCCACCGCCAGAATAGCGGGAAACGAGGTACAACGAACTTCGCGGCTGCGTATACGATAAGGGATCCTCACATCATTATGTCTCGCCCTATCACAAGCCTGTTTCCCGAGCTCGAAAAGGATCTTCTGTCTCTTTCGGACGTCACCACCGGGATTTTGCCGTCCCAAGAGATAGAAACATTGACTGTGAACGGCGCCATCACCGCAGGAATGCCGGTGTCGCCAGACCAGATACAGCCCGCTAGCATAGACCTGCGCTTAGGGCCTACGGCATACCGGGTCCGGGCGAGTTTTCTTCCCGGTAGAAACTCGTCGGTAAACGGAAAGATCGAACAGCTGTGCATGCATCAGATCGATCTATCCCGATCGGCCGTATTAGAAAGAGGCTGCGTATACATCGCGCCATTGCTTGAAGAACTGAAATTGCCCAAGGACATTTCCGGAAGAGCAAATCCCAAGAGCACCACGGGGCGTCTGGATATCTTCACACGTCTTATTACGGACTACGGAACTGAATTTGAGCGAGTGCCAGCCGGCTATAAAGGCAAACTTTACGTCGAGATCGTGCCTCGCACGTTCAGTATTCTCATATCGCAAGGTTCCAAGTTGAATCAGCTCCGGTTCCTGCGTGGCAATCCAACGCCGTCGGATACGGAACACCGGAAACTCGATGAAAGCGAAACACTTGTTTACCTAGGTGATGATACTCGCGGGTCGCCGGTAATCGACGATGGATTGTGGATATCCGTTGATCTCAAGGGATCGGCGGACACATCGATCGTAGGGTACAAGGCAAAGCGGCACACACCTCTTGTCGATCTAAGCAAGATCGACTACTACGATCCGCTCGAATTCTGGGATCCAATTTTTCGGCCAAGAGAGGGACGAATCGTACTGCACCCGGATGATTTTTACATCCTTGTATCAAAGGAAAAAGTCCGCATTCCGCCCAATTATGCGGCGGCGATGGTGGCATATGATCCTTCAGTTGGCGAGTTTCGAATTCACTATGCAGGTTTTTTTGATCCCGGTTTCGGATACGGCAGTAATGACATCCATGGGACCCAAGCGGTGTTAGAGGTTCGGTCGCACGAAGTGCCGTTTTTGATCGAAGACGGACAAACCGTGGGAAGATTGGTTTACGAACGGTTGCTCGCCAAGCCCAAAAGGATCTACGGATCGGACATTGGTTCTTCGTACCAGTTACAGGGGCTGGCCTTAAGCAAGCAATTCAAGCGTATGGACGTCACCAAATCTCTGGCGCACGTCGACGCGGTCTGAGCTGGATAAACCGGGCTTTCTGCCGAGCCTCGTGAAAATGACTGACGGCGCCACCCCCGCATCCCCGCTCCTCCTCCACGCTTCGGGGATGGGAGATGTGCGGTGCAAATGGTTGTCGACCGTTTGCATGAGCCTCACCAAGCAGGGTTCGGGGAGGAGACATGAATAAAGCAGGCGCACCGCGTCCGGCCGCTGCGCACGGGCTGATCGAGAACATCATCGACAACATCGAGCGCGTGATGTCCGGCCAGTCGCAGTCGGTGCGTCACATCCTCGCGGCGTTTCTCGCCGGCGGCCACGTGCTGCTCGAGGACAATCCCGGCACCGGCAAGACCACCATGGCGAAGGCGCTTGCACGCACCGTCGGCGCCGATTACAAGCGGGTGCAGTTCACGCCCGACCTCCTGCCCTCCGACATCCTCGGCGTTTCGGTGTTCAGCCCGAAGGACCAGGGCTTTCACTTCCATCCCGGGCCGATCTTCACCCAGATCCTGCTTGCCGACGAGGTGAACCGCGCGAGCCCGCGCACGCAGTCGGCGCTGCTCGAGGCGATGGCCGAGAGCCAGGTGAGCATCGAGGGCAGGACCCACGCGCTCGACGAGTTGTTCTTCGTGATCGCCACCCAGAATCCCGTCGAGTTCCGCGGCACCTACCCGCTGCCGGAGGCGCAGATGGACCGCTTCGCGGTGCGCCTCTCCCTGGGTTATGTCAGCCCCGAGGAAGAGGTCGCGATCCTCACCGCCCAGGAGCTCGCGCATCCGCTCGACTCGCTCACGGCACGGGTCACGACCGAGGACGTGCGGCTGCTCCGGGACAAAGTGAAGCGGGTGCGGCTCGCCCCCGAGCTCAAGCGCTACGCGGTCGAGCTCGCGCGCGCCACGCGCAGCCGCGCCGCAGTGCAACTCGGCGCCGGGCCGCGCGCCTCGCTCGCGCTGGCGCGCCTGTCGCAGGCGCTCGCGCTGGTCGAAGGCGCGGATTTCGTGACGCCCGATCACATCCGCGCAATGGCGGTGCCGGCGCTCGCCCACCGCCTCGTGCTCGACCCGCAGGCGCGATTCGCCGGCGCCACGACGCGGCAGGTGGTGGAAGACGTACTGCAGGCGGTGGCAGCGCCGGCGTGACGGGCGATGTGGCGGCTCTCTTATCGCGTCTTTCGCGCGGTATCGGCGGTCACCCGCTGGACGCTGCGCCGCCTGACCGCGGCGGGGTTGTTGGTTCTCGGCGTCGCCGTGGCAGCCGCAGCGATCGGCATCGACACCACGCTGAGCCTCGCCTACCAGGTGTTCGGCCTGCTTGCCGCGCTGCTGCTGCTCGCCGCGTTGGGGCTCGCGTTCACACGCGCGCGCGTGGCGGTGGAACGCGCGCTTCCGCGGCTCGCCACCGCGGGCACCTCGTTCACCTATCGCGTGCGCGTCACCAATCTGACCGGCGCTTCCCTCGACGGGCTGGCGCTCATCGAAGAGTTCGCCGACCCGATTCCGGGCTTCGCCGCCTTTCGCGCGGGCCTGAGGTTTCCCGCCTACCGCGGCTGGAAGCGCCTGATCGAGAGCGATCGTACCGTCAGCGTCCCCCTGCATGCGGTCCCGCCGCTCGCGCCGCACGCCACCGCCGACGTCGTAGTGCAGGCACACGCGCTGCGGCGGGGCGTCGCTCACAGCACCGGCGTCACCGTTGCGCGCTGCGAGCCGCTCGGGCTCGCCCGGGTACTCGCCCGCATGGCGCAGCCCGCAAACCTGACGGTGCTGCCGCGTCGCTACGCGGTGCCGGCGCTCGATCTGCCGGGCTCGCGGCGCTACCAGCAGGGCGGTGTCACGCTCGCCACTTCGGTCGGCGAATCCGAGGAGTTCATCGGCTTGCGCGATTACCGTCCGGGCGATCCGCTGCAGCGCATGCACTGGAAATCGTTCGCGCGCGCGGGTCATCCCGTGGTGAAGGAGTACCAGGACGAATTCTTCGTGCGCCACGCACTCGTGCTCGACACTTTCGCCGGACCGCACGCGGGGCGCGCGTTCGAGGAAGCGGTATCGATCGCGGCGTCCTTCGCGTGCACCATCGATACCCATGAATGCCTGCTCGACCTGATGTTCATCGGCACCGAAGCCTATTGCTACACCGTCGGCCGCGGCCAGCTCCCGCTCGGCGGGCTGCTCGAAATTCTCGCCTGCGTGCAGCCGTGCCGTGAGCGCGGGTTCCGCGCGCTGCACGATGCGGTGCTCGCGCGGCGCAGCGAGCTCTCCGGCTGCATCCTGATCCTGCTGGGGTGGGACGAGGCGCGCCACGCTCTGGTGGACGCGCTGCGCGGAAGCGGCGTGCCGCTGCGCGCCATGCTGGTCGCGGAGCAGGAGCCGCCGGCGCGTCCCGAATGGCTCGCCGTGGTCGCGCCCGGCAGCGTCGAGCAAGGACTGGCGCGGCTGTGAACACGCCCCCGCTGCTCCTCGCGTCCGCGGTCCTGCTGTGGGGCATGCAGACCGGGTGGTGGGTCGCGGCGGCACCCGTCGCGGTCGCGCTCGAGGCGCCGCGCGCGCTCGCGGTGCGCTGGGACTTGAGCCGCGAACAGCTCAACCACATCACCGACTTCTGCGGCATACTGCTCGCCGCGGCGGCGCTCTACCTGTACTTCGCATTCGGCAATCCGCGCGCGATTCTGCTCACCTTCCAGTGGCTGCCGGTGGTGGTGCTGCCGCTCGCGATCGCCCAGGCCTACAGCGCACGGGAAAGAATCGACGTGACCACGCTCGTCTGGGCGCTGCGCCGGCATCCACCGCGCATCCGCACCACGATCGACGTGAGCTACCCGTATCTCGCCATGTGGATACTCGCGGCCTCCGCTGTCGAGGAACGCAGCGCGTGGTTCTATCCGTCGGCCGCGCTGCTCGCCGCGTGGGCGCTCGCGGCGGTGCGCCTGCGCCGCTTCCCGGTCGTGTCATGGATGCTGCTGGTCGCGGCGGCGGCAGGCATCGGATACGGGATTCAGCTCGGACTGTACCGCACGCAGGCGTGGCTGGTCGACGTCGTCCCCGAGTGGCTCGTCGCAAGCGGCTCCCGCACCGATCCCTACCGCAGCCGCACCGACCTCGGCTATATCGGCGAGCTCAAGCAGGACGACGCGATCGTGCTGCGGGTGCGCACCGATCAGCCGCTCAGCCGCCCGCTGCTGCTGCACCGCGCGACCTACAACCACTACTTCGGCACGACGTGGAGCGCACGCAACGCCCCGCTCGTGCCGCGGCCGCCGGACGCGCGGCGCTCGGTGTGGAAGCTCGGGGAAACGGCCGTTCCCGCGAAGCGCGTCACGGTTTTCGACTACTCGCCGCGCGGCGACCCGGTGCTCTCGTTGCCCGGCGGTACCTTCGAGGTGCGGGGGCTCAACGCGATCACCATCAAGCGCAACGCGCTCGGCACGGTGCAGGCCGAACATCCGCCCGGCTATCTCACTTACATCGCCCTCGCCGGCGCGGCAACCGGCCTCGAAGGCCCACCGGACGAAGAGGATCTAGGTGTCCCGAAGCCCGAGCAGGCGCTCTTCGGCCGCCTCGCCGGGGAGCTGGGTCTCGCCCGGCTCGCGCCGGCCGAGGTGGCCGCCGCAGTGCAGCGTTATTTCGCGCAGGGCTTCTATTATTCGGCTTACCGCGCGCCTTCGCTGTTCAGCCGCTCGCCGCTCGCGGATTTCCTGCTAGAGACCAAAGCCGGGCATTGCGAGTTCTTTGCGACCGCCACCACGCTGCTGCTCCGCGCGGGCGGCGTGCCGGCGCGCTACGCCACTGGCTTTTCGGTGCAGGAATACAGCCGCCTGGAGGAAGCTTACGTGGTGCGCGTGCGGCACGCGCATGCCTGGGTGAAGGCCTACGTCGACGGCCGCTGGCGGGAGATCGACACCACGCCGCCGGTGTGGATCACCGCCGAGCGTGAGGCGGCGCCGCTGTGGTCACCGCTCGCGGATCTATGGTCATGGCTGCGCTTTCAGCTCGCGCAGCTCGCTGCGCGCGAGGACGGCGCCGGACGTTCCATTGCGCTCGTCGCGATCGTGGTGCTGATCGCGGGAGTGTGGCTCGCCTGGCGCCTCGCCGGCGCCCGGCGCGCCCGCGCCGGTACCGGTGACGCATCCCGCCCTGCGACGGCCGGGTACCCCGGCGCCGGGCGCGATTCCGAGTTTTTCCGGATCGAGCAATACCTCGGGCGAGCCGGTTTTCCGCGCGCGGCGCATGAAACCGTGGGAGCGTGGGTCGCTCGCATCGGCGCGGGGTTGCCGCGCGACACGGATCGCGCCGCGCTCGAGGAGCTCGCGCGGCTGCACTACCGTTACCGCTTCGACCCATTGGGTCTCGGTCCCGACGAGCGGCGCGAGCTTTCGGCGCGCGCTCACGCGTGGCTTGCGCAACGCGCGCGAGCGGGTTAACACGGCTCACACGCGTGTCCGCCTCCGGGCGCGCATCGCGGCGGGCACCGCGCCCGGCACGCCGATTCCCGAATCCTGAATCCCGGTCTTATCACACCGCCCCCGCCTTGCGCAGCAGTTCGGCGATGGCTTCCGCCATGCGCCGGTAGCCTTTCGCGTTGGGGTGGATCGGGTCGAATTTCATGTCGGGAGCGTAAAGCACGCTCTTCATCACCGAGCCTTCGTACGGGATGCCGAACTCGCCCGCGATCTCGGCATAGAATTCCGGCGCGCCCGAGAGCAGCGCCGGCCGCGGCACGCCGACGATCACCACCGCGATGCCGCGTTCCTTGATGATGCGAACGATGCGTCGCAGGTTGGACGCGATCTCGGCGTCCCTCACCTTGCGCAGCATGTCGTTGCCGCCCAGGCACACGATGACGAGCCGGGGCCGGTGCTCGTCGAGCACGCCCGGCAGCCGCGCGAGCCCCCGCGCGGTCACTTCCCCCGGCACCCCGGCGCGCACCACGGTGCGGCTGACCAACTGCGAGAGCACCGCGGGATAGCTCTCCTCCTCCTTCGCGCCGGTGCCGTAAGTGAGGCTGTCGCCGAAAGCGACGATGACGTCGGCGGGCGCGAGCCGCGGCAGTTGCGGCACCTTGTCGCCGCAGCCGGCCAGCGCGGCGGCGAGAAGGCCCGCGAGCAGCCACCGAGCGAGCTTCGTGAAACTACCTCGAGTATCCATTCGGCCGCCGATGCACGCCGATGAACGCCGACGGAAGATCAAATTTCAAAGCCACCGAGCCTGTATTATCCGCGTTCATCGGCGTTCATCTGCGGTTCCAGGGATCTTTCCTCGCTTCTCCTCATTTCGGCTTCCCGAAGCGGAAATCGCGCAAGACCTCACGCGCGGCGTTCGCGCCTGCTGCGCCCGCGATGCCTCCGCCTGGATGGGTCGCGGGACCACATAGATACAGACCGTTGATGCGCGTGCGGTAGCGCGCCAGCGCGGGGACCGGCCGCATCCAGAGCGCCTGGTCGAGCGCAAGCTCCGCGTGGTACTCCTGCCCTTCGGGAAAACCATACGCGTCTTCGAGATCACGCGGCGAGAGGACGCTCCGCTCCACGACTGCCGCGCCGAGATCGGGCGCGTGCTGCGCCAGAACTTTCACCACGAGATCGCCGAGCGCGGCGCGGCGAGTCTCGTTCCACTCGCCTTCCGCGAGCGCGTACGGCGCGTACTGCACGTGCACTTCCACGCGGTGGCGGCCGCCCGCAATCTGTCTATCGGCGCGCGCTTCGAGGTACGGCGCCCGCGAGACACGCCCGTACTTCGCATCGTCATAAGCGCGCTCGAGATAGTCGAGCGACGGCGCGACGGCAAGCGTCGAAAAGCCGGGCGAGCGATCGAGCGCGAGCGCGACGTGCGCGACGACGCCACGACGCCTGATGCCACGCACCGCGCGCACGAACTCCGGGTCGAGCCACCCGGGCTCCACGAGATCAAGTAACGTGTGCCGCGGATCAGCACCGGAAACGACGGCTGAAGCGGAAAGTTCCTCCCCGCTCGCAAGCACCACGCCGGCGATGCAGCCCTCGCGCACGGTAATCCGCGCGACCTCCGCCCCGCGGCGAATCTCGACGCCAGGGCGCTCCGCCAACACGCGAGCGACGTTCGAGAACGGCGGGCGAAAGACGCCGGCCGGGCTCCCCACGTGATGATGGAGGAGCACAAACGCCGTGCCGCCCGAGCGCGGCCCCTGATGAAGATGCATGACGCCCGCCGCGCCGAGGACGCCCTTGAGCGCGTCCGATTCGAACCAGTCGTCCAGCAGATCCCCCACCGACATCGGCAGGAGGCGCAAGAGGTCTTCGATTCCCTGCCTGCCGAGCCGCCGGATGCGCAGCCCGAGTCCCGCGAGCCGCGCGAGATCCCCGAGCTCGCGGCCCATCAACTCCGGTGGAGGTGCGGCGTAGAGGTACGCGAGCAGGCGCGCGAGCCGCCCCATCCGCTCGCAGAACGCGGGCCACTTCGCCGCATCGCGCGGGCTCAGGCGCCGGATCGCCTCGACCGAGCGCGCCACGTCGCGCGCGAGCTCGAGGCGGCCGCCGTCGGGGAGTGCGACGGCGACCCACGGATCAGCGCGATGGATCATGAGACCCTGCCGGTCCGAGGCGAGATCGCGCACGATGCGCGGCGGCACCCACCCGATGCCGGCGGAGGCGTCGTCGTGCGCGGTGCGGCCTTCGAGTACGAGCACGCGGTGCCCCGCCCTCGCGAGGTAGTGCGCGCAAACGAGCTCGTTCACGCCGGCGCCGATCACGATCGCGAGCAAACTCACGCGCGCTCCATCGTCAAGGGCGCCGCGAAGGCCGGCCCACGCGCCGCCACGGTGTCCACGAACTTCTTACAGACGACATGTTGCAATCATGCAATCAAAACGCACGATCGCAAAACCCGCGAGATGGCCGTGCTTTTCCCGTCCAGCGGTAAAACACCCTGGATCGAGGCAACAGTCCGCTCACCGGCCGTCTCCTCCGTAACACCGTCCAACCGACTGCCCACAGGCAGCGAAGAAGTACGGAAAATTGCTTATTGTCAAATACATATAAAGTGTAAACGGTTCTTCTTGTCCATAGAAGTGTCCATACGGATGGCGGCGGAAGCTGACCGAGGAGTCCGCAGCCGCTCTCAGGATCTTCTACGCTGCATTCCGGCGGGGACGCCCTTCACCACAACGCTGTAATGGGTATTGCAGCGCCCTTGTCGCGCCTGCGAACGGCGTCATATACTCGCTCGCGCGGGGCGCGGGCTGGGAACCGGATGTAACAACAATTTCAAGTGACCCTGATCATGTCGCGCGCGCATCTGGCGGCGCCATGAAGGGCCGCGATCCACAGTCCAACAGCGCATCGAAAGGAGAAACATGAAAAAGCGCGTGAAGCTGCCGAAGAGTTCCGCCGGGGAAAGGAAAGTCGAGTCTGCCGTAGCCGCATTCGAAAGGTTCGCCAAGGCGCAAGCAAAAATCAAGGATGCGCGTAAACGGGCACGGGCGCGACTCGCGCATAGCTTGAATCGCGCCCTCACCGCCGCGGCGGCTGCCGGGAGCGAGCAGCTCTACCTCAGAGCCTTGAAGGCGACGATCCCGCTGGTTCCGCTCATCGATTTTCCTGACGGCAACGGAACGGGCGACGACTGGGTCACCGCAAAGATCAAGCGGTTGCGAAGGCGGACGAAGAACTGCAAGAAGAATTTCCCGCCGGGGAAGGGACGGGAGAACTGCTTGCGCGTGGCGTTCCTCAAAGCCCTGCTCTGCCTCTGATTCTCAAAGGAGCTTACCGTGACCGCAACTGTCAGATTTCCTATCGAGACACTGCTTCGCGCCGGTTTGAACCTCGGCGGCGTGCATAGCGTCAACGGGTTCGTCAGCTTCGAGCCCTCCAAGCATTGCGTGACCGAGGCACGTTTTCGCAGACGGCTGGACCATCGTTTCTGGAAAAAGCTGCGCGCCGCCCGCCGCAAGACCGCGGGCCGGCGCGGAACGGCTGCCCGAGAGAGCATTTCGCCGCCGGAACAGCAATTCCTCAGGTTCATAACGAAAGAGCGGCGCGTTCCGCGCGCAAGCGGTCCGGCGATCCTGGAGATCGCCCGCTATGAAGACGCAAGCGCAGCGGAATCGCGCGCGGCAGCTGCCGCGGACATGATGCGGCGGATCGCGATCGTTGAGCAGAACGGAACGGGCTACCTGCTCTCCACTTTCGATCCCGACCGCCCGCAGATCTTCGCACAGGTTTCTCCGGGACCGGGCGGCGAGATCCAGGCATCGCTCCGCGAAGCGATGTTCTGGGGAGAATTGGTGCTGGAATTGTTCACCGGGCTGCTCACCGTGATGGGAGTCAAGATACGCCGTCGCGTCGATATGGGGCGCTGGGTCGAGCGTATCACCAACATCATCAACCGCAGTCGGCGCCTGAGGGGGATATGCCTCAAGCTCGCGACGAAGGGCAGAAAGCTGGGGGTCAAGGACCTGTTCGACCTGATTTATTGGCTCTGGATGGACGGTTTCACGTGGGAGTGCCTGAAAGATGCCGCGGGGGATATGATCGATCTGAGCTTCTGGGGAATCATCCATCTGCTCGGAAAATTCGCGGCCAGGCTTTCGCCAGGTGCCGGGCAGGCCCTGCTTCTTGCTGATCTCGGGTTAATCATCGTGGAGCTGATTCGGAAGCTGGTGACCCGGTGAAACACCTTCCGCAAATGCCGCCCGCGTAGGTCGCGCATTACGCTGAACTCTCCTGTGGCGCGCTACTTCGCGGGGCGCACCCGACCAGCGACGAGCTTAACCTCCGTTTCTCAGGATCATCGCCGCCGCATTCCGGCCCGAGGCGCCCATCACGCCCCCGCCCGGATGCGTCCCCGCCCCGCACTGGTACAGCCCGCGGATGGGCGTCCGATACTTCGCCCACGCGGGTACCGGCCGCAAGTAGAACATCTGCTGCAGCGCGAGCTCCCCTTGGAAGATGTTGCCTTCGCTCAGCCCGACGATTGCCTCGATGTCCGCGGGAGTGATGACCTGCCGGTGCAGGATCGCGGATTTGAGGTTCGGCGCATACTCCGCGAGCGTATCGACGACCGCATCGCCGAACGCTTCGCGCCGGGCGTCCGTCCATCCGCCGTTTACGTGGTAGGGAGCGTACTGCACGAAGACCGACATAACGTGCTTGCCCGGCGGCGCCATCGCGGGATCGATCATCGACGGGATCACGATGTCGAGATACGGGCGGCGCGAGAACTCTCCATACTTGGCCTCATCGTAGGCGCGCTCGAGGTAATCGATGCTCGGGGAAATCGAGATCGCGCCGCGCAAATGCGGTCCGTTCCCCGGGAGACAGGTGAAGTTCGGGAGCTCGTCCAGAGCGAGGTTGACCTTGCCCGACGAGCCACGGAACCTGTAGCGGCGGATCGCGTCCGCGAAGTCAGCGGGCAAGTGCTTGTCGCCCACGAGATCGAGAAACGTCCGCCGCGGATCAGCGCCCGAGACCACGAGCTTCGCCCGGATCTCTTCGCCGCTCTCCAGCGCCACACCCACCGCGCGGCCGTTCACGACAAGCACGCGTGAGACCGGTGCGCCGGCGCGGATTGTCGCGCCGAATGAGCGCGCCGCGCCGGCGATCGCCTCCGAGACCGATCCGTTGCCTCCTTTCGCGAACCCCCAGGCGCGGAACACGCCATCGATCTCGCCCATGTAGTGGTGCAGCAGCACGTAGGCCGTGCCGGGCGAGCGCGGCCCGGCGAGCGTGCCGATGATCCCGCTCGCGGATTTCGTCGCCTTGAGCGCTTCGGTCTCGAACCATTCGTCGAGGTAATCGGCCGCGCTCATCGTCAGCAGCTTCCACAGCGCGTGGAACTTTTCGGCGCCGAGGCTGCGAAAGTGCCGTGCGAGCCGCGCGAGACCGAGAAGATCGCGCGGCGCAAGCGACGCCGGGTCGGGCGGCACCATGCCGAGCAGCGGCTTCACCGCGCGCGCCATCTCGTGCATCAGACGACCGAACTCGTCGTACGCTTCCGCGTCGCGCGGCGAGTGGCGGGCGAGCTCGCGGCGGTTCTGGTCGTGGTCGTTCCACTGCGCGAGGTAGTCGCCGTTTGGGAGCGGCGTGAGCGTGCTCTCGAGCGGCAGGATGTGCAGGCCGTGGCGCGGGAGATCGAGGTCGCGGATGATCTCGGGCCGCAGCAGGCTCACCACGTACGAGAACACCGGGAACGTGAAGCCGGGGAATATCTCCTCGCTCACCGCCGCGCCGCCCACCCGCTCGCGCCGTTCGAGCACGAGGACGCGTTTGCCGGCGCGCGCGAGATACGCAGCGGCGACGAGCCCGTTGTGCCCGCCGCCGACCACGATGGCGTCA
>JACQGO010000195.1 GCA_016199485.1 Betaproteobacteria bacterium
ATGTTGACGCCACCGCGCAGCCCGTGAGAGGGGATGCCTATCCGACGAAGCCGCTGCGGGTGATCGTGCCTTTTCCTGCGGGCGGGGGCACGGACATCCTCGCGCGCATGATCGGGGCGAAGATCACCGAGGCCTGGGGGCAGCCCGTGGTCGTCGATAATCGCCCGGGCGGCAGTACCGTCATCGGCACCGAGATCGTGTCGAAGGCCCCTGCGGACGGATACACGATCCTGTTCACCGCCAGCACCCATGCGGTCAACGCGAGCCTCTACGCCAGGCTGCCGTACGATTCGATCCGCGATTTCGCCCCGGTCACGCTGCTCGCGTCGGCGCCGAACATCCTGGTGGTGCATCCTTCGATGCCGACCCGGACGCTGAACGAGTTCATCGCGTTCGCGAAGGCGAGGCCGCGCCAGATCAATTACGGGTCGAGCGGCAACAGCGGCACCGGGCACCTCGCGATGGAAATGCTGAAGTCGATGACCGGTATCGACCTTGTGCATATTCCTTACAAGGGCGGGAGCCCTGCGCTCAACGCGGTGCTCGCGGGAGAGGTATCGACGCTTTTCAACAACATCATCGCCGCCGTGCCGCAGGTCAAGGCGGGAAGGCTGTACGCGCTCGGCGTGACGAGCGGCAAGCGCTCCTCCGCGGTCCCGAACGTGCCGACCATCGCCGAAGCGGGCGTGCCCGGCTTCGAGGCGCTCGCGTGGTTCGGGGTCTTCGCCCCGGCGGCGACTCCGCCGAAGATCGTAGCGAGTCTCAACGCGGAAATCGCGCGCGTCTTGCGGTTGCCCGAGATCCGCAAACGCCTCTTGATCGACGGCGCCGAGCCGGTCGGCAACAGCCCGCAGGAATTCGCCGCGGTGATCCGCGCGGATATCGCCAAGTGGGCGCGCGTCATCAAGGCCGCCGGGATCACTCCCGACTGAGGCATTCCTCGCGGCGGTAGCGCGGCGATGCCTTGGGGCGCTGCGACTTCTTACGCGGTCGCCGTCTCAGCGCGCGCGGCGGCCGTCGCCGCGCAAACGGCATCGACGAGCGGGCCGATCCCCGGCAGCTTTTCCGCTTCTGCCGCGCGCGCGATCAGCGCATCGGCGAGCGGCTGCGGCACACCGACCTCGTCGCAGAGCCGGTGCGTCATGCTCACCGCGGCTTTCCAGGTGATCTGGTAGGCGGCGGCGCCGGAAGCATCTTCCCATTCCAGCACGGCGCCGTCGTCGAGCGCGACGCGCAGGTGCGGCTCGTAGCGGCGGCGCGCTTCGTCGGAGATGATGCGGATCTTCGGGATCAGCTCCAGCACCGCGCGCTCTCCGAAATTGCGTAGCCCCGCGAAGCTCGCAGTGCGCTCGGCCCACCCGAGCGCCGCGCAGAACGGCGCGCTCATCACGGTTTGCGCCGGGCTCGTGAACGGACCGCTGTAGCGCACGCCGATGAAATCGGCTTCGAAGGGATGCATCCTGATTTCAATCGACGCGGGGCGCGCTTTCCCGGCCCGCTCGCGCAGGATGGACATTCCCCGGATGAGCCCGCGCAGGAACTGGCACGCGGGGAACTCCTTGTAGGTGACCGTGGTGAACTCGTAATGGCTGCCCAGCGCCTCGGTGAGCCGCTTTCCGTAGTCGGTCCCCGGATCCGCAAACGCGCGGTAGAATCCCGCGCCGCCGTGCAGCGCGCTCGGCGCCGCGCTCACGCCGGATTTCACGAGGTCGGCCACGTACAGCCCGTTGCGCGCGGCGAACCCCGCTTGGTACGGCGATTCCTCGGTGCCGGCGTCGACGTACTCGCGCAGTCCGCCGGCGAAGTTGGCCGCGAGCGCCAGCGTATGCGCGATACGCGCACCGTCGAAACGCATGATCCGCGCCGCAACGACGCCTGCGCCGAACACCCCGTAGCACGGCGTGGTGCGGAACCCGCGCGCGCTCAAGTCTGCGGCGTGATCGCGCCCGATGCGCAGCGCCGTCTCATAGCCCGCGACCATCGCGGAGAGCAGCTCCACCCCCGACGCTCCCGCGTGCTCGGCCGCCGCGAGCGCGGCAGGTATCACCACGCCGCCGAGGTGCCCGCACGGATGCGAGTCTCCCTGCACGCGCCCGGAAAGCAGGACCGCGTTGGCGAAAACCGCATCGGCGCGCGCCGCGCGCTTCCCGTCGAGCAGGCGCGTTGCCCCCCGCCCGTCAGCCGTGCCGTCGCGTTCCACCGCGGCAGCGGCGATGAGCGCGGGCCTGGCGCGGACGGTGCCTATGCCGACCGCCAGGCCGTAGAGCAGGCAGGCTCTTGCGCTCTCGAGCACCGGCGCGGGAAGCCTGGAGGCGTCGGTTTTGGCGGCGTGTTCCGCGAGTAACTTGAGATCGGAGGCGTCACTCACGCCCAGTTCCTTTCTTGCAAGGTATCCCGGCCGATTCTACCACCGCGCGAGGCACACGCCTCGCAACGCGGCGAGGAATTGGATTATAATTTTCACGCGGCACGACGATAACAACACCAGGAGCCCGCGCACGGACGGCAGGCCGGAATCCACCGCGCGAAGCTCGCGCAGACCGCAGCAGCTTCCCGCAGCCGGCGACCTCGGCCAGGATCGATATGCTCATCGCCGATACGCTCTCGCAGTTCGCAGCGAACCTTACCTGCGACGCCGTGCCGCCGCAGGTGCGCGAGCGCGCCAGGCACTTGATGCTCGACGCGATCGGCATCGCCTTCGTCTCCACCAGGTACGAGTTCGCGCGCCGCGCGCTGGCTGGCGTGCGGCATCTCGGCGAGGGCGACGCCGACGTGATCGGATTCCCGGTGAAGCTGCAGCCGCGCGATGCGGTGCTGATGAACGGGCTGCTCGTGCACGGGCTCGATTACGACGACACCTACCTGCCGGGCTCGATTCATCTCACTTCGAGCGCCGTGCCGACCGCGCTCGCGATGGCGGCGCACACGGGCGCGGACGGGCGCGAGCTGCTCACCGCGTGCGTTGTGGGGCTGGAGGCAGGGGCGCGCCTCGCGCTTGCAGGGCAGGGCGGGTTCCAGCAGGCGGGTTTCCACCCGACGAGCGTGTGCGGCGCTTTTTCCGCGGCGCTCGTCGCCGGGCGGCTGATGGAGCTCACCGCGAAGCAGCTCACGATGGCGCAGGGCATCGCGCTCTCCATGGCCGCCGGGAGCATGCAGCCGATGCAGGACGGCTCGTGGACCAAGCGCATGCACCCGGGGTGGGCGGGCGCCTGCGGCATCACCGCCGCGTGCATGGCGCGCGAAGGCTTTATCGGTCCCGAAGCCGCGTACGAGGGACGCTTCGGGCTCTACGCGACGCACCTCGGGGCGCAGGCGGCGAACGCGGCTCCGGATCTCGTCGGCGCGAATCTCGGGGAGAGCTGGGAATTCGCGCGCGCCTCGATCAAGCTCTTCCCCGCGTGCCACCAATCGCACGCGTTCATGAACGCGGCGATCAGGCTCAAGCGCGAGCATCGCATCGACCCGGCGCAGGTGCGTTCGGTGCGCACGCTCGTCGCAAAGGCCGCCGTGCCGCTGATCTGCGAGCCGGCGGAGGCGAAGCGCCGGCCCGCTTCGAGCTATATCGCGCAGTTCAGCCTCCCGTATGCAATGGCGTGCTGCCTCGCGCGCGGGCGCTTCGGGATGGCAGAGATTGAAGAAGCCTCGTTCACCGACCCGGAGCTGATCGCGCTCGCGGCAAAGGTCGATTACGAGATCGATTCGAACGCCGGATACCCGAAATACCGCTCCGGGGAGGTGATCGTCGCGCTGAAGGACGGCAGCGAGCTGCGCGGGCGCGAGCGCATCCTGCCCGACGAACCCGCTTCCAACGAGGCGATCGTCGCGAAGTTCATGGATAACGCGCAACTGGTGATGAGCGAAGCGCGGGCGCGGAAGATCCGTGACATGGTGCTCGCGATCGAAGACGAGAAGCAGGCGCGCCGCATCACTCACGCGCTGGGCGGGCATTATTGACGGTTGTCGAAGCAGGTGACATCCATACACACCACCCCGCGCTGCGCGCACCCCTCCTCGGAGAGGAGGGGAGAACTTGAGTTGGTGCGCATCGGCGCAGATTCGAGCTGCGCGCGCCCCTCTTCGGAGAGGAGGGGAGAACCTTTCCCCTCCTTGCCAAGGAGGGGTGGCGATTAAGTCGCCGGGGTGGTTCCCCTCCTTAACGA
>JACQGO010000196.1 GCA_016199485.1 Betaproteobacteria bacterium
GCACCGGATCGAAATTCGCTCCGGCCTCGGTGCCGGCGAGCGCGCCGAGCGTTACCGGCGTATACGGCGGGCGGAACGTGGTGGTGCCGACCTCGGGAATATCCGCGCCGAGCACCTCGGCGAGGATCGCGAGCCCGTTCAAGTTGCTGGTCTTGCCCTGGTCGGTGCCCATGCCGAGCGTCGTGTAGCGCTTCAGATGCTCGACCGAGCCGTAGCCTTCGCGCGCGGCGAGCGCGATGTCCGCAGCGGTGACGTCGTTGTGGAGATCGACGAAGCATTTCTCGCGGCGCAGCGCCTCGCCTTCGATCACCCACAGCGGCTTGAGCGGGGTTTCGGAGAGCACCGTCGCGGCGGGAGCGGGCGGCGTTGTGCCGTCGCCGAAACCCGCAAGGTGCGCGGCGCCGGCGCCGGCGGCGAGACCCTCCGCGAGGCATCCCGCGAGCGCGAACGTGCCGCGCGCAGCTCCCGCCGAGCGTTCCGCCTGCGCCGATTCGCCGGGCACGAAGGCTGCCAGCCGCTCGTCGTACCTGAGCTTCCCTTTCGACTGCGAGAACAGGTGCACAGTCGGATTCCACCCGCCCGACACGCACACGAGATCGCACTCGAAAGTTGCCACGCGCTGTCTCGCGTATTCACCGGCTTCGAGCCGCGCGACCTCGACCGCGGACACGCGCCGGCCGCCGAGCGCGCGGGTCACGGCGTGGCCGGAGAGTATCGGGATGCCCTGCGCGCGCACCTGCTGCGGCAGCGTGCCCTCGGTGGCGGGACGTGCGTCGATCACCGCCCGCACTTCGATGCCGCTCGCGGCGAGGTCGAGCGCGGTCGCATAGGCCGTATCGTTGTTGGTGAAGATCGCCGCGGCGCGCCCGGGTAATGCGGCGTAGCGGTTCGCGTACGCCCGCGCTGCGGAGGCGAGCATCACCCCGGGCCGGTCGTTGTCGGCGAACACGAGCGGGCGCTCGATGGCGCCGGTGGCGAGCACGACCTGCTTCGCGCGCACCTTCCAGATGCGCTCGCGCGGCGCGTGTCGATTGCCCGGGCGCACTCGTTCGGCGATCGCGAGAAAGTTGTGGTCAAAGTAGCCGAAGATCGTGCTGCGCAGAAGCAGCGTCACTTCGGGCAGCGACGCGAGCTCGGCGACGGTCGCGCGCACCCAGTCGAGCGCGGGGGCGCCGCCGATCTCGGCACGCTCGGCGAGGAGGCCGCCGCCCAGATCGAAACCCTCGTCGGCGAGGATCACGCGCGCGCCGCTGCGGCCGGCGGCGAGCGCCGCGGCGAGCCCCCCGGGACCGCCCCCGGCCACCAGCACGTCGCAGTGCGCGTAACGGTGCTCGTAGTGATCGGGATCGGGTTCGACCGGCGATGTCCCCATGCCCGCCACCCTGCGGATCACGCGCTCGTAGGTCATCCACAGCGAGCGCGGCCACTTGAAAGTCTTGTAGTAGAAGCCCGCGGGCATCAGCCGTGAAAACAAACCGGTGACGCTGCCGACATCGAACTCGACCGAGGGCCAGCAGTTCTGGCTCGCCGCCGCGAGCCCCTCGTGGAGCTCGATCTGGGTCGCGCGCATGTTGGGCAGGGTGGCGGCGCCGTCCCCGAGCTGTACCAGCGCGCTCGGTTCCTCGGCGCCGCTGCCCACGATGCCGCGCGGACGGTGGTACTTGAAGCTGCGGGCGACGAGGTGCACGCCGTTTGCGAGCAGGGCCGAAGCGAGAGTGTCGCCGGCGCAGCCCTGGTAGCGCTTGCCGTTGAACGTGAAGTCGAGCGGGACGCCGCGGTCGATCACCCCGCCGCTTTCCAGGCGGAAAGGCTGCACCGTCATCCCGCGGATCGCGCGCCGGCCGGCGCGGCCTCGATCACGTCGTGGGTGAGGGTGTCGCGCCGCACGCGTATCCAGCGGCGGCAGCCGGCCGAATGCTGCCACAGCTCGTCGTGCGGCCCGCGCGGGTTATCGCGCAGATAGACGTAGCTTGCCCATTCTTCGTCGGTGAGCGCGTCGGGATTCTGCGGACGCCGCGCCCCGGCGTCTCCGCCGTAGGTGAACTCGGTGCAGTTGCGCGGTCCGCACCAGGGGCAGGGGAGGAGCATCATGGAATCAGGATTGAGGATTGAGGATTGAGGATCGAGGATTGAGGATCGAGGATTGAGGATTGAGGATCGAGGATTCAGGATTCCGCGGATGCTGCCTCGATGCGAACGATTGTGCGCGCCTTATGTCTTCCGCTGAATCCTGCATCAATGCACCCAGGGAAATGGCCCGCCGCCTTTCTCGTCCAGGGTGCGGCCGAGCGTGTAACGGTCGAGGGTGTATGCGGCGTTCAGCGGGTGCGGGGCGTCGTTCGCGATGGTGTGGGCGAAGCACCAGCCGGACGCCGGCGTCGCCTTGAAGCCGCCGTAGCACCACCCGCAGTTCACGTAGAGGTTTTCCACCGGAGTCCTGCCGATGACCGGACTGCCGTCCATGCTCATGTCCATCACCCCGCCCCAGGTGCGCAGCATCCTGAGCCGGCTGAAGCACGGGAAGAGCGCGATCAGCGACTGGATCACGTGCTCGATCGGCGGCAGGTTGCTTCTCTGGCCGTACGAATTGTAGCCGTCGAGGTCGCCGCCCATCACGATCTCGCCCTTGTCCGACTGGCTCACGTAGAAATGTACCGCCCCCGAGGTGACGACCGTATCGAGGATGGGCTTGACCGGCTCGGAGACGAGCGCCTGCAGCACGTGCGTCTCGATCGGCAGCCGCAGTCCCGCCATCGCCGCGAGATGGCCCGAGTGGCCGGCGACCGCGAGCCCGATCTTCTTCGCGCGGATGTGGCCGCGCGTGGTTTCGATGCCCTCGATGCGGTTGCCGCTGCGTCGCAAACCCACGACTTCGCACTGCTGGATGATGTCGACTCCGCGGGCGTCGGCGCCCCGCGCGTATCCCCAGGCGACCGCATCGTGTCGCGCCGTGCCCCCGCGCCGCTGCAGCAGCCCGCCGATGACCGGGTAGCGCGCGGTTTCCGAGCAATCGAGCAGCGGCACCATGCGCTGCACCTCCTCGCGCGTGAGCAACTCGGCGTCGGTGCCATTCAGCCGCATCGCGTTGCCGCGCCGCGCGTAGGCATCGAGATCGGCATAGCTGTGCGCAAGATTGAGCACGCCCCGCTGGCTGAACATCACGTTGAAGTTGAGGTCCGCGGAGAGTCCCTCCCACAGCTTGAGCGAGTGCTCGTAAAAATGCGCGTTGGCATCGAGGTAATAGTTGGAGCGCACGATGGTGGTGTTGCGCCCGGTATTGCCGCCGCCGAGGTACCCTTTCTCCAGGACCGCGACGTTGGTAATGCCGTGGTTCCTGGCAAGATAGTAGGCGGTCGCCAGCCCGTGCCCGCCGCCGCCGATGATCACCACGTCGTATTCCGGCCTGGGTGCGGGGCTGCGCCACGCCCGCGGCCAGTTCTCGTGGTAAGAGAGCGCGTTGCGGGCAAGCGTAAGGATCGAATAACGCATCCTGAATCGGAGAAAAACACGTGCCAGATCAGATTCTCCAATTATATCGGCTGGGCTGCGCATGCCCTGCTCGCCGATCCGCGGGATAACCCAGGCTGCGTCACGTAATAAGTTATACTAATAGTGCACGAATGGCGGTTTCCCCCGGAGGTTGCACGTTTCGCAGATCCTCGGTCCATGCGCTCGCGATTTTCCCCTACAGTCACCTTGCGCGCGCTCAAGGTGTTCTTCGCGGTCAGCGTGACCGGCAGCATGAGCGCCGCGGCAAGAAAGCTCGGCATCACGCAGTCCGCGGTGTCGCAGATCGTGCGCCTCGCGGAAGAGGAATTCGGTGCGGTGCTGGTGGATCGCGCCGCGCGTCCGCTCAGGCTCACTGCGGCGGGCACGGTCCTGCAGCGGCACGCGGCGCGCGTGATCGAGGACGCCGAAGCGCTGGTGACGCTCGTGCGACAGGCGGGCTCGGAGAAGATACCGGAGCTGCGGATCGGCATCATCGATTCGTTCGCGTCCACGGTCGGCCCGAGCCTCATCCGCGCGTTGCTCAAGGACGCGACACGCATCACTTTTCTATCGGGCCTTGCGCACGATCAGGCCGAGGGGCTGCTCAGCCGCAATCTCGATCTCATCATTACCAGCGATGCGCTCGACGACATCGACGGCTTGGAGCGCCATCCCGTGCTCACCGAGCCGTTCGTGGTCCTGCTGCCGGAGAAGCTGGGGCGCACGGGAGCGGCCACCGATCTCAAGGCGCTCGCGGTGAGCTACCCGCTGGTGCGGTTCTCGGCGCGCTCCCAGATCGGGAACCAGATCGAACGGCATCTGCGGCGGCTCGGGCTGCGCGCGCCGCAGGTAGTCGAGGTCGATGCCACGGATGCGCTGGTGGCGCTGGTGCGCGCGGGCGTCGGCTGGGCGATCGCGACACCACTGTGCCTGCTGCAGGTGCGGTCGCAGTATTACGGCATAAAGGCGGTGCCGTTTTCGGACACGCCGTTCAACCGGCAGATTTTCCTCATCGCGCGTTCCGGAGAGTTCGGCTCTCTTCCGGGGCAGATTGCACGAACATCGTGCCGCATCCTCGCAGCCGAATGCCTGGACGCGATGGTGCAGTTCGTGCCCTGGACACGTGGACAGTTCATCATCGGTCACCCGGCGCCCGCGGCGAAGGGCTCACGCTGAGGGCCCCGGGACCGCTGATGCCGGTCATGCCGGCCGCCGCAGAGCGGACGCCGGCGGGCAATGCGCACGTGTCAGTTGACGGCGGCCGCCGACTCCTTGATCACCTTGCGCCATTTCGTTATCTCATCGTGCAGGAAACGGCCGAACTCTTCGGGCGTACCAAGCACCAGTTCGCTGCCATGCGCGGCGAGCTTGCCGCTGATTTCCGGGAGCCGGGCGGTTTGCCTCACATCTTGGTTGACCTTCCTGATCGTGTCGGCGGGAGTGGCGGCGGGCGCGAGCAGTCCATACCAAACGTAGACCTCGTACCCTGGAAGGGCCCCCGCCTCGCTGACGGGCGGCAGGTCGGGCAACTCGTTGATGCGCCTGGCTCCCGTGACTCCAAGCGCCCGAAGCCTGCCCGAACGTACGAAAGGCATCGCCGAAACAACGCTGGTGATTGCGACCTGAACCTGTCCGGTCAGGAGTTCCGTGAGGGCTTCGGTAGGCCCGCGGTAGGGCACGTGCACGAACTTCGTGCCGGTCATCCCGTTGAACAACTCGACGGCCAGGTGGCCCGGCGTGCCGAACCCCGAGGATGAATAATTGAGCTGCCCCGGTCGGGTGCGCGCGAACACAATCAGCTCCTTTACCGATTTGACCGGCAACGACGGATGGACGGTAAGCACGCTCGGGGCCCGCACGATCAGGATCACCGGGACGAGGTCGCGCAACGTGTCGTACGGGAGGTTCTTGAAGAGGCTGGGACTGGTCGCCACTGTCACGCCGCCCATCAGCAACGTGTATCCATCCGGAGGCGATTTCGCGACATGCGCGATTCCGATCGTGCCGCCCGCGCCGGTCCTGTTTTCCACCAGAACCGTCTGGCTCCACGACCCCGTGAGCTTTTGCGCCAGCAGCCGCCCGACGATGTCCGAGCTGGATCCGGGAGAGAACGGCGAAATAATGCGCACCGCTTTAACCGGATAACTTTGGGCCACGGCGCCCGCGACCATGTACGCCATTAACGTCAAGGCGGCGCCACCACGCAAGCTTATTCCGATGATACGCATTGAGGCTCCTCCTGTGGGCAAGCGGATCCGCGACCGGCGCCCCCCGCGTCACCCGCTCCCGCGTCGGTGGCCGCCGCTTCCGCTGCCATGCTATGTTATGCGCTCCGCGAGCCAGAATGGCAAAGGGGTCAGGCGCCATCATTACCGGATCTGGTGCGCGTTATTAGATACACTTATCACCACGAGGCTCTTGCTGCCGATGCGTGAATCTCTGCCCACACTTGAAAATCTGGTGCGCGATGGACATGGATGCCGCCGCACGACGCGCCGCACCGGGCTCGTATGGCGATCGGCCCTCACCGAGCGGCGCTACCATGCTAATACGGTTTTTTTTGAGGGGCGTATCGTGGCAGGGAGGATGATATGAGTGGGGAAAGAACGCAGTTGCAGCCCGATGTCGCGGAAATCCACCGTGAGGCGATCGTCCTCGACGCGCTCACACCTTATTACACGCTGGATGAACCCTACACTACCGCGTTGATCGAGGGCGGCGTCAGCGCCGGCTTTCTGAGCGTGGTGTCGCCGGCTACGTGGGACGATACGCTGCGGCGCACCGAAGCCGCGCTCAGGAAGATCGAGAAGAGTCCGGTGCTCACGCTTGCGACAACCGCCGCCGACATTCGCCGCGCAAAGCAGCAGGGCAAGATCGCGATGGTGCTGATCACCCAGGCGGCGGACATGATCGAAAAGGATCTGCAGCGCGTCGGCGTCATGTATCGTCTCGGGTTCCGCGTGCTCGGCTTGTGTTATACGTTCGCCAATTTGATGGGTAGCGGATGCGGCGAGCTTCGCGACGGCGGCGTGACTTTCCTGGGTAAAGACCTGATTGCCGCGGTGAACGAGTTGCCGATGATGCTCGATGTGTCCCATTCCGGGCACCAGACCTCGCTCGACGCCGTGCAGCTCGCACACGCGCCGGTCGTCACCCACGCCAACGCCTACGCGGTCACGCCGAACGACCGCAACAAGAAAGACGAGGTTCTCGCGGTGGTGGCGCAAAAAGGCGGCGTGATCGGCTTGAACGCGCTGCCGTGCACGGTTGCGCCACAAAACCCGAGCCTCGGGCATATGCTTGACCACGTCGATTACATCACGCGCAAATTCGGCAAGGGTGCCATGGGGCTGGGGCTCGATTACGTCGAAGCGCACAAACAACAGGGCGAGCCCTTGCCGCAGTCGCGCCGCAACCGCACGCTGCGCCCCGACATCTTCGGCAGCTTGGAGGATTACTTCAAGCAGGATTACGCCAGGGACCTCGAGAAGATTGAGAAGCTGCCGAACCTGACGAAGGGGTTGCTTGCGCGGGGTTACGGGGAGCGCGAGATACGCATGATCCTCGGGGAGAACTGGGTCCGCGCGTTCGAGCGCTTCGTGGGTTAGCGGGCTTACCGGTGAACGATGGAGGACGGAATCCAGATGACGCGACGTTCAGCGATGGGGGGCATGCTGGCGCTGGCCCTGGGCTGCACGGCGGTGCTGACTTGGGCGGCGGAAACCTACCCTGCGCGACCGGTCCGGATCGTGGTCGGGTTTACGCCAGGCACCACCACCGATATCACGGCACGGCTACTTGCGGATCACCTTTCCGAGCGGCTGGGACAGACGGTCGTGGTCGAGAATCGTCCAGGCGCGAATAGCGGGATCGCGAACCAGATCGTGGGCAAGGCGACCGCCGACGGTCATACGCTGCTGCTCGGGACGCTCAGCCTGGTGACGGGACCCATGCTCTACAAGGAACTGCCGTTCGATCCCAGGGATTTCGCGCCCGTGAGCCTGGTGGTGCTCGCGGCGAACGTGATCTGCGTCTATCCGGGCGTTCCGGTGCGCTCGCTCAAGGAACTGATCGCGCAGGCGAAGTCGCAGCCCGGCAAGTTGCGCTACGGCTCTTCAGGCCGCGGCAGCTCCGCGTTCCTGACGCTCGAGTTGTTGAAATCCATGGCTGGCATCGACTTGCAGGAGATTCCCTACAAGGCGAGCTCCCAGGCGGTCGCCGACACGATGGGGGGACAGATCGAGATTTATCCCCCCAACCTGGTGTCGGCGATCCCGATGCTCAAATCGGGGCGCCTGCGGCCGCTCGCGGTGACCGGCGCGAAGCGCTCGCCGATCCTGCCCGACGTTCCGGCGGTGAGCGAAATTGTGCCGGGATACGACGCGCGCACCGGCGTATACGGCATACTGGTGCCGGTCGGCACGCCGCGCGCGATCGTCGATCGTCTCTCCCGCGAGATTGCGGCGGTCGCGCGCGCGGCCGCGTTCAGGGACAAGCTGGAGGCGAGCGGTGGAGAAGTAGTAGGCGGAACGCCTCAGGAATACGCCGCGTTCCTCAAAGCCGAAGGCCAGAAGTGGGGCGGGCTGTTCGCGCAACTGGGCATCAAGCCGCAGTGATCGCGCGGCGCGTAAGCTTCGGTTGCCGGCTGTCCTGCGGCAAGTCTTGAACTGGGATGGGAGCCTGGCGAAGAAACGATATGGTTTCGAGTCGCACCACGATCATGGGCACCCGGCACGTGATCTCCGCCGGCCATTATCTCGCGGCGCACGCCGGATTCCAGATCCTCGAAGCGGGCGGTAATGCGGTCGATGCGGGCGTCGCGGCGGGGATCGCGATCGGCGTGCTGCAGACCGACAAAGTGAACTTCGGCGGTGTCGCCCTGCAGATCATCTACACCGCGAAAAACCGCAAGGTGCACTGCATTGACGGGCTCGGCGTGTGGCCGAAGGCGGTGACCCCCGACTACTTCATGCAGCGCCACGGAGGAAAGATCCCGGTCGGGGTCGAGCGCTGCGTCGTGCCGGCGGCGCCCGACGCGTGGATCACCGCGCTCGAGCGTTTCGGCACCATGAGCTTCGATGAGGTCGCGTCCGCGGCGACCCGCTTCGCGCGCGACGGTTTCCCGATGTATCCGCTGATGGCGGAGTTCATCCGCGCGAACCGCGCTTCCTACGAGCGCTGGCCCTCGAACCGCAAGGTCTATCTCCCGAAAGGCGGGCCGCCGCAGGCTGGAGAAATCTTCGTGCAGGCCGAGCTTGGCCGCACGCTGCAGCACATGGCCGACGAGGAGCGCAGGGCCGCGCGCCGCAAGGGGCGGAAGGCGGGGCTCAGGGCCGCGCGCGACGCGTTCTACAAGGGCGACATCGCGCGCGAAACGGTGAAATTCATTCAGAAATGCGGCGGTCTCATGCGCTACGAGGACTTTGCCGGCTTCAGCGTGCGCTTCGAGCCCACCGTGAGGACGCGCTTCGACGGCATCGAGGTCCACGCCTGCGGGCCGTGGTCGCAGGGCCCGGTGATGCCCATCGCGTTGAACGTGCTCAAGGGCTACGACCTGAAGGCGCTGGGGCACAATTCCGCGGACTACATCCACGTCGTAACCGAGGCGCTCAAGCTCGCCTTTGCCGACCGCCACCACCATTTCGGCGATCCGCGCTTCGTGGATGTGCCGATCGCGGCGCTGATGTCGGAGAGCTACGCGGCGTGGCGGCGCTCGCTCTTGAGCATCGAGAAGGCATGGCCCGAAATGCCGCCGGCCGGGGACCCGCGGTCGCTCGCGCAGCTTGCGCCGCGTTGCGTACCCGCGCCACGGCCCGATGACGCGCCGGGGCCGGGCGACACTTCGTACGTGTGCGTGATCGACCGCCACGGCAACGCATTTTCCGCTACGCCGAGCGACGGCTCGAACACGACCCCCGTGATTCCCGGCGTCGGGATACACTGCTCGGGGCGCGGCACGCAGTCGTGGGCCGACCCCGCGCATCCCTCATCGGTTGCCCCGGGCAAGCGTCCGCGCTTGACGCCGAATCCCGCGATGGCGTTCAGGGGCGGCAAGGTGTATATGCCGTTCGGCACCCCGGGCGGCGACGTGCAGCCGCAGGCGATGCTGCAGGTGTTCCTCAACATCAACGTGTTCGGCATGGATCCGCAGACCGCGATCGAGGCGCCGCGCTTCGCGACCTACAGCTATCCCAGTTCGTTCGAGCCGCACAACTATTTTCCGGGGCGGCTCTACCTCGAGTCGCGCATCGCGAAAACGGTGGGGGACGAGCTGGCGGGCCGCGGGCACAAGATCCACTGGTGGGACGACTGGACTTGGCTTGCCGGCGCAGTGTGCACCATCGTCGCCGACCGCAGGCATGGCGTGCTGCACGGGGGTGCGGATCCACGGCGGCCCGCGTATGTTCTGGGATGGTAGATGCCCGCTGCTCGCGCCGTGGATGCGTAGAGTGGGTGGAACCCACCGCCGGACACGGCGAACGCATGGACGGTGGGCTGTGCCCACCCTACGAGGCGCACTCCTGCTCGTACTCTGGGTTGCCCCGGCGGGCGTGGTCGCCGCGGGCATCGCGATCGACGTCGGGCATTATCTCGCCGAGCCCGGCGCGATCAGCGCGCGCGGCGTGCCGGAGTTCGAGTTCAACCGCGATCTCGCGCGCGAGATCGAACGCGCGTTGAGGAACAAGGGGCACGAGACGAAACTGATCGGAGAGGACGGGCTCGCCGACGATCTCGGGCGGAGGCCGCGCGAGGCGCAGGGCATGGACCTGTTCATCTCGGTACACCACGATTCGGTGCGGCCGCGTTATCTCGCGACGTGGACGCACGAGGGTGCGGAACGCCAGTACAGCGACATGTTCTCCGGGTTTTCGCTGTTTGTTTCGCGCCGCAACGGGCATCTCAAGCGCAGCCTCGGATGCGCTTCCGCGATCGGCGCGGAGCTCAGGCGCGCGGGATTCAGGCCGTCGCTGTATCATGCCGACCCGGTGCTGGGCGAGAACCGGCCGTTCGCCGACCGCGAGAACGGCGTACACTATTTCGACAACCTCGCGGTGCTGAAAGGTGCCGACACGCCGGCGTTGCTGTTTGAGGCGGGCGTGATCGTGAACCGCGACGAGGAGCTGCGCATGCGCGATCCCGTCACGCGCAAGTCGATTGCCGGGAGCGTCGCTTCCGCGGTGGAAGCATGCCTGAGTCGGAGCGCGGATGCAGCAAGCAGATGAGGAAAAAACGCGGTGAAAAGATCACGACATGACGAGGACAGCATGAAACAGCGCATACTGGGCACGCTGCTCGCAGCGGTTGCCGTTGCATCGCTCGTGCCGGCGGCGGGGGCGCAGAAATATCCCGATCGTCCGATCCGGCTGGTCGTGGGATTCCCGCCGGGCGGCGCGGCGGATATTCTCGGGCGCATCGCCGCGCAGAAGCTCACCGAAGCGCTCGGCGAGCAGGTGGTGGTCGACAACCGCGGGGGGGCCGGCGGGCTGATCGCGACCGAGATTGCGGCTCGGGCCAATCCCGACGGCTATACGCTGCTGTTCACCTCGATCCCGCACGTGATCAACCCGCATCTCTACCGCAAGGTGAGCTACGACGCGATCAAGGACTTCGTGCCGGTGATCCAGTTCGTGGCGGTACCGCTGATGATGGCCGCGCACCCGGCGCTGCCGGCGAAGTCGGTGAAAGAGCTGATCGAGTACGCCAGGGCGCGTCCCGGGCAACTCAACTACGGCTCGGGGGGGAGCGGATCGTCGAGCCATCTCGCCATGGAATTGTTCAAGAGCATGGGCGGGGTCGACATCGTGCACGTCCCGTACAAGGGCGTGGGGCCGATGATCACGGACATGCTCGCCGGCCAGGTCAGGCTCACGATCTCGAGCGCCGTTCCGCTGTCGGTGCAGGTGCGGGCGGGACGAATGCGCGGCATGGCGGTCACCGGCCCGAAGCGTGCGGCGGCGTTCCCGGACTTGCCGGCGATCGCGGAGACCGTGCCAGGCTACGAGGTGATCAACTGGTTCGGCATCCTGGCTCCGAGGGGAGCGCCCAAGGGGGCCGTCGCCCGCGTCAACGCGGAGCTGAACAGGGCGATCCGGTCGCCTGAACTGGTGAAGATGCTCAATGCGCGTACCGCCGAAGCGGTCGGCGGCACGCCGGAGGAGTTCGCCGAGGTGATCAGGAAGGACTACGCGAAGTGGGCGAAGGTGGTGAAAGACTCGGGCGCGCGAGTCGACTGAGTTTCCGAAACTGTAGATGAACGCAGATCAACGCGGATAAGCTCGAAGACAAATCTCATTATGTTAAGGCTTGGTCTCAAGTTCCAAGTGCAACGTTCGGGGCGGCTAACGAAGTGTCTTCCCCTCCTCGTCGAGGAGGGGCGACGCGAAGCGACGGGGTGGTCGGGCTGCAGCACTCTCCTCGCAACCACCCCAGC
>JACQGO010000197.1 GCA_016199485.1 Betaproteobacteria bacterium
AGCGGGGACCTCGGTCTCACGGCGGAGAAGGCCGATCTCGGGATGGCGGCGGCCAACAACGTTCGCCTCACCGCCAATACCCGCAACCTCGATCTGCGCGCCACCACCGGCAACGCCCTGCTCAAGGCGGGCGGCAGCATGAACGTCGAAGCGGGCAGCGTGACCGGCAGCGCATCTGCGCAGGCCGGGGACCTGGCGTTGACGGCTGAAAACAACGTAAACATCACGGCGACGAAACAGGACCTCACCCTGACCGCTTCGGCGGGCACCTGCACGTTCGACGTAAAAAAGGACTTCGTGGTCAAGGTCAATGGAGAAACAAAGCAACTGTTCAACGCCAAGAAGTCTGATATAACGGCAGGCTTTGCCGACACGTTGTTCTTGGGCGCGACCGAAGCGATGTTCATCGGTCAGCGGCTCCAGCTCCATGTGGGTCTCAACGGGTTGATCAACATGGCGCTCGCCTTCAATATCCAGTCCGCGATAGTGCTCGACGCAATTCTCGGCGGCAAGGTTACCGCCCACTACGGGTGGGAGAACAAGGTGAACACGCTCAAGACCGACGTCACCACCGGCGCACAGATCGGAACCACCGCGTTGAGCGTGGTGACGGGCGGGCTTTCCAACCTCGTCTACGGCTTCACGATGTTCAACTAGCCGGAGGGGACAGGCGATTTCAGGTCCCCGCGAAAGACCATCTTCGCACGCGTTCCGGAACATGAAGACCATCAAGCCACAGCGGCTTGCGCTGCTGCACAAACCCTATGAGGAAGGCGGCAAGTGCTGGCTCGCCGCGACCGTCGCGGTATTTTTTCCCTTCGCGCAGCCCGAGCGGATGCTGCCGGAGGTCGCGATGTGGAAATTCGTCGCGCAGGAGCTTGGCAAGGACGCGATACTCGACATGTGCATGCCCAAGGTCCGCGGCGAGGTGCTGGTCAGGGGCAAGTGCCATATCCCCGGCGGCGCGAAGAAGTCCGCGGCACAGGTGCGCTTCAAGATCGGCCCCCTCGCGAAGACGCTCTATGTGTTCGGCGACCGCTACTGGAAAAAGCGGGCCGGCGTTGCCACCATGACCGACCCGGAGCCGTTTGCCGAAATGGGGATCTCGTACGAGAACGCGTTCGGCGGCCCGGGCTACGCGCCCAATCCGTCGGGCAAGGGATTTGTGGCGGACGCCGCAGCCGCGAAAGAACCGATTCCTCTGCCCAACGTCGAGCATCCGCAGCACCTCGTCGTTTCGCCGGGCGACCGACCGGCACCGGCGGGCTTCGGCGCGCTCGATTTCACGTGGCCGCAGCGCTTCTCCAAGGCCGGCACCTACGACCAGAAGTGGCTGGAGACGCGCTTTCCGGGTTATGCCGCCGACATGGACTGGACGATCTTTAATGCCGCGCCGGAAGACCAGTGGCTACCCGGGTTTTTCAAGGGCGACGAGGCGTTCGAGATCGCGGGAATGCACCCGGGGAAACCGCTGGTGCAAGGCAGGCTGCCGGGCGTGGCGGTGCGTTGCTTCATCAACCAGAAGAGCGCGCAGGGCGAAGCGTTCCGCGAGATCACGACGCATCCGGACACGCTGTGGCTGTTTCCGCACGCCGAGCGCGGCATTCTCGTATACCGCGGGGTCACGGAGGTCGCGACCGATGACGCCGAAGACATCCTGCAGATCGTCGTCGGCGCGGAGCGCATGGGCCAGCCCAAACCGGCAGAGCATTACCGCGAAATACTGCGGCTGCGGCTCGACAGGAAGAAGGGCGCGGTTCACGCGCTCAACGACAAGCCGCTCCTGCCGCCGTTACCGGAGGGTTCACCCGTGCCCGAAGAAGCCAACGAAATGCAGGCCCTGGTCACCTCGAAGGGTTCGATGCGCCAGAACCTGCGCCGCAAGGCGGAAAGGGAACTGGAGAAAGCCAAGGAACAGCTGAGAAGGGCGCGGGAGCAGATTCTCGAGACGAGCAGGCAGAGCAATGCCCCGCCGCCGGATCTGAGCGAACTCGACAAGGCGCTCGCGCAGACGCTGCCGCCTGACCTGCCGCCGCCGAGCCTGGAAGAGCTTCCCGAGTTCCAGGAGAAAATGAACAAGATGGCCGAGCAGGCAAGAGCCGAGGCGATGGCGAAAAAAGCCGAGGCGGAAGCCAGGCTGAAAGAGGTATGCAAGCAGCAGAACCTCGATTACGAGAAGTTGGTAACCGACGTTAGAAAGCAGGGCGGCGGGCCGCCCCGGCCGGTCTCGCTCGATCAGGTCAAAGCCCAGCTGCAACTGGCGAAACAGATGGGAGCGGATGTGTCGGAGGCCGAGCGCAGGCTTGCCGATCCTGAACTGCAGCGCAGGCTCGTCGAAGCCAACCAGCGCATGCAGGAGATGTACCAGAAGAATGCCCACATGTTTCCGCCCGCGGCTTTGCTTGCGCCGGAAGATGCGGCGCGCGTGAAACAGGAAATCGCCGCCGCGCACGCCCGAAAAAAATCCTTTGCGGGAAGAGACCTCACCGCCGCCGATCTGTCGGGGCTGGATCTGCGCAGCGCGGATTTCGCCGGGGCGCTGCTCGACGGCGCCGATTTCTCGGGCGCGAATCTTTCGGGGGCGAACCTGTCCGGCGCGGTGCTGGCGCGGGCGAGGTTCAACAACGCCAGGCTCGACGGCGCAAAGCTCGCCGGCGCAAACCTCGGGTTTGCCGATTTCACGGGGACAAGCGCGCAGCGCGCGGATTTCACCAAGGCCACGCTGGCGGGCGCGAATCTGCGCGGCGCGAACCTCTCGCACGCCAATCTCGCGCAGGCCGACCTGCTCGGGGCGAAGGCCGCCGGCGCGAACTTCTCCGGGGTGACGGCGCGCGAGGTCAAGTTGCTCGAGGTCGACCTCAAGCCCGACCCCGCGCAAGCAGCCCCGGAGCCCGGGGAGGGAATACCGGAGATGGATCTCGCGGGGACCAATTTCGCCGGCGCCGATCTCACCAAGGCGCTGTTTCTCCAGTGCAGGGTGGAGGGCAGCGACTTCAGCGGCGCGCGACTGGAGGGCGCAACGTTCGTCGGCGCAAAAGGCGCCAACGTGAAGTTTGCAGGCGCCCGCCTCGAAAAGCTGTGCGCGGTGAAGGAAAGTGCTTTCCCGGGCGCAGATTTCAGCGGCGCGAGGCTCGATCGCGCCAATCTCCGCGGCGCCGATCTCACCGGCGCGAAATTTCCCGGCGCAACGATGCAAAAGGCGGATCTCTCCGAGACGCGGCTGCAGCGCGCCGACCTGCGCCAGGCCCAGGCTGCCGGGATGCGGCTCGCCAAAGCCGATCTGCAGCACGCCGACCTCACCGGCATCAACCTGCGCGAAGGCGTGTTGCAGAAAGCGAAGCTTGGCGGCGCGAGGCTGCGCGGCGCGAACCTGTGCATGGCCGATCTGCTCAAGATCAGGACGGACGAAGGCACGGATCTCAGCCGTGCCAACCTGAAGCGGACGCTGCTCAAGGACAGGAAGGAAAAATGACCCGCGACGAGCTCACGACCGCCGTCCACGAGGGGGAGCTGATCTCGAAGCTCGACTTCTCGGGGATGGATCTGTCGGGCGCGGATCTTTCCGGCGCGATCTTCGAGGAGGTCCTTTTCCCCGGGGCAAACCTCGCGGGCGCGAAGCTCGATGAATCGATTTTCATGAAGTGCGACTTGGCGAAAGCGAAGCTGAACGGCGCGCACGCTCACCTCACCGCCATGAACCAGTGCGGGATGGCCGGCGCGGATCTCGGCGACGCCTATCTTGCCAACTGCAAGATGATCGAGTGCGACCTGTCCGGCGCGAAGTTCGCCGGCGCCAACCTGATCGTCGCCGCATTGATCAAAGCCGGGCTGGGCGGGGCCGATTTTTCGCGTGCGAATCTGGACCGGACCTCGATCCTTCAGAGCGAGCTTGCGAAGGCGAATTTCTCCGGCGCGAACATGAAGCAGACCGTGCTCTACGAGTCCGATTTGAGCGGCGCCAGTCTCGCCGGGGCGAGCTGCGAGATGACGATATTCGTCAAGGCGAAGCTCTCGGGCCAGAAATTCTCGGGCATGAACCTGCGGCTCTCGCAGTTCATCGGCGCCGAGCTCGCCGGCGCGGATTTCAGCGGTGCCGACCTCGTCCAGTGCAACTTCAAGGACGCGAACCTCGAGGGCGCGCTGCTGGCGCGCGCCAGGGCCGACAACGCGCTGTTCATCTCGGCGCGTGCGGGCCGCATGGCCGCGGCAGGGGCGAGCCTCAAGCAGGCGATGTTCATCGAGGCCGGTATCGGAGAGGCGGATTTCTCGGGTTGCGGCCTGTATCAGGCGATCTTCACCAGGGCCTCGGGCGCCAAGGCGCGGTTCGCGGGGGCGGACCTGACCTACTGCGATTTCTCGCACGCCGACATGCGGGAAGCGGATTTCTCGCGGGCGCAGCTCTTTCGCGCCAAGTTCCACCGGGCGCGGCTGGAGGGAGCGCGGTGGGCCGGCGCAAACCGCGAGGCCGCCCTGGGTGACGATCCGGAGCTGGTCGAGGCGGAAGACTGGCGGCCGCCGGCATAACGAATTCTCGAAACGACGGGAGAGATGTCATGGGCGATCTGGCAATGAAGCTCGAGGCGCTGAGCGTGATCCAGGAATATGGAACAGTCGTCGCCGCAGGCGAAAACGTCAAGGTGCGCAGCGCGAGCGGGGTGCGCAGTGCGAACGTCGCGGCGAGCTGCCTGCTGCAACCGGCCCTGGGCGACCGGGTGCTGACCGCGGCCGAGCGAGGCGGCGAGTGCTACGTCCTGGCGGTGCTCAAGCGCACGCACGCCATTGCCAACGCGATCAGGTTCACCGGCGACACGAGCCTGATCGTCGACGGCGGGAGGCTACGCACGAGCGCGCGCGATGGTGTCGAGGTCGCCACCGCCGGCGAAATCGCGCTCAATGCAGGGAGCATTGCGATGAACGCGCTCGCCGCGGACGTCGCAGTCGAGCGTTTGTCCTTTGCCGGCACGCTGTTGCAGGCGGGGATCGAGAAGATCAAGCTGGTGGCGGGCACTTTTGATTCGGTGCTGGAGCGTTTCTACCAGCGGGTTGCGCGCAGCATCAGGCGGGTGGACGAGATCGACCAGGTCAAGGCGGGGCAGATCGATTACGAAGCCGAGAAAAACCTCGCGCTGCACGCGAAATACACGCTGGTCACCGCGGAAGAGCTGGTCAAGATGGACGGCGAGCAGATACACGTGGGCTAGGGAGGAATATGTTTGCAAACACGCAGATGGGCGGCATGAATCTCGGGTTTCCGGACGTGTGCATCACGCCGATGGCGCCGGCGCCGATACCGGTGCCGTACCCGAACATATCGACCGACATGATGGGGGTGCCCGCGGCTTATAACGTATTGTGGGGCGGAACCCCGGCTCACAATCTCGGCACCGAGGTCGTGCTCAGCAACGGCGACAACCCCGGCGTCATGCTGGGAGTGGCATCGGGCACGGTGATGGGGCCCACCCGGCCGCTCACGGGCGCGTTCACCGTGCTGGTGGGCGGCATGCCCGCGACGCGCATGACCAGCATGAATCTGCAGAACTCGACCGACTGCCCGGGCGTAAGCCTGGTGCCGAGCCAGGTCAAGGTGTTGTTGCTGGCGCCGTGAGGTCCGCGGGTATTTTGCCTTCGGTGCGTCGCCGTGATTCCCGCCATTCGCTGAGAAGCTTGGATAGAGGCCGCTTCGAGTTTGAGAGGATACGACCATGGCTGGACTGGAAGAGAAGCTGGGGGATCAGAAGCGTTTTGAATTTGTATCGAAGCCGATGGGCAAGGGCAAGTTTGCGGTGGTGCGGATGAAGGGGGTGGAGGGGATTTCGCGGCTGTATGAA
>JACQGO010000198.1 GCA_016199485.1 Betaproteobacteria bacterium
CCTTGGCGTGGCGCGCGACGTCGCTCAGTTTGACGGTGTGGCGGGGTTCCGTGTGGTTCACCACGGGTGATTGCAACACGCCCAGCGTAACAACTCCGCCGCAACGGCGCAAGCGCTTGCAGCCCCACGAAACAAGATCAGGGCCGCCGCGGCGCTTCCCTGATAGCGCGTGTCCGTCAGCGGTACTGCTTGGCGCTGTACTTCCGGTACTTGGGCAGCAGGCGGCGCGGCGGTCGGAACGCGTCGCGGCGGAACGGTTCGCCCAGCTCCTGGGTAAGCATCAGGTTGATCACCGTCGGCTTTGCCGATCTCACCGCATCGCGCAACGCATCCCCGAGCTCGTCGACGTGATCCACCGTGACGCCTTTCGCTCCCATCACTTTCGCCACCTCGGCGAAGTTCGGATTCCGCAGGTTGGTGCCGAGAAAACGGTTCTCGAAGTAGTCGACCTGGTTCTTTTTCTCCGCGCCCCATTGCCCGTTGTTGAACACCACCGCCACGACCGGGATGTCCTCGCGCACGCAGGTCATCACCTCCGCCATGCTCATCCCCCAGGCGCCGTCGCCCACGTAGGCGATCGCGGGCCGCTCCGGGCGACCCACCTTGGCGCCGATCGCCGCGGGATACGAGTAGCCGCAGTTGCCCCAGCTCATCGCCGCAAGAAACGAAGGCGCGGCCTCGAAGTTGAGGTACGAGTTCGCGACCGAGCACACGTTGCCGATGTCGGTGGAGACCATCGCGTTTTTCGGCAGCGCGCGAGCGAGCGCCGCGAGCGCCTGGCGCGGGCCGATGCGGCCCTTCGCGTTGGGAGAGGGCCACTCCGCGAGCTCCTTGGTCCACGCCTGCTTTTCCTTCCTGATTTCGGCAAGCCGCCCCTGGTGGGGCTCGCGCTTGCCCATCGCCTTCAGGCGCTCGAGCAGCCCGGCCGCGGCGAGCTTCGCGTCCCCGCAGATGCCGATCGAGATCTTTTTCACCAGGCCCAGCGTGCGCTGATCGGCATCGATCTGGATGATCTTCGCGCTCTTCGGCCAGTAGTCCATGCCGTGCTGGGGCAGCGTGCCGAACGGCCCCAGGCGGCTGCCGAGCGCGAGCACCACGTCGGCGCGGGAGATGAGCCGCATCGCCGCCTTCGAGCCCTGGTAGCCGAGCGGCCCGCACGCAAGATGGTGCGAGGCGGGGAACGAATCGTTATGCAGGTAGGAATTCACCACCGGCGCGCTCAGATACTCGGCGAGCGCCGTGCACTCCTTGACGCCCCCGGAGAAGATCACGCCGCCGCCCGAGACGATGACCGGGAATTGGGCCCTGGCGAGCATCTTCGCCGCGGCATCGAGCGAGGCCGGCCCGCCGGCAGAGCGCTCGGTCTTCTGCGGCGGCAGGATCTCGTAGTCGCACTCGCCGTAGAAATAATCGCGCGGGATGTTCACCTGCACCGGGCCGCGCTCGTGCATCGCAATGGTGAAAGCGCGGTGCGTGAGCTCCGCCATGCGCGGCGCTGAGCTCACGTGGACCTGATACTTGGTGATCTTCGAGAAGATCGGCATCTGCTCGGTCTCCTGGAAGCCCCCCAGCCCCATCGTGAGGCTGCCCGACTCCGGGGTAATCGCCACCACCGGAGAATGCGCCCAGTAGGCCGCCGCGATCGCGGTGACGAAGTTGGTGATGCCCGGACCGTTCTGCCCGATGCACACCCCGTGGCGTCCGGTCGCGCGCGCGTAGCCATCGGCCATGTGCGCCGCGTTCTGCTCGTGCGCGACTGAGACGAAGCGGATGCGCGCCCCAGGAAAAAGGTCAAGCGCATCCATGTAGGCGGAACCCACGATGCCGAACACGTCCTTCACCCCCTGCGCGAGAAGCGTCTCCACGAACGCTTCGGAAGGAGTCATGCGCAGTTTGCCGCCTACGGCCAGATTTCCCGCCGCTGCCATGCGATTCATAGGAGCCCCCTGTGAAGGATGATGAAAAGCGAACCGCGAATTCCCTGAGGAAAGAGCACCTTATTCTACTCGCTTCGGATGAAAACGCGAGCCCGCGTCGCGGTCGGGCGGCTCACGCGCCGCCGGCACAACCGGGGAATTGGCAGCCGCTGCGATTGGTGCTACGTTGAATAGCAGGTGCGACGCACAGTCAGTGCTCGTCGCGAAGGCACGGTAAAGACGATGGTCCCCGACAGCGACATCCCTGCACCCGCCGCCCCGGCGACAGGCTCCGGCGGCGCGACGAGGTTGCGCCGGCTGTGGCAGCGGCTCACGCGCCGGCGCGGTGCGGAGGCCCGCGGCGTCGAATTCAGCGCGCGCGAGATGCGCAAGCTCCGCGCGACGCTCGAAGAGTGCGCGCAGGGCGTGGGCGGCGAGGTGTCCGCGCGCCAGCGCGCGGCGACGCTGGCGCAGGCCTACCGCAGCATGGCCGAGCAGAGCAGGCGCACCTTTCTCACGCTGCTCAACTCCGACTTCGGGCCCGATCAACGTCGGCTGCACGAGGCAATCCAGGGCTTTCTCGCCGCGTCCGATGACCCCGCCAGACGGCGCGCGGAGCTCGCGTTGAAACAGGCGCTCCAAACCCCGCGCGCGAGGATCCTGACGCAGTTCAACTCCCTGCCCGACGGGGTCAAGTTCCTGGTCGACATGCGCTCCGACCTCCTGCGCCTGCTGCCGCAATACCCCGAGATCGAGGCGCTTGAAGACGAGTTATACGCGCTGCTCGCGAGCTGGTTCGACGTCGGCTTTCTCGAGCTCAGGCGCATCACCTGGAACTCCCCGGCCTCCCTGCTCGAGAAGCTCATCGCCTATGAGGCGGTGCACGAGATCCGTTCGTGGAGCGACCTCAGGAACCGTCTCGATTCCGACCGCCGCTGCTACGCGTTCTTCCACCCGCGCATGCCCGACGAGCCGCTGATTTTCGTCGAAGTGGCGCTCGCGCGCAGCATGGCGGCGGGCATCCAGGAACTGCTCGACGAGGCGTCGCCCACCTTCGACACGCAGGACGCGACGACCGCCAATTTCTATTCGATCTCCAACACGCAGCCCGGGCTGCGCGGCGTGTCCTTCGGCGGCTTCCTGATCAAGCGCGTGGTCGACCAGTTGCTGCAGGAATTGCCCCGGCTCAAGACCTTTGCCACGCTCTCCCCGCTGCCGCAGTTCCGGCGCTGGCTCGACGAACGCCTGGCGCAAAAGGACGCCTCGCTGTTCGGTCCCGGGAGCCGCGCCAAGCTCACCGCCGCAGCGCAAAGCCGCGAGCCCTGGGAGACGCTGGTGCGGCTGCTCGCCGACGATGAGTGGCACGCGAAGCCCGCGCTCGCCAGCGTGCTGCACCCGGTGCTGCTGCACCTTGCCGCGCGCTACGTGGTGCTGGAAAAGACCGAGGGACACCCCTACGACCCGGTGGCGCGCTTTCACCTCAACAACGGGGCGCGTCTGGAGCGCATCAACTGGCTCGCCGACACTTCCCCGCGAGGCATGCGTCATGCCGCCGGCATCATGGTCAACTACCTCTACGAGATCGGCGACATCGAGAAAAACCACGAGGACTACGCTCGCGACGGGCAGGTAATCGTTTCCGCGGCGGTGCGCCGGCTGCTGAAGAAGCCCGGTTGACGTTTCCCGTTTCCGTCCGGGAGCGCGGGCTGCTCAGATCCGTAGCACCGCCAGACAAAAGAGGCCGTCTCGCGGCGGCGCTTCTTGCATGGAGCGCCGTGCCGTCACGCGATCGTCTTCTCGAGCAGCTTCTGCAGCTCTCCGCTCTCGTACATCTCGGTCATGATGTCGGAACCGCCGATGAATTCGCCGCCGACGTAGAACTGGGGAATCGTCGGCCAGTTCGCGTACTCCTTGATTCCCTCGCGGATTTCCGGGTCTTCGAGCACGTTCACCGAAAAGAAATCCTCGACCCCGCACGCGCGCAAGATGTTGATCGCGTTCGCCGAAAATCCGCACTGCGGGAAGTCCGGTGATCCTTTCATATACAGCACGATCCGGTTTTTGGTGACCTGCTCCTTGATAACATCTTGAATGCCCATGAATTTTCTCCGATCGTAATACCCGACTGATTTTCTCAAGATTTTATCGCCAATCTGCCAGGGGGTCAAGCGCGAACCGCGTATCCTCCGCTCACGCGCTCGGTGCCCGCCAGGTCGGCGCGTGAAAGGATGCCTGCAAATCCGGCGCGTGCGAGCAATCGACGGCAACGCGCCCCCTGATCGTAGCCGTGCTCGAAAAATAGCCATCCCCCGCCCGGGAAATGGCGGCGCGCATGCACAACGATGTGGCGTATGCAGTCGAGCCCGTCTGCCCCGCCGATGAGCGCGCGCTTGGGCTCGAACCGGACATCTCCCTGGTCGAGATGCGGATCGCCGTCGGCGACATAAGGCGGATTGGAGACGATGAGATCAAACTTCCGACCCTCGAGCGCGCTGAACCAGTCGCTCAGCTTAAACGTGACGTTGGCCACGTCGAGCCGCCGCGCGTTCTCGATGGCGACATCCAATGCCTCGCGCGAGCAATCGGTGGCGGTCACGCGCGTGCGCGGCCGGTGCCTAGCGATCGCAAGTGCGACGCAGCCGCTGCCGGTGGCAAGATCGAGCACTTGCGCCCGCGCTTCCGGCCCAATGCGCTCAAGCGCGAGTTCCACCAGAAGCTCGGTCTCGGGGCGCGGGATCAGCACCGCGGGTGTCACCCTGAAGCCGAGGCTGAAAAATTCGCGCTCCCCGGTAAGATAGGCGACCGGCTCACCTGCGCGGCGGCGTTCGAGCAGCGAGAAATAGCGATCCTGCTGGTCCTCGGTAAGGAACTGCTCCGGACGCGCGGCAAGATGGGCATCGCCCCATCCCAATACGAACCGCAAGAGCACGCGCGCATCGACCGCGGCTATGCCCGATACGCGCAATGCCTCGGCAATGCGCATCACGGCGCACCGCCGCGATTGGGCGCCAAAACCGTGCCGCAGAGGTTTTTCGCGGCGGCTGCCCATACCGCGGCGGCGAAGACGACGGTTTGCAAGAACACTCCTCGGCGTGCGCTGCGCGGCTCAAGCCGGCTGGATTTCTTCTGCGAGCTGTGCGAGCTGTTCGGCCTGGTGCTCGGCGGCAAGCGCCGAGATCAGCTCGTCGAGCTCGCCGTCCATGACCTGGTTGATCTTGTAGAGCGTGAGGTTGATGCGATGATCGGTCACGCGCCCCTGCGGGAAGTTGTAGGTGCGCACGCGCTCGGAGCGGTCGCCGCTGCCGATCAGCGACTTGCGGGTTGCCGCGACCTTCGCCTGCTGCTCGCGGATCTGCCTGTCCTTGATGCGGGCCGCGAGCACCGCCAGCGCGCGCGCCTTGTTCTTGTGCTGCGAGCGGTCGTCCTGGCATTCCACCACGATGCCGGTCGGCAGGTGCGTGACGCGGATCGCCGAGTCGGTCTTGTTCACGTGCTGGCCGCCCGCACCCGAGGCGCGGAAGGTATCGATGCGAAGCTCCGCCGGGCTGAGCACGACGTCCGCGATCTCGTCCGCCTCGGGCAGCACCGCCACCGTGCACGCCGAGGTGTGGATGCGGCCTTGCGTCTCGGTCACCGGCACGCGCTGCACGCGGTGGCCGCCGGACTCGAACTTGAGCCTGGAATACGCCCCGCGCCCGACGATCTTGGCGATGATTTCCTTGTAGCCGCCGAGCCCGGATGGGCTCTGCGACATCACCTCGACCTGCCAGCCGTTGCGCTCGGCGAAGCGCGCGTACATGCGGAACAGCTCGCCCGAGAACAGCGCTGACTCATCGCCTCCGGTACCCGCGCGGATCTCGAGGAAGATGCTGCGCTCGTCGTTGGGGTCCTTGGGCAGCAGCTGCTTCTGCAGCTCGGTCTCGATGCCCGCCAGGCGTTCGCGGGTCTCGCGGATCTCGGCTTCCGCGAACTCGCGCATCTCGGGATCGGCCGCCATTTCCTGCGCGGTCCTGATATCGTCCTCGCCGCTGCGGTACTTGCGGTAGAGCTCGACGACCGGCGTGATTTCGGCGTGCTCGCGCGCGAGCCGGCGGTAGTTTTCCCTGTCCGCCGTGGCGTTCTCGGAACTCAGGAGCCGGTCGATCTCCTGCAACCGGTTGGAAAGCTGCGCCAGCTTGGCCGCGATGCTCGCCTTCATTCCTTGCGCCCCAGTTGATAAAGCCGCTCGAGCAGGGAGATGAGCTGCTCGCGGTCCGCGGCGTCGGCTTGATTGAGAGCGCGCGTCGGGGCGTGCAGCAGCCTGTTGGTCAGCGCATGGGAGAGCTGCTCCACCACCTGCTGCGGGTCATCTCCCCGGGCGATCCGCTTCAACGCGCGCTCGAGCTCGTGCCGCCGCGAGCGTTCCGCGACGTCGCGCAGCGCGCGGATCGCCGGCACCGCCTCGCGCGTCGCTATCCAGTGCATGAAGTCCACGACCTGGGTGTCAATGATCGCTTCCGCGTCCGCCACCGCGTTCCGGCGCTGCTCCATCCCCTCGCGCGCGATCTTGCCGAGATCATCCACGGTGTAGAGAAACACGTCGTCGAGCCTGCCGACTTCGGCCTCGATGTCACGCGGCACGGCGAGGTCGACCATCAGCATCGGGAGGTGCTTGCGCGCCCGGATCGCGCTCTCCACGAGCCCCTTGCCGATGATCGGCAGCGGGCTCGCGGTACAAGCCACCACGATGTCGTGCGCGGCAAGCTGCCCCGGCACGTCGTTGAGCGTGATCGCGCGGCCGCCGAAGCGCTCCGCGAGTTCCTGCGCGCGCTCCATCGTGCGGTTGGCAAAAGTGATCAGCCGCGGCGAGCGGGCCGCAAAGTGGGCGGCAGCAAGGTCGATCATCTCGCCGGCGCCGATGAACAGCACGCCCCGGCCGCCGATGCCCGGGTAAATGCGCTCGGCCAGCCGCACCGCGGCAGCGGCCATCGAAACCGTTGCGGCGCCGATGTCGGTCTCCGAGCGCACCGCCTTTGCAACGGAGAACGTGCGCTGGAACAGCTTGTTGAGCAACAGCCCCAGCGTTCCCGCCTGCTCGGCCGTCCTCACCGCCTCCTTGAACTGGCCCAGGATCTGCGGCTCGCCGAGCACCATCGAATCCAGCCCGCTCGCGACGCGGAAAGCATGCTTCACCGCCTGCTCCTGCCGCAACTGGTAGAGGTAGGGTTCGAGGTACTGCGGCTTGAGGCGATGGTAACCCGCGAGCCAGTCGATCGCCTGGTGCGGCTCGCCGTTCGCGCAGTAGATCTCGGTGCGGTTGCAGGTGGAAATGATCGCCGCTTCCTTGACCGGCCGTTGGTCGACCAGGTCGCGCAGCGCCTGCACCAGATTTTCGGCGTGAAACACCACCTGCTCGCGGATCGCCAGCGGAGCCGTGTCGTGGTTGATGCCGAATGCGAAAAGTTGCATCGCCTGGTACGCCCGGACGGGGAAGTCGCGCAATATATTATATGTTGCGCGCCTGCCGCAACAACGCCGGCGCCGCGGCGGGTTTACCACTCATCCGGCAGGCCGTTCCTGAGCAGGTCGCGCGCGATCGTCCAGCGGTGAATCTCGCTCGGCCCCTCGGTGATGCGGTAGACCCGCGTCACGCGCGAGATGTATTCGAGCGGCAGCGCCTTGGTCATGCCCATGCCGCCGTGGACCTGCATGGCGCGGTCGACCACGCGGCTCACCATCTCGGTCGCCTGCACTTTCGCCATCGACGCGTCGCGGCGGAAATCGTTCACCCCCCGGTCGAGCTTCCAGGCGAGCCGGTAGGTGAGCAGCCGCGCCATCTCCAGCTCCTGGTAACTGTCGGCGACCCACCACTGCACCGCCTGGCGCTCCGCGAGCCGCTCGCCGAAGGTGACGCGCTGATTCGCGTGCTCGATCATGAGCGCGAGGCAGCGCGCGGCGAGCCCGAGCGAGCGCGTCGCGATTTCCATGCGCCGCACGCCGAGGCGGTTCTGCAGCGGAATGAACGCCTGCCCCACTTCGCCCAGCACCTGCTCGTCGCCGAGCTCGACGTTGTCGAAATAGACCGCGTAGGGGTGATACTCGCCGACGATGGTCGGAAACGACGAAGGAACGCTGACCCCGGGGGTCCCCTGGTCGACGAGAAACGCCGTCATCCCGCCTTTCTTGCCCTTCGCCGGATCGGTCACGGCGATCACGATCATGAAGTCGGCGCGCCTGGCATTGCTGATGAAGACCTTGTTGCCGTTCAGTATCCACCTGCCTTTGCTGCGTTCGGCCCGCGTCTTGATGCCCGCGACGTCGGAACCGGCACCCGGCTCGGTGATCGCGATGCACGACTTCTTTTCCCCGCGCGCGTAGGGAATGAGGTACTTTGCGATCTGCTCCCCGCGGCAGGTGTGCTGCAGCAGGTAGAGATTGGGGCTGTCGGGCGGCAGCACGAAAGGCACGATGCTGTGCTTGAGCTGCTCCAGCACGATGCATTTGGCGAGCGCCCCCAGGTTTTGCCCGCCGTATTCCCCGGGGACGTCGATGCCCCAAAGCCCCAGCGCCTTCGCCCTGGCCAGGAGCCCGGCTTCCAGCTCCGGCGGCAACGGCGGCGTGTCGGAGTAGCCGCGCTCGGACTCGCGCTTGAGCACCAGCGGCTCGTGCGGAATCAACTCCTCGCGCACGAAACGTGCCACGGTGTCGCGCAGCATGCGCAGTTCTTCAGGCAGCGCGAAATCCATACGATCGACCTCGTTCAGGGATGTTGCCCGCGCACGCGCTGCACATGCTCGAACGGCAGCATCAAATCAGGCAGCGCTGCGCGCCGCGCCCTCGCCCCGGCCGTCCACCACGGGCTCAAGCAGCGCCGTCAGCTCGCGCACCGAAGACATCCGCTCCAGCCCGTCGATCTGCCGGGCAACATGCTCCGCCCGTTCCCGCGCAAGCATCCGGATGGCGCAGTTCTCGAATTTTGCGCGCAGTCGCTCCAGCGGGATCGGGTTGCGCGAGGTGCGCCCCAGCGCGAGTTCCACTTTCCCGGAAAAGCCCGTGCCGTCGACGAGCGTCACTTTCACTTCCGCTCCCAGGCGGTTGTCGGGCGCGAACTGGCCGGGCTGGTGAGGCGCCGAGCGCGTGCGCCGCATGAGGTCCGTCATCTGCGGATCGCGGTACGATTCGCCTTCGAAATGCTCGAGCACGACGGCGCCGGCGGTGAGCGCGCGCGCCACGCAGTACTGGACGCTGAACTTCGCATCAAGGTTGCTCCGGGGCTCGGGCCGATCGGTATGCGCGAGCCGGCGCGCGGGCGTCCAGGTCTCCACAAGCGCGATGCGTGCCGGGTCGAACCGGCCGTGCCGGCGCGTGAGCTCGCACGCCGCGTCGACCGCAGCGTGGGTACCGGCGCAGCACGGGTACTGCTTGTAGCCGGCGCCGGGCTCGACGATGTCGAGCGGATCGGCCCACTTTTCCAGGATGCGCTCCGCGCGGTAATTGCCCGCCCCGTTGTACACGTTGAAGAACCCCTGCTTGTGCTCGAATGCTTCGCCGCTCGCGGTGTATCCCTCGCGCGCGAGCAGTACCGCAAACAGCCCGTTGCGGGCGCAGTGCCCGACGTGCAGCGGCTTGGTCATGGTCCCGAAATTCGCCTTGATTTCGGCGGCGAGCGAGGCGGCGACGGCGAGCGCGGTCGCCGTCTTATCCGCCGTCAGTCTGAGCAGGTTCGCGCACGCCGCGGCCACCGCGAAGGTGCCAAGCGTGGAAGTGGGGTGCCAGCCCTTCTCGTAGTGGTGGAAATTGACGCCGCGGCCGATACGCGTGCCGGTTTCGAAGCCCGCCGTGTGCGCTGCGAGCGCTCTCGCCGCGAGCCGCGGCGCCTCCTCTACCGCCCCGGCGAGCATCACGCCCAGCGTGTCGAGAAATGCCACCTTGGACCAGTAGACCGCTTGCGGCGGCAGCTCTTCATAACGCTTCGCCACGATGCGTTCCGCAATCTGCCTCGCCAATCCCATCGCTCAGCTCCTTCAGCGCGCCCGGCCGTCTGCGCAGCAGTTCATCGGCGGTCTCACCGGCTGAACAAGCGTCCAGCCTTCAGCGGGCAAGGCCCAGCTCGGTGAGGATTGCCTTCGTTTCCTGGTGCTCGGCCTCCAGGAGGCGCGCGGTCGCGGTGCTCGCCATATACGTATCTTCCCACAGATTGCGCTCCAGGTCCTGACGCCATTCCGGCATTTTCACCGTCCCGGCGAAGCAGTGAGCGCCGCACCCGCCTAGATCCCCAGCAGGTCGACGACCCGTGCGACGTCGGCCACGCCTTCCAGGCGCCACAATGTGTCGAGCAGCCGGCGCCGCTCCGCGGCGGACATGACGTCGCGCGTAAGACCC
>JACQGO010000199.1 GCA_016199485.1 Betaproteobacteria bacterium
GATCAAAGCGGTGGGGGGTGACGTCAGGAAGGCGAAGCTGGTGTCATTCAAGTCCGCCCCGGACGCCATTTCCGCATTGCTGGGCGGGCACGTGGACATGGTGGTCACCAACGCCGCGAATGCAACGCCTTTCATGCAATCTGGCGATGTGCGCGTGGTTGCGAGCTCGTCGCCGAGGCGCCTGGCGGGTCCCTACGCTAATGTCCCCACGTGGAGGGAGCAGGGGATCGACGTTGTCCTGATCGGTTGGCGTGCCGTGATAGGTCCCAGGGGGATGAGCGAAGACCAGGTGGCATTCTGGGACAGCGTATTCGCGAAATTGTCGAAAACGGAGGAATGGAACAAGTTCCTGGAAGACGACCTGCGCGAAAACATCTACATGGGCGGCAAGGAAAGCAGGGATTTCATGCGCGACGACTATCAGAAGCTGAGAGCCATTTTTTCGGAACTCGGCCTCGCGGCGGGACGGTGAGGAGCGAATGTCGAAATCGCTCTGACCATCCGCGCAGAGATCGGGACTCACGCTCCCTGCTGATGCACGAGGGGCGGAGACGAGCACACGGCGGTAGCGTCACCCCGCCAGCGCGATGTCTTCGAGGATGACTTGCTTGAACGCCTTGGGATCGTCCAGCCGCTTGCTCACGTCGAGGATTTCGATGCCCGCAAGCTTCCCCTCGGTGTCGTAATCGGCCGCGATGCCGTCGGCGAGATGCTTGGTCGTGACGGTAGTGTCCTTGAAGCGGATGTATAGGGCATCCACCTCGTGATCGTAGGTGATCTTCATCCTTGCCTCCGCTAGAAGCTACGTGGTCGCAGTTCGCTTCTCTATCGGCGTCGATCGGCGTTTATCTGCGGTTAACTTTCCTGGTTTTTGAGGCGGCTTCTGCTGGCCATCGCGCTTGCCCTGACGCGCAAGCCGTCAGTCGAGCTTGATGTTGGAATCGCCCGCGACCTTGCGCCAGCGCGCGATTTCCTGCCGCACAAACTCGGTGAACTCCTCCCGGGACATGATGAGCGGCTCGGCGCCTTCGCGGGCGAAGCTTTTTTTCACTTCGGGCGTTTGCAGCACTTTCCGCAGATCCGAGGACAGGCGGACGAGGATGTCGGCGGGCGTTTTCGCGGGTGCGGCGATGCCCCACCACAGGTCAACTACGTAACCGGGCACGCCGGATTGCGATACCGTGGGCACGCCGGGCATAAACGGCGTCTCGCGAGAGCTGGCGACCGCCAGGGCTTTCAAACGTCCGGCTTTCACCTGCGTCAAGGCCGAGGGAAGGCTGGTAATCACGAGTTGGGTGTGCCCGCCCATGAGGTCGGTGAGAGCCAGCGCCACCCCCTTGTACGGAACGTGGACGATGTTGATCCCTGCCATCTTGCGGAACAATTCAGTGGCCAGGTGATTGCTGCCGCCGGTTCCCGTGGAACCGTAGTTGATCTGGCCCGGCCGGGCCCTCGCGAGCTGCACCAGCTCCCTGACGGACTTCACCGGCATCGAAGGATGCACCACGACCAGCATCGGCCCCTTCGCCATCATGCCGATGTAGGCGAAATCGCTCATGGGATCATAGGGCATCCTGGCGCGCACCGCCGTATTGGTCGCAAACGACGCCTGCACGTTGAGCAGCGTGTAGCCGTCAGGAGCCGATCTCACGGCGTTTTCCGCTCCTATCATGCCGCCGGCCCCGCCACGGTTATCGATGACCACCTGCTGGCCGAGCGTACCGCTCAAGCTTTGGGCGACGACGCGGGAGAGGACGTCGTTGCTGCCGCCCGGAGGCCACGGCACCACGAAACGGACCGGCCTGGAGGGATAAGTTCCCGCTGGGGCCTGTGCGAACGCGCTGCCCGCGCAACCGAGGCACAGCGCGAAGACAGCCACTTTCGATACCGTTGTCATGGCTCACCTCCTCGGGTCCGGATTACACGAAGCCGAGCGCTTCCGGGTTGACCACGTATTCACGGTTCGGCGCGCCGTCCAGCACGCTCAACAGATTGCGTGTGACCGTCACCGCCGCGCGATCGAGCGATTCGCGCGAGTTGCCGGCCATGTGCGGCGAGACGATCACGTTCGGCAGCGTGAACAGCGGGTTGTCGGTGATCGGCGGCTCCGGACTGAACACGTCGATTCCCGCGCCGGCGAGTTTTCCCGCGGCGAGCGCGGCGTACAGCGCCGCCTCGTCGACGATCCCGCCGCGCGCGGTGTTGATGAGCCGGGCCGAGGGCTGCATGCGCGCAAGGCGAGCGGCATCGAACATGTCCACGGTCTCGGGCGTCTTGGGGCAGTGCAGGGTGACGAAATCGGCGCGCGGCAGCGCGGCGTCGAGATCGGCAACCGGCTCGCACCCCGCCGAGCGCACCGCCTGCGCCGGGACGTACGGGTCGTACACCTGCACTTTCATCTCCATCGCGAGACAGCGTTTGGCGATGCGCGTTCCGATGCGGCCGAAGCCGACGACGAGCACGGTCTTGCCGAGCAGTTCGGTGGGAAGCGCGGCGTAGCGCTGGGACCAGCGGCCTTGCCGGACCAGGGCATCCATGGTCGCGCTGCGCTTGCACAGTGCGAGCATCACGAACATCGCATACTCGGCCACGGTGGGTGAATTGTCGGTTCCGCAGGTCATCAGCGGGATGCCGCGGCGGTTCAGCGCCTCGACGTCCACCGCGTCGTAGCCCACGCCGATCCGGCCGACCGCGCGCAACCGGGGTGCGGCTTCGATGTCGGCCGCGCACAAAGGCGTGCTGGTGAGTGCAACGCCGTGCGCGTCGCGCAGGAGCCGCCGGAACTCGGGCGCCGGAGCGGTGGGAGAGAATGCGACAGCGTCGACGTCGGCGCGGCCCTTCACGAAATCCCAGCCGGTGCGCGCCATCGTGTCCGGCAGCAGCAGTCTTTTCTTGTCGGTCGTCATCGTCCTGCCTGAGGAGAGTTGAACGGGTCTTCGCCGCTACGATAGCACAGGTTTCCGGTAATGCATGCCGGGCTGAAGCGCGGAACGATCCGCGGGGGGCGTTGGCGCGAAGACGTCGCGCGATCTCGACGCGGCGTCGTTTCCGCTGCTCGGCGATCGAGAAGGCCGGATTCAGTCCGTCGGTATCCGCGCCTCCTTGATGACCCGAGCCCATTTCACCGTCTCCGACTCGATGTATTTCGCAAACGCCTCGGGGGTGCTGGTTTCGGGCTGGAAACCGACGGCCGCGAGCCGCGCGGCTACATCGCGCACGGCGAGCGCTTTCGCGATCTCCCGATTCAAGGTGTCGACGATGGTCCGTGGCGTGCCGCGCGGAACCATTACACCGAACCACGTAGTCGCCTCATAACCGCGGACGGTTTCGCCTACCGTCGGCACATCCGGCAGTTCAGCCAGGCGCCTGCTCCCGGAGACGGCGAGTGCTCTAAGCTTTCCGGCTTTGACGTGCGGCATGGACACTGGAGAGAGCGCGAACATCATCTGCACGCGACCGGCGATCAGATCGTTTACAGCCGGCGGAGCCCCTTTATACGGGATATGGGTAATACTGGTGCCGGTCATAAGGCGGAAGAGTTCCGTCGTAAGATGCTGACTCGTGCCGCTGCCTCCCGTTCCATAATTGATTTCACCTGGCTTCTTTCTTGCGAGCGCGATAAGGTCCTTCACGCTCGATACCGGCAGGCTCGGATGGGTGGAAAGGATGTTGGCGGCCGAGGCGATCAGGGAGACAGGGGCAAGCTCGCCCGGGTCGTAGGGCAGCTCCTTGCGCATGCTGATCAGGTTGGCGTAGGTGCTGGAGACCAGCAGTATCGTGTAACCGTCCGGCGGCGCTTTCGCGACGAGCGCGTTGGCGATGATGCCGCTTGCGCCGGGTCGGTTGTCGACGACGAGCTGTTGCCTCAGCGCCTCGCTCATCTTGACACTGATGGAGCGCGCCACTATGTCGCTCGCGCCGCCGCCGGGAAATCCGAGGATCCAGCGGACCGGCTTGTTTGGATACGCTTGCGCTTGCGCGCAAGTGCCCGCGACCATGGAGTGACCGATCACGATCACGGAAGCGGCGCGGAGCAAGGCTCTTTTCATGTTATTCCTCCCCTCTGAATGCATCGGTGCGTATTTCACGCAAGCCGATCAGCCGATCGGCGCGGCGGCGATCAGATGATTCGGGGCCGGCGGCGCGCGCGATCAACGTTACTCGTCGCTGCTTGGGTGTGTCAACTTGTCCCGCTTTCGCATCGATTTGCGCGTCAGCTCGATCTCGCAGGCGTTGTGCACGAGCGCGTCAAGGACAATATGTGAGCCCCGGCGCAGCCGGAAAGGCGCCGACTCCGAAGCCTGCCGCGAGGGACCTGGGTTAGAATGAGCACCGGGATTTTGGCCTTCTTGGTGTTTATTTGACACCGGACGATTCAAGGTATCCGATGTCCAACAGCAGACGGGAACCCGGCGACAGCCTCTCTTCGGCAGAGCGGTGCGCGTCGCAGCGCACCGGTGCAGCGGTGCCACCGGATAAGCCGGTGCCGCGGGCTCTGCGCAAAATATTGGCGCTGGAGGATTTCGAGGCACCGGCGCGCCGCCGCATTCCGCGCCCGATCTTCGGCTACGTCTCGGGCGGTGCCGAAACGAACGCTTCCGTGCGCGC
>JACQGO010000035.1 GCA_016199485.1 Betaproteobacteria bacterium
GCGCGCGGTTCATCGGCCCGAGCCCGCGATGGATCGACGCGATGGGGCACAAGACCCGAGCGCGGGAGCTTGCGGCGCGCTACGGCATGCCGATGTCCAGGGGCTCGGGGATCCTGCCCGCGGACCGCGACTCGATCCTCGCCGCGGCGCGCGAAATCGGCTTCCCGGTGCTGGTAAAGCCGGCGGGCGGGGGCGGCGGCATCGGCATGCTGCCGGCGCGCGATGAAGCGCAACTGCTCGAGGCAGTCGAGCGCTCGCGCTCGATGGCAAGTCGCGGCTTCGGCACGGCGGAGGTGTACCTCGAGCGGCTGCTCGATCGCCCGCGCCACGTCGAATTCCAGGTGCTGGGCGATTTTCACGGCGGCGCGCGCCACCTCTACGAGCGCGATTGCTCGGTGCAGCGGCGCAACCAGAAAGTGATCGAGGAGGCGCCGGGCCCCGCGCTTGAGCGCGCGAAAGTGACGGCGCTCGCCGACCAGGTCGCGCGGGTCATGCGCGACATGGGCTACGACAACATCGGCACGGTGGAAATGCTGATGGGGGCCGACGGCTCGTTCAGCTTCCTCGAGATGAACACCCGGTTGCAGGTCGAACACGGCGTGACCGAGGAAGTAACCGGCGTCGATCTCGTGGCGGCGCAGATCCGCGCCGCCGCCGGCGAGCACCTCGGGACCATCCTGCCGGAGCGGATCGAGCTCGGGGGCCACGCAATCCAGGCGCGGGTGTACGCGGAAGACCCCAGGACCTTTTTTCCCTCGCCGGGCAGGCTCGTGGTGTTCCGTCCGCCACAGGACCCGGCGGTGAGAATCGAGACCGGGTACGCCGAGGGGCGCGAGGTCACACCGCATTACGACCCGATGCTCGCCAAGGTGATCGTGCACGCCGCGACGCGCGGGCAGGCGATCGACAGGCTGGGCGAGGCGCTGGAGGCCTTCGAGATCCAGGGCGTGAAAAACAACATTCCGGCGGTGCTGGGCATCCTGCGCTCCGAGCCGTTCCGGGCCGGACAGGTGCACACCGGGCTCATTCCCGAGGTGCTCGCGAAAAAGAAATGAGCGCATGATCGATACCGTGAACGCGTCGGCACTGATTGCCCGCGCGCGCGTTGAGAAGCGCGCGGCGCTCGACGAGCTCGCCGGCAAGCGGCTCTTGGCGGCTTACGGCGTCGCCGTGCCGGAATCGGTGATGATTTCGGGGGCGGAGGAGGTGGCACGCGCGCTCAAGGCGCTCACGGCCCCGGTGGCAGTCAAGGTCATGTCGCCCGACATCCTGCACAAGAGCGACGCGGGCGGCGTGAAGGTCGGGCTGCGCACCGCCGTTGAAGTGCAGGATGCGGTCCGCGCGATGATGGCCTCGCCCGGGATCGGCGCCGCGCGCGTCGACGGGTTTCTCATCGAGGAGATGGCGCCGCCGGGACAGGAAATCGTCGTGGGCGGGGTGCGCGATCCGCAGTTCGGCCCGCTGGTGATGGTGGGGCTGGGCGGAGTCTTCGTCGAGGTGCTCGCCGACGTCGCATTCCGCATCTGTCCGGTGACGCGCCTCGACGCGGAAGAGATGCTCGCGGAGCTCAGGGGCGCGGCGGTGTTGAAGGGGGCGCGCGGCAGGAAGGCGGTATCGCTTGACGCGATCATCGACGTGCTGCTCAAGGTGGGCGGCGAGGGCGGGCTGCTGATAAATCACGCCGCCGACATCAAGGAAGCCGATATCAATCCGCTGATCGTATCGGAGTCCGGCGCGGTCGCGGTCGACGCGCGTTTCGTTCTGGCTTGACATGAAACAGGGCGCGCAGGCGATACTCGACCGGTTTATGCCGCTGTTCGCGCCGCGCACGATCGCGGTGGTGGGCGCATCGACAAAGGGCGGCTCGGGCGCCAACGTCTTCATCCGGCGCATGCGCGAATTCGGATACCGCGGGACCATCTATCCGATCCATCCCTCGGCGGCCGAGATCGACGGGCTGCCCGCATACCGCAGCCTCGCGGAGTGCCCGCAGGCGATCGATTACGCGTACGTGTCTGTCGCGGCGCAGCACGTGCCCGAGCTCCTCGCCAGGGCGAACGGGCGGGTGCGCTTTGCGCAGGTGATCTCGAGCGGCTTCGGCGAGGTCGACGAAGGCAAGGAACTGCAGGACGCGCTGGTCGCCGCGGCGCGCAAAGGCGGCGCGCGCCTGCTGGGGCCCAATTGCCTCGGCATGTACTCGCCGCGCGGGCGCCTCACCTTCGTCGAAGACGGCTCAGCGGAGATCGGCCATGTGGGCGTCATTTCGCAGAGCGGCGGGCTCGGCACCGACATCGTGCGGCGCGGGCAGGTGCGGGGCCTGAGGTTCAGCGGGCTGGTGACGGTCGGCAACAGCGCCGACATCGGTCCGAACGACCTGCTCGAATTTTATCTCGTCGACCCGCAGACCAGGGTGATCGGCATGTACATCGAGGCGGTCGAGGACGGTCGGCGTTTCTTCGACGTGCTGCGCGAAGCGAAAGCTGCGAAACCCGTCGTGATCCTGAAGGGCGGCAGAACGAGCCAGGGCCGGATGGCGGCGGCCTCGCATACCGGGGCGCTTGCCGGCGACGACCGCGTGTGGATCGCGCTCTCGCGCCAGACCGGCTGCATCCTGGTCGACACCCTCGACCAGTTCATCGACACGCTGCTCGTGTTCCAGGCGCTCATGCCGCGCCCCGCGCGCCCGACGCGCCGCGTGGTGCTGTTCGGCAACGGCGGGGGCACCAGCGTGCTCGCGACCGACTTCTACGCGCGGCTCGGGCTCGATGTCAAGCCCTTCGGCAAGGAGACGATAGACGGGCTCGCGGCGCTGAGGCTGCCCCCGGGCACCAGCATCGTCAATCCCATCGACACTCCGGTCGGCACGCTGCAGCAGGAGGAAGGGCGGATTGCCGAAAAAATCCTCGATACCATCTTCGGTACCGCGGATCCGGAGGCGCTGGTGATGCACCTCAACCTGGCGGCCTTCGTCGGCCGCACCAGGACCGACATCATGGGTAACCTCATCCAGGCCGCGCTGCGGGTGCAGTCGAAGTATCCCGGCAAGGCGCATTTCGAGCTGGTGCTGCGCTCGGACGGCGAGCGCGACGTGGAAGAGCGCAAACGCACGTTCCGCACGCGGGCGATCGAGCTTGGCATACCGGTGTATGACGAGATGGTGAACGCCGGCTACGCGCTCGCGGCGCTGCAAGCGCAAGAGCGCTTCCAGCACACGCGCGGGGCTTGAGCTTTCCGCCGGGAACAGGGCGCGTCATGCACTCGTACGACTTCCGCGCGATCGGTTACCCGCTCCGGCTGCACAGCGGCGCCCGTGCACTCGACCGGCTGCCCGAGGAGGTGGCGCGGCGCGGAGCGCGTCGCGCGTTCGTGGTGTGCGGGCACACGGTATCGCGCAAGACCGGTCTCATCGCCCGCATCCGGGAACTCCTCGGCGGGCGCTGCGCCGGCGTATTCGACGAGATCGAGAAGGATACGACGCTACCCTCGGTGCTCGCTGCAACGGAGGCCGCACGCGCGGCCGGCGCCGATCTCGTGATCGGCGTGGGCGCGGGGAGCGTCATCCAGGCCGCGCGCGTCGTGGTGATCCTGCTCGCGGAGAAGCGCCCGGTGCGGGAGCTGATTACACAGTACCCGGAGCAGGGGCCGGCAGTAAGCCCGAAGCTGCTCGAGCCGAAGCTTCCGATCATCAATGTACTCACCGCGGCGACCACCGCGCAGAACCGCGCCGGCTCCGCGGTCAAGGACGAGAACGTCGACCACCGCATGGAATTTTTCGATCCCAAGACGCGGCCGGTGGCGATTTTCTGGGACGCCGACGCCCTGCTGACGGCGCCGGCGGCGCTCGCGCGCACCACCGGGGTCTCGGTCTTCTGGCGTGCGGTGATGAATCTCGGCGCGACGCGCATGAACCCGCTCGTCGAGGGCGACCGCCTGCAGGCGTTCCGCCTCGCGCGTAACGCGCTGCCCCGCGTGAGCGATCCGCGAGACGCGGCGCCACGCATCGACATGTGCGCGGCTGCGTTCCTGGAAAATCGCGACGCCGACTATGGGGGCGCCCCCTTCGAACGCCACTGGGTGGCGCGCGTGGTGTATGCGTTTGCGGCGGCGGTGTTCAATCTTCACCCGCATGTGGGCCAGGGGGAGGCGAACAGCGCGTTGACCGGCACGGTGATGCGGCGGCTGGGTGGCCGCAATCTTCAGGAGATGACGGCGATCGCCGCCGCTCTTGGCGCGTGGGAGGGCGGCCGCCCGGCTTCGGATGCCCCGCTGCGCGCCGCGGATGCCCTGGAAGGCATCTTCTGCTCGGTCGGCATGCCGACGCGGCTCAGGGAGCTCGGCATCCCGCGCGCGAGCCTGCCGCGCCTGCTCGAGCATTCGCTGAAGAACTTCAACGCCGACCCGCGGCGCGAGTTCGTGAAGGAGCGTGACTTCCTGCTCGGCGTGCTGCACGACGCGTGGTAGACGGGTCCCGCGCGCCATGCTGACGGCGATTACAGCATGCGCTCCGCCCGGCGCGCGATCCAGATGCCGGCGAGCACGATGACACCGCCCGCCATCTGGAGTGCGCCCATGTCCTCGCCGAGCAGGATCCACGCGAAGATCGCGGCCATGACCGGCTGCAGCAGCAGCCCCACCGAGGAAAACGTCGCCGGCAGGTGCGCCATCGCGTAGGCGATGAGGCTTTGCCCCACGACCTGTGCCACGAGCGCCAGCCCGATGAGCTTCGCCCAACCCGACACCGTTACCGCCGCGAGTTGCTCGCCGGTGAAAAGCGCGAGCGGCAGCAGGACGGCGCTGGTGGTGACCCCGCTCCAGGCCATGATGCGCGCGGTGGACAGGCGCGCGCGCAGCCGCGAGATGGTGATCTGGTAGGCGCCGTAGAACATCGCCGTGACCACTCCAAGCGCGTCGCCCGCGAGCTCCCGGCCGCCCAGTCCGAAGTCGGCGCCGATCAGGAGCGTGACGCCCACCAGCGCGGTCGCCATCCCGCTCAGGAAAGCCGGGTTGACCGCATGCCGGAAGAACAGCCAGACGGCCAGCGTCACGAAGATCGGCGCGAGATTGGCGAGCAGCGTCGCGTTGGCGACCGAGGTGAGCTTGATCGACCAGTGCCATACGGCGAGATCGCCGGCGAACAGCACGCCGGCAAGCGCCATCATCGCGTGCCCGTTATCCGCGGTCGCGGCGGGCTCCGTTCGGCGCGCGGCAGCGAGGGCCCACACCCAGAGAAAGGGAAGTGCGAGAAAGATGCGCCAGAACGCGGTCGCAATCGGGCCGGCCTCGCTCACCTTGACGAACAGCGCGGAAGTGCCGATACAGGTTGCGCCGGCGAACAGGGCCGCCAGCGCGAGAGCCTGATGGCGGCCCGCGGCGACGATCACTCGATCTGCTTCCAGTAAGAATCCTTGCGGGCGATCTTGCCGTCGCGGATCACGTAGATGTCACAGCCGCGCACGTCGAACCACGTGCCGTCAGCCCGCGTCGCAGTGGCGCGGAACGTGCCGATGACGCGATCTCCCGCCGCGAACACCTCGGTCTCGGAAAACCGCATGCCGGATAACTCGCGGCTGCGCTCTGCCAGCGCCGCGGCCATGGCGTCCTTCCCGCGCACGATGCGGCCGTGGGGCGGCTGCGGGCCGCGCGCCATGACCCATTCAAAGTCGTCTGTCACGCAGTCGAGTATCCCCGCGATGTCCGCGGCGTTGAACGCCTTTCCGAATTTCTTCAACAGCTCCATCGTATCCGGCGGTATCGTCATGTCGTCCTCCGCTCCTTCATCGCGAGTGAAAGCGGCGCGGGACCGCGCTCACCGGTGTTGACGGCGGCGGTAGGCCGTCACGGCGACGCCTTGTTGGAAAGCGTCGATTTCCCGTACGAGCGCGGGTCGCGCGAGCGCCAGCGCCCGCCGTCCACCAGCGTCAGAAAGTCGAGCACGGCGCGGTTGAAGACATCGGGCTCCTCGAGGTTGACGGCGTGTCCGCTTCCAGGAATCACCGTGAGCGCCGCCCCCGGGATCGTCCGCTTCATGAACACGCCGGGCTCGAGACAGTTGTCGTCCTCATCGCCGGTGATGACGTGCACGGGCGCAGTGATCTGTCTCAACCGCGCCTCGAGACTCTGCAGGGTATCGCGGCGCATCATGAAGCCGCGCAGAGTGTTGGCCGAACCCCGCGCCGAATGCTCGGCGAACATGCGGCAGAATTCGGCGAACCCGCGCGGGTCCTTGTTCTGGTATCGCACGCGCGCGGGGCCGATCTGGTAGGACTTGATCGCTTCTGCCATGCCCAGGCGCTCGAGCATCGCGGCGAACTCTTCGGTGTCCTTGAGGAATTGCGCGCGCTTGTCGGGATCGGAGCCGAAGCCGACGCTGACTGCGGTGAGCGATAGCGCCTTTTCGGGGTGGCGCAGGCCGAAGTGCAGCGTCGCGTAGCCGCCCATGGAAAAGCCGACGACGTGCGCCTTGGCGATGCCCGCCGCGCGCAGGACCGCCGCGATGTCGTCGGCCGCGTGCTCCTGCGAATAGTCGGTGGCGCTTTCCGGCACGTCGGAGGGCGGATAGCCGCGCGCGTTGAACGTGACGCAGCGGTAACGCCGGGAAAAAAAACGCACCTGCGGCTCCCAGCTGCGGCAGTCGCCGGCGAACTCGTGCACCCACATGATCGGCGTGCCGCTGCCCGTTTCCTCGTAATAGAGCCTCACTCCGTTGGCGTCGGCGTAAGACATCGAGCGCTCCTCGCGGCGTCGGCGGCTTGCGCGGCTGTCGCGTGACCCGCCGCTCAGCGCGCCTGGATTTTTTCCCGCGTCTCCGTGCTTCCGTGGCGAGACCGGTTTTTCACTCGAGCCTGATGCCGGCCTGCTTGACGACTTTCGCCCACTTCACGATCTCGGCCTTGATGAAGGCGGCAAACTGCGTGGGGGTGTTGCCGACGCCCTCCGCGCCCATCGTGGCGAGCCGGTCTTTGACGTCTGAAAGCTTGAGCGCCTTCGCGGTTTCGGCATGAAGCCTGGTCACGACGGGTCTGGGCGTCCCGGCGGGCACGAACAGGCCGTTCCAGCCGACGAGCTCATAGCCTTTCAGCCCGGACTCGTCCAGCGTCGGCAGGGCGGGCAGCAGGGCGGAGCGCTTCTTGTCGGTCACCGCGAGCGCGCGGAGCTTCCCGGCCTTGACGAAGGGCTGCGTGCCGGGAATGTTTTCCAGCATGATCTGGATCTGGCCGCTGACGAGGTCGGCGAGCGCCGGCGCGCCGCCCTTGTACGGCACGTGCGTGATCTGCACCCCGGCCATCGACTTGAACATCTCGCCCGCGAGGTGCGGAGTCGTCCCCGGCCCGCCGGAGCCGAAATTGAGCTGGCCGGGGCGCGCCTTGGCGTAGGCGGTGAGCTCGCGCACCGACTTCACCGGCAGCGAAGGGTGCACGACCAGCATCAGTGGCGCGGAGGCCACCAGCGTGACCGGTACGAGATCCTTCTCGGTGTTGTACGGCAGCTTCTTGTAAAGGCTGGGGTTCACCGTGAACGTGAGGCTCATCATGAGCACGGTGTAGCCGTCGGGCTGCGCCTTGGCCGCGATGTCGGTGCCGATGATGCCGCTCGCGCCCGGGCGGTTGTCCACCACGATCTGCTGTCCGAGGCTGTCGGTCAACTTCTGCGCGATCAACCGCGCCATGATGTCGTTCGATCCCGCGCCCGCGGCGAAAGGAACGACCAGCCGGATCGCCCTGGTCGGGTAGTTCCGCTGCGCGGACGCCGCTCCGGCGAAGAACGATAACGCGATCAACGGAACAAGGGCATAGCGTGCGATTGAAATCATTTCCTGCCTCCTGTCGTGATTGATGTTTTTCGTCACTTGTTATCCAGGTTTAATTTTCCGGGCGGGGCTACCGGCCGGAAAATTTGGGTTTGCGCTTTTCGATGAACGCGCGCATGCCTTCCTTCTGGTCCTGCGAGGAAAACAGGATCTGGAGCGATTTTGCCTCGAATGCGAGCGCGCTGGTGAGCGGCGCGTCCATGCCGGCGAGCACGGCCTCCTTGGCGAGCTGGACGGCGAGCGGCGGAAGCTCCGCGATCTGCCTTGCGATTTCGATCGCGCGCTTTTCCACCTCGCCGTCCGGCACGACCTCGCTCACCAGCCCCATGTCGAAAGCCTCCTTTGCGGAGAACATCTCGCCGGTCAATATGTATTTCATCGCCTTGTACTTGCCGACCGCGCGCGTGAGCCTCTGCGTGCCGCCGCCCCCGGGGATGATGCCGATTCTGACTTCGGGCTGGCCGAATCGCGCCGATTCCCCGGCGATAATGATGTCGCAGGTCATCGCAAGCTCGCAGCCGCCGCCCAGCGCGAAGCCGTTCACCGCGGCGATGACCGGCCTGGGACAGGCTGCGATCGTCCGCCACAGCTTGTGGATCCCGCGCTGGAGCATCTCTATGGTGCCGGCCTCGGCCATCTCCTTGATGTCGGCGCCGGCGGCGAAGCTCTTCTCGTTACCGGTGAGCACGACCGCGCGTGTCGCATCGTCCTTGCCCATCTCGGTCAGGTGCCGCGAAATCAGTTTTCTCACCTCGAGGTTGAGCGCGTTGCGCGCCTCGGGGCGGTTGATGCGGACGAGCCCCACGCCGTCCGCGGGGCGCTCGACCAGAACCACAGGCTGGCTCATCGATGTCTCCTTGACGTTCACTGCTTGGCGAGGCCCAGTTCCGCCAGCACCGCCTTCATCGCGGCATACTCCCGCTCCAGGTCCTTCCTGAACTGCGCGCTGGTTGCGAAATCGTCCGCCCAGAAATTCTTCTCGAGGTCGGCTTTCCACTCCGGCGTTTCCGAAATTCTGCGCAGCACGCCCTCCCAGTAGGCCACCTGCGCCGCGGTCATGCCTTTCGCGCCCATCACGCTGCGCCAGCCCCCGAACACGACGTCCACGCCTTGCTCCTTCCAGGTCGGAACTGCGGCAAGCGTCCCGGAAAAGCGCCTGGGCGCGGCCACGCCGACCAGGCGCATCCTGCCGCTTGCGACGTGCATGCCGGCGTTGCCGGCCGCGGTGGTGACGAGATCGATGTGTGCGCCGAGCAGAGCGGTGATCGCGTCGGCGGAGCCCTTGAACGCCACCGCCTTGAGGTTTCTTACGTCGCCGCCGATCCCCTTCATCAGCAGGCCCGCCGCAATATGGTTGTGGCTGCCGAGCGCGGTGGCGAAGCCGATGGTCAGCGACTTCGGGTCCTGCTTTAGGCGCTCGATGAGGTCCTTGCCGGTCTTGACGGGCGAGGCTGCATTCACCGCGAACACGATGTAGTCATTGAAGAGCGAAGCAACGGGCGTGAAGTCGGAATAGTGCAGCTTGCTCGAGCCCGTGATGTGATTGGTGAGCAGCGAGGGCGTGCCGATGATGACGAAGTGGCCATCCCCCGGGTGCTGGTTCAGGTAGGTGAGCGCGATGGTTCCGCCGCCTCCGGGCTTGTTGACCACGGTGAGCGTGCCGTTGATGAGACGGTGCTGGGTGATGATGCGCTCCACCGTGCGCGCGGTCTTGTCGTTGCTGCCGCCGGGGGCCGAGCCGACGATGATTTCGACGTTCTTCTCCGGTTTCCACGCCGGCTGTGAAAGCGCGGCGCCCTGGTCGAGCAGCAACAAAGCGGTCAAAACGACTGCCGAATGCCTCATCTCCCCCTCCTCAGTTGACGGTTATCGTTGCCCACGGCTCCCCGGCGCCGGCAGCAAGCTAGAAGTCGTCTCAAAAACCCGTTTGAAACCACAGATGCACGCAGATAAACACAGATCATTTAAGCCTGAAACCGTCGTTAACAGGGGATTCTATCCGCGTTCATCCGCGTTCATCTGCGGTTAATGCTTGTTCCTGATTTTTGAGGTGGGTTCCGGTCACGCGAACTGTAGGCCAGGCACGCGGGAGCGTCAATCGTGCGCCGCCGGTTTCAGCACGAGCAGCGCGTCGGCGGCGAGCGCGCCCGTCTCGTCCACGAAGATCGGATTCACGTCGATCTCGGCGACGCGCTCGCCGTGATCGGCAATGAGCAGCGACAGGCGCGAAAGGACTTCGGCAAGGGCGTCGACGGCTACCGCGGGTCTGCCGCGGTAGCCGGTGAGCAGCGGTGCAGCCTTGATCTCGGCGATCATCTCGCGGGCGCTCGTCACATCGAACGGCGCGAAGCGGTAGGTGACATCCCGCAGGACCTCGGTGAACACCCCGCCTAGGCCGAACATCACGACGGGGCCGAAGTAGCGATCGTTGACCGCGCCCGCGATCACTTCCACGCCGCGCGCCATCTCGGCAACCAGCACGCCTTCGATACGCGCATCCGGCCGGTGCCGGCGCGCTGCGGCGGCGATCTCGGCTGCCGCCTGTTTCAGCTCGGCAACGCTCGCGATGCCGACCCGCACCCCGCCCGCCTCGGTCTTGTGCGCGATGTCGGGAGAATCGATCTTGACCACCAGCGGAAAAGGAAATGGCGCCGTGCTAAGCCGCTCGACCTGCTCCAGCGTGAGCGCTGCCTCGCGCACGGTCGCGATGCCGTATGCGGCGAGGCATTGTTTCGACCGGCGCTCGCCCAGCGCTCCGCCCTGCGCGGGAAGATTCAGCGGTTGGCGGCCGGTCGCGTGGGAAGCGCCGCGCGCCTGGCGTGTGGCGCGCGTCTCGCGCTTGCGCGAAAACTCGTAGAGCACGGCGGCGGCGGTCGCGGTGCGCGCCGGCGTGAGCAGCCACGGCACGCGGTGCTTCTCGAGCGTCTGCAGTGATCTCGCGTCGGGGTCGGGCACCCGGCTCCAGGCGACGAGCAAGGGCTTGTCCGTCTTCCGTGCGATTTCGACGAGGCCCGCGGCCCAGTGCTCGGAACCCGCTGCCTGGGCCGCGCCGTAGCGGATGATCACCTGGTCGATGTTGGGGTCGCCGGCCACGAGCTCGGTGATGCGGTTGAAGTTCTCCGACTCGCTCCCGACCTGCGCGGTGAGATCGATCGGGTTCGCAAACGAGGAATATTTGGGCGCGAGCGGCGCGATCGCTTCCACGGTCACCGCCTCGAGCGGGGGTAGCCTCAATCCCTGGCGGTCGCAGCAGTCGGCGATCAGCACGCCCGAGCCGCCGGACGTGGTGATCACCGCGACGCCGGGGCCCTTCGGCAGGCGCTTTCCGCCAAAGGCGCGCACGACATCCACCATGTCGTGCACGTCGGTGATCTCGACAAAGCCGCCTTCGCGGAACGCGGCGCGGTAGAGCGCATAGTCGGCGGTCATGCTGGCGGTATGCGATTCCGCCGCCTTCCGCCCGACGGGAGAGTTGCCGACCTTCCATACCACGATCGGCTTGCCCAGCTCGAGCGCACGCGCACCGATCGCGCGCAGCTTCCGTCCATCGGCGATGCCCTCGATGTAGCTCACCACGACCTCGACTTCGCCGCGCTCGAGAAACTCGGCCATCAGATCGAGCGTGGAGACGTCGGCTTCGTTGCCCACCGACACGATGTAATTGAAACCGAGGCCCTCGTTCGCCGCGAGGCCGGCGACGCTGTAGGCGAAACCGCCGCTTTGCGACACCATCGCGACCGGGCCGGCCTTGAGCCCGGGATTGCGAAAGCCGGGGCCGAAGCCGCACAGCACGCGGTCCTTGAGGTTCATCGTGCCGATGCAGTTGGGGCCGATCACGCGCACCCCGCTCTTCGCGATCGCCGCCTTGAGCTCGGCTTCGAGCCGCGCTCCCTCTTCGCCGATCTCGCGGAAGCCGGCGCTGAACACGATGGCAAACGGTATGCCCGCGGCCCCGCACTGCTCGATCACGCGCGGCACGAGCGGGGCGGCGACCGCCACCAGCGCGAGATCACACGGGGCGGGCACGGCGGTCACGTCAGGGTAGCAGCGCCGCCCGCCGAGCTCCTCGTACCTGGGGTTGACCGGATGGACGGCGCCCGGAAAACCGTTCGAGACGAGGATGTCGACCGGCTGGCCGCCGATGCGCCGCGGGTCGCCCGTGGCGCCGACCACCGCGATCGCGCGGGGGTTGAACAGTCGCGTGAATTCCGCCGGTGCGCGAGCAGCGGCGACGCGCGCCTGCGGGGCGTGCGCTCTGCTCATTGCGGCTTGATCCCCGCGGCTTTCACGACTTTTGCGTACTTGGCGGTCTCGTCGCGGATGAAGCGCCCGAACTCCTCGGGCGTGTTGCCGATCGGCTCGAGGCCCGCCTGGATGAAGCGTTCGCGGATGTCCGCGCTCGCAATGACCTTCGCGGATTCCGTGGAGAAGCGGGCGACGATGTCCCTGGGTGTTTTCGAGGGCGCCATGAGGCCGAACCAGGTCGTCGCCTCGTAGCCCTTGAGGCCGGATTCGTCAAACGTGGGCACGTTGGGAATCGCCGCGAAACGCTTGAGGCTCCCGATCGCGATCGCGCGCAGCCGCCCCGATTGCAGGTGCGGGAGCAGCAAAGGCACGCCGCTGAACATCATCTCCACGTTTCCGGCGATCGTGTCGGTGAGCGCCGGCGCGTTGCCCTTGTAGGGCACGTGCACGACGTTAATGCGCGCCACCAGCTTGAACAGCTCGCCCGCCATGTGGTTCGAGCCGCCGAGCCCGGAGGAAGCAAAATTGAGCTGCCCGGGCCGCTGCCGCGCGAGCGCGATAAGCTCCTTGAGCGTCCTGGCGGGGAGCGAGGGATGGACCGTGAGCACGTTTGCGCCTTTCACGCACAGGGTGATCGGCGCAAAATCGCGCTGCGTGTCGTACGGCGGCCTGGCGAAGAGGCTCATGTTGATCGCGTTGGAGGCGCCGCCCATCAGCAGCGTATAGCCGTCGGGGGCCGCTTTTGCGACCAGCTCGGACCCGATGTTGGTTGCGCCGCCGGGCCGGTTATCGACGACGATCTGCTGGCCGAACACGTCGGTCAACTTCGCGGCGATGGCGCGCGCGGTGAAGTCGGTGTTGCCGCCCGGCGCGTAGGGCACGACGATGCGCACGGGGCGCGTGGGATAACCCTGCGAATGCGCCGCTGCGGCCGTGAGCACGGCGGCCAGCGCGAGCAGCAATTTGATGACGGTCCCCATGGTTTCCTCCTTCGTCCGGCTTCGGTTATGGTGTGTGTCGCAACGCGGCGACTCTCAGAGCTTCACCACCTCGTTCACCAGCGGCTTGCCGCGCGCGTAGCGTTCCAGGTTGTCGAGAAATATGCCGTTGACGCGCTCCTCGTTGCCCGCAGAGGCAGCGGAGTTGTGCGGCGTCACGATCACGTTCGGCATGTCCCACAACGGCGACTCCGGCGGCAGGGGCTCGGTTTCGAACACGTCGAGATACGCGCCGCCAAGATGCCCGCTCGCGAGCGCCTCGGTCAACGCGCGCTCCTCGACGATCTCTCCGCGCGCGACGTTGATCACGCGCGCGCCCCGCGGCAGCCGGGCGATCATTTCCGCGTTGATCAGCCCGCGCGTCCCGGGACTGAGGGGACAGGCGACGACGAGCCAGTCGCAGCGGGGCAGGATCTCGGCGAGCTTCTCCGGCGGGTGCCACTCGTCGGCGGGCTCTCCGGCCTCGAGCGCGCGGCGGCGCACGCCGATCACGTGAAGGCCCAGCGCCTTCGCGAGCCGCGCAATCCCGGTTCCGATCCTGCCCAGCCCGAGGATGAGCGCGGTCTGACCGCGCAGGTCGCGCGGCAGCGCCGGGAGTGGGGCCCACACGCACCTGCGTTGCGCGGCGAGCCAGAGCGGAAAATTGCGCGCGAGCATGAGGAGCCCGGTGATCGCCGTGTGCGCGATCGGCTCGGCGGTCGCTCCCGAGGAAGTGGTGAGCCGCACGCCTCGTTCCAGGATGCTGGCGTAGACCGGGTGATCGACGCCGGCGTTGAACACGTGCAGCCATTTGAGGCCGGGCGCTTTGCGCGTCGCGGAGAAGAACGAGCGCGAAAAATCGGGATAGACGTCTTGCGTGAAAAATGCGACGTCGATCCGCGCACACTCGGGCTCGGCAAGTCGCGCTGCGGGGTCGGGCGGCAGCACAAGCAGCTCGAGCGCCACGCCACGCCGCGCCGCGGCGGCGACGATCTCGGCGCCGTAGCGGGCGCGAAAGTTATGTGAAACCAGCAACGCGGTCACGGATTTTTGCAAAGCCTGATGCGCGGCTGCACCGGTAACGGGGGGAACCGGAGCGCGCAGCGCGGGTGGTTCTCGACGCTATTTTACCGGGTACCTGCTTTTACGCGCCATCCTGCGCGGGTGGTGGGTCAGTTTGGCTTTGCTCCCGGTGCGGCAAACGGCACGCCGCGGGTGCCCAAGCCGTCGGCACTCGTCAACACAAGACTTCGCTTGACGGCTTACCCACGACGCGTGCCACCGCACAGGTCGCTGCGGCCAAACTGACCCACTACCCACGCGCGAACCTCCACCGCGCGTGGGCGTGATCCGGTAAAATGGCGATTGCCGGATGCCGGCACCAGGGGGAAACGCAGCGGAGCACGGTGTTGCGTCACGGTTGCGTGATCGCTGCGCACCAGGTTTTCCGCGCCATCAGCCTCATCACGTTCAGCACCGCGGGGAAAGCGGGGCTCGACGGCGTCGCCGGCCGCCCCGTTACCCGGGCAGATGACGATCTACCACATATTCATCATCACTTTATGCAATATGGCGAGCCTGCGCGCGAGCAAGGTGCTGGTCACGCTGTTCGCGATAGAGCTCGGCGCGAATCCGTTCGGGATCGGCGTACTGGTCGCGATGTACTCGGTATTTCCGATGCTGCTCGCGCTGCACGCGGGGAGGCTCTCGGACCGCTTCGGCGTCGTGGTGCCCATGACGCTCGGTTCGTTCGGCGCCGCGTGCGGGCTGCTCGTTCCTTACCTGTTTCCGGTGTTGCCGGGACTCTATGCTTCGGCGGCGGCGATCGGCGCCTCTTTCGTGTTCTACCACGTGTCGATCCAGAACCTGATGGGGATCCTGAGCGCGCCGCACGAGCGCACGCGGAATTTCGCCAGCTACAGCCTGATGCTGTCGGTGGGCGGATTTCTCGGACCGCTCATCGCGGGTTTCGGGATCGACGCGCTGGGCCACGCGCGCACCTATCTGGTGCTTGCGGCGTTGCCTCTGGTGCCGGTGGTCATTCTGCTCGCGACCGCGGGGCGCATACCCAGGCCTCGGGCCCAACGCGCCGAAGAGGGGGCGAAAAAGCTGGGCGACCTGTGGCGCAACGCGCCCCTGCGACGCGTGTTCATCACGAGCGGCGTGGTGCTGACGGGGATCGATCTCTACCAGTTCTACATGCCGATACACGGGCACTCGGTCGGGCTGTCCGCCTCCGTGATCGGGGTGGTGCTCAGCATGTTCGCGGCTGCGGGGTTCGTGGTGCGTGCCGTTATCCCGGCGCTGGTGCGCAAGGCGGGCGAGGAGACGCTGCTCACGTACGCGCTGCTGCTCGGCGCCGCCACCTATCTCGCGATGCCGTTTTTCAGCAGCGCGTGGCTGCTCGGAATGATGTCATTCATGCTGGGCCTGGGCCTGGGCTGCGGGCAGCCGCTTTCGATGATGCTCACCTTCAGCCGCTCGCCGAGCGGGCGCTCGGGCGAGGCGCTCGGCATGCGGCTCGCGGTCAACAACTTTACCCACGTCGTCGTGCCGCTGGTGTTCGGCACCGTGGGCACGGCGTTCGGCCTGCTGCCGGTGTTCTGGATCAACGCGGCGTTGCTTGCGGGCGGGGGTTACGTGATGCGGGGCGGGCAGCGCACGTGACAAGGGAGCGCGAGACGCGCTTCCCGCGCATGATTTGAAATTTTCGGGCGGCAAAGGAGCAGCATGAAGATCGCGGTTCTCGACGATTATCAGGATGCCTTCCGCAACCAGCAGTCTCATGCGAGGCTCACGGGCCACGAGGTCATCGTCTACAACGACACCGAGAAGGATCCGGCGAAGCTCGCGGCGCGGCTGAAGGACGCGGAAGCGGTCATCCTCACCCAGCAACGCTCGCGATTCCCGCGCGCCGTGATCGAGCGGCTGCCCGCGCTCAGGCTGATCTGCCAGACCGGCAGGAACGCAGGCCACATCGACCTCGCGGCGTGCACCGAACGCGGCATCGTCGTCTCGGCGGGCGGCGCGGGGAAACCGAACCCGACGGCGGAGCTCACCTGGGCGCTGATCCTCGCCGCGTTGCGCCACCTTCCGTACGAGGTGGAGCGGCTCAAGCAGGGTTACTGGCAGTCGACGGTCGGCACCGGCCTCCAGGACCGGACGCTCGGCGTCTACGCTTTCGGGCGCATCGGCAGCATCGTGGCCGAGGTCGGGCGCGCGTTCGGCATGCGCGTCGTGTGCTGGGGACGCGAGAGTTCGACGGCGCGCGCGCACACAGCGGGGTTCGAGGTCGCTACCGGGAGGCAGGCGTTTTTCGAGCAAGCGGACGTGCTCTCGCTGCACATCCCGCTCAACCAGGAGACGCGCGGGATCGTCACCGCCGGCGATCTCGCGCGCATGAAATCCTCCGCGCTCCTGGTCAACACGAGCCGCGCGCACATCATCGCCGAAGGCGCGCTGGTCGAGGCGCTCAGGCGCGGGCACCCGGGCTTCGCTGCGGTCGATGTGTTCGAGGACGAGCCCGTGCTCGGCGCGAATCACCCGCTGCTCAAGATGGACAACGCGATCTGCACACCGCACCTCGGCTACGTGGAGAAGCGCACCTACGAGACCTTTTACGCCGTCGCGGTCGACCACGTTCTCGCGTTCGCCGCGGGAAAGCCGATCAACGTGCTGAATCGGGAAGTGCTCGCTGCCAAGTAACGGCGTATCCCCGATCGCCGCAGCCGGGTCATGAATGAGAGAGCGAGCTTCGTCGACGTCAGGGCGGTGGGTGCGGAGGGGGAAGGGAGGCGCGGGCGCTCACCGCCAACCCTCCCGAGACGGCGCTTGCGTGCAAGATCGAAAAGCCGAAATTTTATGCGTTCTACCTGCTCGTTCCTGGAATAACCAGCAGCTTAGGCGGCATAATGATCAACGTCACGAGGCCGGCAGTCGTCCTGCCGGCGCGACAACCGGGAGGTGAAAGATGACAAGGATGCGATGCGGCGTAGCCGCGATGCAGGCGCTGCGCGCCGCGGGCGTGACCAAGATCTTCGGGCTGATGGGCTCGAGCACGCTGGAGATGTACGACGCGCTCTACGACATGAAGGACATCGAGTACATCGGCGTGCGCCA
>JACQGO010000200.1 GCA_016199485.1 Betaproteobacteria bacterium
CGTCTCACGCCATAGACAGCGCTGGCTGCGAGGCAGTCTCGGCGAGCGGGTAGCCCCAAGGGAAAAAACGCTCGCCCGCGCTGATCAACGCCTCGATCAAGAATGCCACCATGAGCTTGCCCTGTAACCAGGCCGCCGCCCGCGCGCGTCCCTCGGCATCAAGCTCACCGAGTTGTGCAACCGTCTCCTGTACCACCTTGCGCCCGCGACGCACCGAGCGCACCAATTGCCAGTAGACATGCGTCTTACCGTCCTTGCGCCGCGTCGTATGTCGCAGGTACATGCCTCGCATTCTCGGCAAGACCCGCGCATCCGGCAATCCACTTGGTCGCCACTACACGCGCTTTTCCCCCCTCAACGCAGCAAATCCGACCGACAGTTCACTCATCGCGAACCAACTACAGAGGGAAACTGATATGTTGTCGCCACGCGACAACAACTGGAAAACTCGACTACCAAGTCACAACTGTGGAAGTTGGGCTAGGGCTTCATGTCCTGGGAAAAGTACGAATCGGGAAGTTCCCTGCCAATGCCCTTCCCGCGCGCGGCATCGTACAGCTTCGAGCACACGGCGGTGAACTGCAGAGCGAGTCCGGTATTGTTCTTGAATACCGTGATGTCCTCCGCCGAGCAACGCCCCGGCGCCCGGCCCGCCACCAGATCACTCAGGTCGTGTATGCTCTCCCAACGGAGGATGCCGCGCCGCACCGGTTCCGCGAGATCCGCTTGGGACTCCGCCATCGCACGTTGCTTGAGGTTGGCGACAACCACACCGGCTCTCCTGTAGGTTTCGTCATCGAGTTCGCGCCGCTGCAGCTTGCTGTCGCCACCGGCGATCGATACGACGTGAGCACCGGGACTGAGCCAGCCGCCCTGGAAAACCGGCTCGCTCGTATTTGTCGCCGCCACTACGAGATCAGCGCCCTCCACTGCCTCGCGCGAACCACCCACTGGCTCCACCGCCAGCTCGAGCGTCTTGCACGCATGGTCCGCAAACTCATGCCGATGTGCCGCATTCGGGCTGAACACGCGTACGCGTCGTATCGGCCTGACGGCTGCGAGGGCGCGCAGGTGCGCCCAAGCCTGGCCGCTGGATCCGAAAAGCCCCATATCTCCGGCATCCGGATTCGCGAGAATGCGCGTCGCGATGGCGCTCGCCGCGGCGACGCGGTTCACTTGGATGTAGCCGTCATCCATGATCGCGAGAAGCGCTCCACTGTGGATGTCGAACAGCATCACGAAACCGCAGTATTTCCCGCCCGGGCCGCGCGCCAGCTTTTCTCGCCGGACCACCCCGTGCACTTTGGCCGAGGAGATGATGTCCGAGTCGATGCGGAGCGCCATGCGGCCCGACGCTGACATGCCTCCGCACATGGTCTTGAGGCAATAGTCAAGGTGCGGCCCCGGCAACGGCATGTATGTATGCTCTGTAGGCCGGTGAACCGCCTTTCCACACGCGAGTGCCACGTAGGCGCTCTCGACGGCCTCTATGTACGACCGGACGCTGAGTAGTGGTTCGACATCCTCATTTTTCAGAAGCAGGACCATGTGTCTTAAGGCAATCCCGTTAGCTCGGCGCAAGACCGAGTCGCACCCGCGTGCTCGTCGCAGGACGCAACCGATCGGCACGATGTGCCGACTGCTGGGCGTCTCCCCCAGCGGCCACTATGCGCGCGAAGGCCGGCACCCCGAGGCTTCTGGCGCGTGCCGATGATGACGCGTTTCTTGCACACATCCGCTTGATTCACGAGCACTCTCGGGGCACCAATTGGGCGCCGCGCATTCATTTCGAACTGCACGAGCAGGGTATCCGTGTAGGTCGAAAGCGTGTAGCACGGCTCATGCGTTTGGCGGGGCTGCAAGGCGTAAGCCGCCACAAGCTGGTATGCACGACGCGGCTGCACAACCTCAATGCGCGTGCGGCCCCGGATCTGGTGCAGCATCACTTCAGTGCCGACGGCCCCGGCAGGTGGTGGGTGGCTGATATCACGTAAATCCTCCCAACTTGGGCTGCGGTTCTGTTCCTGGTGGTGTTCATCGACGCCTTCAGCTGGCGCGTGGTTGGCTGAGCCATGGAGAACCATCTGCGCACCGAGCTGGTCCTGGAGGCGCTCAACATGGCGATCGAGCAATGCAAACCCATCGAGGTTGTGCATCACTCCAACCAAGGTACGCAATACACTTCGATTATGTTCGGGATGCTCTGCCGGGAAGCGGGCGTTCGCCCGTCGATGGGAGCGGTCGATGACTGCCTCGACAACGCGATGTGCGAGAGTTTCTTCGCCACATTGGCGTGCGAGCCGCTCGATCGGCGCAGATTCCTCACCTAGGCCGAAGCTGAGATGGCGATCTTCGATTTCATCGAGGGCTGGTACAACCCCCACCGGTGCCACTCCGGGCTGCGTTACCTCTCGCCCATTGAGTATGAAAAGAGGCATGCTATTGAAGCCTAGAAACCCAAGTCCCTAACCGCCCACAGTAACGGGATAACTCCAGCCAGATCCGCTGGATCGTCCTTGGCGTTTTCGTTGCCGCCTCCGGGAGCCAAGGCGACTATGACTCCGACGTGCTTCTCCGGTTTCCAGACCGGCGGCTGCGCGTGCGCCGCGACCGCTGCGAGATCCGCCGCGACAGCAAGCACGCTCGAAATAACACAACCGTGCGCCGAGCGCCGGCGAATGCAACGAGTCTCCTTCATCCGGGTTTCCTCCCTCTTTTACGCTGTCACAGCCGCCCCTGCGCCGGATGTCGGCGCCCAGAACCCGTCATCGCACCATGCCGAGTTCCGCCAACGCGGCGCGCAGCCTGTCGTACTCTATCTCGAGGAAATGGCGCGTATCCCGGCTGTTCATGTAGCTGTCCGTGAACAGGTTCTTCTCCAGGTCGTCGCGCCATTCGCGGCTTTGGATCAGCTTCGAGAAGGCGCCATCCCAGAACGCGATCTCCTGCGGGGGAAGCGCCCCGGGCCCTACCACCACCCGCCACGTCCCTGCGGCCACGTCGATGCCGTGCTCCTTCCACACGGGAATCCCGGCAAACGCCCCGCCCAGGCGCCTGGGCGCCGCAATCGCTAGGATCCGCAGCTTGCCGGACCGCACTAACGGCATGACGATGGCGGGCCCGCTGATGATCACATCCACGTGTCCGCCGGCGAGCGCGGTTATCGCACTCGCCGACGTGAATATGACGGTCTTAAGTTTCCTCGCGTCGGCGCCCGCCGCCTTGGCAATCGAGACGAGCGCGATGTGGTTGGCGTTTCCCCGCGCGGTCATGATCGAGATGCTCAGCGAGCCCGGGTTGCGCCTGAGCTGGTCGGCGAGATCCTTCCCGCTCTTTAGCGGCGAGTCCGCGTTCACGGTAAACGCCATGTACTCGGTGAATAGCCTCGCGAGCGGCGTGATGTCAGGGTGGCTTACGGCTCCCCTGCCGGTGATGCGGTTGGTGATGAGCGGCTCCGAGATCACCTCCAGGTAGTGCCCGTCGCCCGCGTGCTGGTTGAGGTAAGTGAGCGCCACCATGTGTCCGCCACCGACCTTGTTGACCACCACGCTGCTGTCCACCATTTTCAGGTCCTGGAAAAGCTTCTGCACGGTGCGGGCGACCCGGTCTAGCGCACTGCCGGCGCTGGAGCCAACGACGATCTCAACGTTTTTCTCTGGCTTCCAGCCTGCGGGCTGCGCAAGCCCAGCAAGCGGCGGCGCGATGCAAAACCCTAGACCCGTGACGAGAGCGACAATCCGCGTTACGCCGACACATGCCAAACAGTTCGGTGTCATGGTTCACCTCCTGATGTTGAGCGAACCCCCGTGCGCCGTGCTCCCGCGCACAGGCACATTATCTTACCAGCCCGAACTCAGGCAAGATTTTCTTTCACTACTGTCCGGTTAACGTGTGACTGAACTTCCGTAAGGCACTGATCGGTTGAAGCAATGAAGCGTTTTTAGGATGTCTCCGATTTGAACGACGAAATGCGCGATTCTGTCGCCTTTTTAGAGCGTATTTCAAGATGAAGTATTGATGTAATGAATAGGGCTTGTACTTTTGTGGGCGCTGCGGTACGTTTTGACATGAATCGACTCCTTGAGACGGAGGATATTCATGGCGAGACCGATCCTGGACGATGCGCTGTGGCAGCTCATCGAACCGTTGTTGCCGAAGATGAAGCGGCGGCGACGCACCCATCCGGGGCGCAAACCCATTACTCACCGGCAAGCGCTCACGGGCATCCTGTCTGTGCTGCGCACCGGCATTGCGTGGGCCGCACTGCCGCTGGAGATGGGCTGCGGCTCGGGGGTGAGTTGCTGGCGACGCTTGGTGGCATGGCAGCGTGCGGGCGTGTGGGTGCGGTTGCATCGGGTGTTGCTCACCCGGTTGCAGGCAGCCGAGCAAATCGAGTGGTCGCGCACGGTGGTAGACAGCTCTTCGGTGCGTGCCCTGCACGGGGGAAAAAACCGGCCCCAATCCCACCGACCGGCGCAAAGCGGGCAGCAAGCACCATCTCATCAGCGATGCACGGGGCATCCCGCTCGCGGCGACGCTCACGCTCGCCAATGCCCATGATATAACCCAACTCGTTCCCCTCGTCACTGCGATCCCGCCGCTTGCGGGCCGACGCGGGCGCCCCAGGCAGCGCCCTGATCGTGTCCAAGGCGACCGCGCCTACGACTCCGGCGACCACCGCAGCGCGCTTCGCGCTTTGGGCATCACGCCGGTTCTGGCGAAGCGGCGTACCGCGCATGGCAGCGGACTGGGCAAGACGCGCTGGGTCATCGAACGCTCGATCGCATGGCTGCACCAGTTCCGGCGCCTGAAGATGCGCTACGAACGGTTGCACTTTATTCACGAGGCCTGCGTGAGCATCTAAACCGACGTCACGTCGAGCGCACCGCGCCCGCCGTGAAGAGCGCATCCCGCTCAAGAATTTCCAGCAATGAACGGACTTGACACCCAAACGTGCTCAGCGGAACATGCTGCATGAGTTACGCAAACACGGGCTTGCCTTGGTTCATCAGTTGACCCCGCAAAAAAAGTTATCACAGGATCGCAGAATCGATTCCGGCAATTCAAATCGAGACCAGAGAACAAAAGCTGTTTCTCACGCGTGCTCAAAAACTTAGAGACGATGAACCATTCAATGTTGGCAGACCGCTGATACCCATCATTGGAATCATCGATAAGTGCGCCCCAGCTATTCCGCGTGGGGACACTTTCACGCGCTCCTTGGAAGAGAGGAGATTATGAAGATCACTAAGGTTGAAACCTTCCAAAACAGTTTGCTTTGGGGCGGCTGTCGTCATACCGGGCGTTGGCTGGTTGCCGGCGTGGTTGCTCTTGCCCTGCCGGCGGCGGCATGCGCGCAGGGCTGGAAGCCTGAGAAGACGGTCGAGTTCGTGATCGGGGGAGGGGCCGGCGGCGGCACCGACATCACCGCGCGTGTGGTGCAGAAGATCCTGCAGGATCTCAAGCTGGTGCCGAACTCGGTGGTGGTGAACAGGCCGGGCGCGGGCCATACCGTGGCGTGGGCCTGGCTCAACCAGAACATCGGCGACGGGCACTACATCAGCATTGTCAACGAGCTCTTCTTCATCAATCGCATCGTCGGCAGGAGCCCACTCAGCTACCGCGATTTCACGCCACTGACGGTGCTGTTCAATGAATACCTGGTGTTCCTCGTTAAGCCCGATTCCCCGATCAAGACTGCCAAGGATTTCCTGGCGCAACTCAAAAAGGATCCCACGTCGCTCTCGATCGGGTTTTCCGCCGCCCGCGGCAACAACTCGCATCTGTCGATCGGGCTCGCGGCGAAGGCGGCGCGCGCAGATCTGAAGCAGCTCAACACCCCGGTCTTCAAGTCCGGTGGCGAGGCGCTTACCGCGTTGCTGGGCGGCCACATCGACGTCGGAGTGACCCCGATCGCGCCCTCGATCTCGCACATCCTGGCGGGAAGGCTGCGCGTGCTGGCGGTGACCTCTTCGCAGCGCATGGGCGGGCCGCTCGCCAACGTCCCGACATGGAAGGAGCAGGGCGCGGACTTCACCTACGGCAGCTGGCGCGTCGCGTTCGGCCCGCGCGATATCGGACAGGCGCAGATCGCTTTCTGGGAGGAGGCGTTCAGGCGGGTGATCGACGCCGAGGACTGGAGGAAGGAAGTCGCGAAGAACCACCAGGGGACCGGCTTCCGCAGCGCCGGGGACACCCGCAGGTTCCTCGAAGCCGAGGAAGCGCGGCTGCGGCCGATCCTGGGCGAACTCGGCCTCGTCAAACAGTGACTCGAGATAGGCCCCACATGCTGCTGCTCAACAACGACGACGTGCAAAAGGTCTTCAGCGTGCAATCCTGCCTCGAGGCGCTGGAACGGGCGTATGTCGCGCAGGCGAACGGCGCCGCGGTGGTGCGCCCGCGCACCCAGAGCTATGTTCCGCTCGACGGGCCCGAGGTCTCCTACTGTCTCAAGACGATGGAGGGCGCGCTGCCGGAGACAGGCTACATGGCGTTGCGGGTCACCTCCGACGTCGTGAGCGAGGCGAAGGTGAACGGGGTACCCCGCCGCGAGAAGCTCCCGCGCGGCCCGGGCGGCACCTACTGCGGGCTCATCATCCTGTTCAGCCTGAAGGAGCTCGCGCCGGTCGCGATCATCCACGACGGCTACATCCAGCTCTACCGGGTGGCGTGCACCAGCGCGTTGAGCGCAAAGCTGCTGGCGCGCGACGGTGCCGGGGACCTCGGGCTGCTCGGTTCCTCCGGGCAGGCGTGGGCGCATCTTGTCGCGATGAACGCGGTGTGCAAGCTGCGGCAGGTGAAGGTGTTCAGTCCGAACCCCGAGCATCGCGAGATCTTCGCGGAGCGCGCGCGGCGCGAGCTGGGCATCGCGGCGCGCACGGTGGATAGCGCACGCGCCGCGGTCGAAGGCTCCGATCTGGTCGTCGCCGCGACCAACACCAGCGAGCCCATCGTCGACGGCGGGTGGCTTGCGCCCGGCGCGCACGTCGTCTCCATCGTGAGCGGCGACCGGAAGACGCAGCGCCGCGAGCTCGACGACGAGACCCTGCGCCGCGCCGCGGTCGTGATCGCGCATTCCAAGGAGGTCGCGCGCAGCCAGAACCAGGGCGATCTCAC
>JACQGO010000204.1 GCA_016199485.1 Betaproteobacteria bacterium
CAAACGCGGAAAAACGGCGACGCTGGCGGGAGCGGTGTGGCACGGGTGGTGGACCTTCGTGCGCACCTACTTCCTGCGCGCGGGCTTTCTCGACGGGCGCGAGGGCTTCATGCTGGCGGTCTCCAACGCCGAAGGGGCGTATTACCGCTACCTCAAGCTCATGCTGCTCTCCGGGAAAAGCAACCGCCGATGAACATCGCGGTGATCGTCACCACCTACAACCGCCCCGACGCGCTTGCCGCGGTGCTCGAAGGCTATGTCGCGCAGGACGGGCCCCTCTTCGAGCTGACCGTCGCCGACGACGGCTCGACCCCGGAGACGCGGCAACTGGTGGAAGCATACGCGGAGCGCGCACCGTTCAGGATCCTTCACGTCTGGCAGGAGGACAGGGGATTTCGCGCGGCGGCGATCCGCAACCGCGCGCTCGCCGCGACCCGCGCCGATTACGTGATTTTCTCCGACGGCGACTGCATCCCCGCGCCGGACTTCGTGAGCCGGCATCGCGGACTCGCCGAGCCGGGCCGGTTTCTCGCGGGAAATCGCGTTCTGCTGGGCGAGGATCTCACGCGCCGGGCGCTGGCGGAGAAGTGGCCGCTGCATCGCTGGACGCTCGCGCGGTGGCTCGCCGCATGGGCGAAGCGCGACGTGAACCGTTTCCTGCCGCTCATCCGCCTGCCCGACGGCGCGTTCCGCAAATGCGCGCCGGCGCGCTGGCACGGGGTGAAGACGTGCAACCTCTCCGCGTGGCGCGAAGACCTGCTGCACGTCAACGGCCTCGATGAATCGTATTCGGGCTGGGGGCTGGAGGACTCGGATCTCGTGATCCGCCTGTTGCACGCGGGGGTGCGCCACAAGAGCGCGCGCTTCGCGGCGCCGGTCTTCCACCTCTGGCACCGCGAGCAGGACCGCAGCCGATTCGCCGAGAACCGGCAGCGGCTCGACGAAATCCTGAGCTCCACGCGCGTGGAAGCGCTGCTCGGCGTGAATCGATACCTGTAGCGAAGATCGAGAGCGGTGCGCTCGTATGATCTCGCCACCGAAGACCGTGCTCGTCGTAGCCACGCGACGCATCGGCGACGTGCTGCTCGCGACGCCCCTGATGCGCTCGGTGAAGCGCGCCTGGCCTGAAGCCGCGCTCGACGCGCTGGTGTTCGAAGGCACGCAGGGCGTGCTTACCGCCAACCCCGACGTGCGGCGCGTGCTCGCGATCCCGGAGCGCCCCGGCCTCATGCGGCATCTCGCGTTCGCGCTGCGGCTTCTGCGGCGTTACGATCTCGCGCTTTCGGTGGTGCCGGGCGACCGGCCCACGCTCTATGCCTTTCTCGCCGGCAAGCGCCGCGCGGGGCTGCTGCTCGACACGCACAAGGAGCGCTGGAAGCGGCGGCTGCTCGATCGCTGGACCGCGTTTGACGACCTGAACACCCACACCGTGCTCATGAACCTCGCGCTCGCCGACGCGCTCGGCATCGAGCGCCGCGCCGAGGTGACGATCGCCTGGACCGGCGAGGACGAGACGCGGGTCGAGGCTCTGCTCGGGGATTGCCGGTCGCAGTCGTTCGCGCTGCTGCACACCTATCCCAAGTTCAACTACAAGATGTGGCACCGCGCGGGCTGGCGCGCTCTCGCCGAATGGCTCGATGCGCAGGGCATGCGCATCGTGCTGTCGGGAGGGCCGGACGCGGCCGAGACCGAATACGTCGCCTCCGTAAGAACGAACATGCTGCACGGCACCGTGAACCTCGCGGGCAAGCTTACGCTCGCGCAAACCGCCTGCCTGGTGAGCCGGGCGCGGCTTTTCGTGGGGCCGGATACCGCGGTCACGCACTTCGCCGCAGCGCTCGGCGTGCCCACCGTCGCGTTGTTCGGCCCTTCGAACCCGGTGAAATGGGGACCGTGGCCCCAGAGCTATCGCGATCACGCCAACCCGTGGCGTCGCTTCGGCGCCCAGCGCCAGGGCAACGTGATCCTGCTGCAGGGGACCAATTCCTGCGTGCCGTGTCTGCTCGAGGGATGCGAGCGCCACGTCGCGAGCTTCAGCGACTGCCTGCAGGAGCTTTCGGTAACGCGCGTGATCGCCGCAGCGCAGGAGCTGCTCGGGCGCGGCGTCCGCCGCACATGACGCACGAGCACGATACGCCGCTCATCGCTTCCTGTCCGCTCGGCTGCGAGGGAACGCTCGCGCCTACCGACATCGTGCTGCCGGAAGGTCCCCTGATGCGTTGCGCGCGCTGCGGGCAGCTCGTGAGCCGGGCAAGCGTCGCGCGTTACGAGCAATCGATGGCGGAGTTCGACGATCCGCGCGGCACGCTCCCCGATGCCGCCGCCGCGCCGCGCCGGGACAAGATGAGCCTGCGGCGGCTGAAACTGATCGAAACGATGATCGGGAAGCCACGCGGGAAGATCCGTCTGCTCGACGTCGGTTGCTCGAGCGGCGCGTTCCTGCGCGCTGCGCGTGCCGCGGGATTTGCGGCCGAAGGCGTCGAGCCTGCGCCGCAGGCCGCCCGCACCGCCCGGGCGGCGGGTTTTGCCGTATTCCGCGGAACGCTCGTTGAGGCCGCTTATCCTCCGCACTCCTTCGATGCGGTCACGATGTTCGAGGTCATCGAGCATCTCGCCGATCCGCTCGCCGTGGCGGCGGAGTGCCGCCGCGTGCTCCAGCCCCGCGGGCTGCTCGTGATCGGCACCGGCAACACGGCGAGCTGGACCGCGCGGGTCATGAAGGCGCGCTGGGAATACCTTCACATCGACAGGCACGGCGGGCACGTGAGCTTCTACCATCCCGCCTCGATCAGGGTGCTCGCGCAAAAAACCGGGTTTAGCGTGGCGCGCATCGCTACGCGCAGCGTGCGGTTCGCAGAAAAGGGCGAGCTGCCCGCGCCGCTTTACGCGATGCTCAAGGTCGCCAGCGAATTGCTGAACCTGCCGGCGCGACTCGCCGGCAGGGGACACGACATGCTCGCCGTCCTGCGGAAATTTGATTGAGTCTTGCTGCGGTTTTATCTGTGTCCATCTGCGTTCATCTGCGGTTCTGGTCTTGCGTTTATTTTTATCTGTCGGCGGTTCCCCGCCCGTTCGCCGCTGAACCAGTGCACGCCGCGCCGCGGCACAGCAGGAACAAATCGTTGCCGCCGAGCTTGTAGCGGTGCGCAACCGGACCGACCTCGGGATCGGCCGTGTAGCTCAGCAGGAACCCCGAATCCCATTGCGCGGGCGGCCACGCGAGGGGAGGCGCCGCCGGATAGCGCAGCACGTCGATGTGCGCGGCAACGCTGAGCCCCGTGGCGGAGACGTCGGTCACGTAGAGCGGGTGCCCGCGCGTTCGTTCCGCGACGTCGGCCGCCGTCGCGGCGTAGTCGCCGCGGAACTTCTCCTGATACGCCGGGAACGCCCACAGCCCGACGATGAATTTCAGCGCGATGACCGCAGCAAGCCACGCGACCGCAACGCGCACGCGCGCCTCGCCAAGCCGCCAGATCACGGCGGCGACGAGCAGCGCGAGGAGCGGATAAAGGGGCATGATGTAGCGGATGTGCGTCTTGGGGCCGATCCAGTACGGCAGGTAGTTGAGCGCGACGATCCAGGCAAGCATCGCGAGCGAAAGTCCGGCGATTGCGCGCGGGGCGGTGGACTGCGGGTGCGTGCGGTGCGCGCGATACCAGAAATAGAGCGCGAGCGCGCTCGCCGGAAGGAAGCGCGCGAACGTCTCCAGGGGAAACGACCATAGCTGCTGGAAGTAATCGGCCAGATCGACACTCTGGATCTTGAGCACGATGTCGGTCAGCGTGCCGGCGCTCTGCGCGCCGCGCGTCGCATAGACGTGCCACGCCGCGAACGCCGCAAGCCCGGCGGCATGCGCCAGCAGCGAACGCGCGCGCAACAGCTCGCGGCGATACCCGCGATCAAACGCCAGCACCACGAGAGCGATCGCGTAGAACAGATAGGCGGTCTGCACCTTCGCGAGAAAACCGCACGTGAGCGCGATCATCGCGAGCCACAGGAGCGCGGGCCGGCGCTGCGCGAGCGCCGCCCACAGGCACGCGATCGCCCCGAACACGCCCAGCGTGAACAGCGGGTCCGCGTATGCAAGCCAGCCGCGGTAGAACAGCGTGTCGCCGGAGAGGAACACCAGCGCGGCGAATGCCGCGAGCAGGCGATTTCCGGTAAGATTGCGGGCGAGCCAGGCGAGCGCGAGCCCGGTCGCCGCCGTGGCTCCCGCGGTGACGAGGCGCGAGGCGACGAGCACGTGTTCCCAGCCGAGAAGGTTGGCGAGCGGAATCACCAGCCAGTTGAGCAGCGGCGGGCGGTTGTAGTTCGTGCCGTAGAGCGTGTTGACGAAAAACTCGCCGCGCACCCACATCTCGAGCGAAGTGATGGTGTAGACCGCCTCTTCCCCGACGTAGGGAAGGGTGAGCGTGGTGAGCAGGCTCGCCGCAGCGGCGGCGTAGAGCCACCACGCGGTGTTCGTCAGCTTGTGAGCGGAAATGGAGTCCACTTGCGGGGGAAACTCTCTTGTCGTTGGCCACAGGGGCGCGTGCCCGCGGGCGGCGCGTACGGCAGCACGCGAAGCGCCCGCGCGACGGGTATTTTAGACCACGCGGCGGCGCCCGGCCCCGGCGGGGACGCGAATGACCACTGACGCGATGCCGTCCGGGCGCCGCATCTGGATCGGGCTGCCGGCGTACAACGAGGAGGCGACGATCCCGGCGCTGTTTCCGCGCTTTCTGTCGGTGTTTCCCGACCGGGCGATGCCCTACCGCATCGTGCTCTACAACGACGGCTGCACCGACGGCACGGTCGCCGCGGCCGCCGCGTGGCAGGACAGGCTCAACGTCGAGATCATCGGCCGCCCGCAGAACATGGGCCTCGGGCAGGGCGTGCGCTCGCTCGTCGAGCACGTGGCGCGCGCGGGCGGGCCAGAGGACATCCTGTTCATCATGGACTGCGACGACACCCATCACCCGTGCCAGTTCGCGGCGATGATCGCCGCGCTCGACACCGGGCACGACGTCGTGATCGCCTCCCGCTACCGCGCCGGAGCCCATGTGGCCGGCGTCGCCGCGCATCGCAGGTTGCTCAGCCTGGGCGCCGCAGTGCTGTTCAAGCTGCTGCATCCGTGCCGCGGTGTGCTCGATTACACTTGCGGTTACCGCGGCTACCGGGTCGCGCTGCTCAAGCACGCCCTCGAGGCGCACGGCGGCAACCTGGTCCGCGAGCGCGGCTTCGCCTGCATGGTGGAGCTGCTGCTGAAGCTCCGCCGCCTCGGCGCGAGAATGTGCGAAGTGCCGATCGACCTGCGCTACGATCTCAAGAGAAGCGCGAGCAAGATGGACATCGGCGGCAACACGCTGCGGCTGCTCAGGAAACTGATCGGCTGGCGCGTGCGAGGATTGGAATGAAACCGCAGATGCACGCCGATAAACGCCCATCGATGAGCCCGCGTAGGTCAGGTTGCGCGAGCAACCTGACGCCCCGATCGTCCGTGGATGTCAGGTTACGCCGGCGGCGTAACCTGACCTACGGTTCTGCGTTCGACCGCGTTCACCGGCGGTCTGATCCATGAGCGCCGCGAAGAGGGTCTTCTGCATCGTCGGCACCCGGCCGGAACTGATCAAGATGGCGCCGGTGATCCGGCTGCTGCGCGGCGAGCCGCGGTTCGATGTCACGGTGCTGTGCTCCGGGCAGCACCGCGATCTGCTCGCGCCGCTCGCCGACTGGTTCGAGATCGCCTTCGACGACGATCTCGAAGTGATGAGCGAGGACCAGTCGCTTTCGGCGCTCACCGCACGGCTGATGATCGCATTCGAGGGCTATCTCTCCGGCGCGCGGCCGGATATGGTGATCGCGCAGGGAGACACCACCACCGTGATGTGCGCCGCGCTTTCCTGCTTCTACCTGGGCCTGCCGTTCGCGCACGTCGAGGCAGGGCTGCGCACTTTCGATCTCGCCAACCCCTTCCCGGAGGAATTCAACCGCGCGGTCGCCGGCCGGCTCGCGAGCCTGCACTTCTGCCCCACCGAGCGTGCGGCGCACAACGTGCTCGCTGAACACGCCGCGCCGGACGCGGTGCACGTGACCGGAAACACCGTGATCGATGCGCTCTATTACACGGCCGCGAAACTGGAACGCGCAGCGGGCGGTCACCGCAGGCACGACGTGCTGCTGACCGCGCACCGGCGCGAGAACTTCGGCGCGCCGCTCGAAGCGGTCTTCCGCGCGGTGCGGCGCCTCGCCGACGAGTTTTCGGGGCTCAGCGTGCTCTACCCCGTGCATCCCAACCCGAACGTGCGCAAGCCCGCCCACGAGATTCTCGCCGGGCATCCGCGCATCACGCTCGCCGAACCGCTGAGCTACCCGCGGCTCGTGCAGGCGATGCAGGACGCGCGCTTCATTCTCACCGATTCCGGCGGCATCCAGGAAGAAGCTCCCGCGCTCGGCAAACCGGTCCTGGTGCTGCGCAGCGTGACCGAGCGCCCGGAAGCGGTGGAGCTCGGTGTGGC
>JACQGO010000228.1 GCA_016199485.1 Betaproteobacteria bacterium
CAGACAATGGCAGCGTTTGGAACCGTGACGCGGGCGACGATTGCCTGTGCCGCGATGCTGGGGATCCCGGCAGGGTACGCCCAGGTCTGGAAGCCGGAGCGCCCGGTGGAGTTCGTCGTGAGCGTCGGCGCAGGTGGCGCGCTCGACCGCACCGCCCGGCTGATTCAGCGTATCTGGCAGAACCACAAGACGCTGGAAGTGCCTACCTCCGTGCTCAACAAGCCCGGCGGGGGCGGCGCGATTGCGCTGAGCTACCTCAACCAGCACGCCGGCGACGGCCATTACTTGAGCATCATTTCCCCTACCCTGGTCAGCAGTCAGGTGCTCGGCGTCATTCCCAATGCGCTCGATGAGATCACGCCGCTTGCGATGCTGATGCAGGAGCACCTGGTGGTGGCGGTCAAAGCCGATGGACCGATCCAGAGCGGCAGGCAATTGATCGAGCACGTACTGCGTGATCCGCAAGCGCTGGTGTTCGGCGTCGCCACCGCGCGCGGCAACATGAACCACATCGCATTCGCCTCGGTGGTGAAGGCCGCGGGGGGAGACATCAAGCGGATAAAGACTGTCGTGTTCGACTCCGGGGGCAAACTGGCAACTGCCTTGATGGGCGGGCACGTCGATGTGAGCGCAACCAACGCGTCGAACGTCGTGTCCCAGGTACGGGCGGGCAAGCTCAGGATACTGGGCGTTGTTTCGGCGTCGCGCGCCACGGGCGACCTCGCTTCGGTGCCCACCTGGCGCGAGCAGGGCGTGAACGCAGTGGTGGAGAGCTTTCGCGGCATCATGGGGCCGAAGGGGCTTGGCCGTGCCCAGATCGCCTACTGGGAGCGGCAGCTCGCGCTGCTCACGCAAGATTCCGAATGGAACGCCGAGGTCGAGCTGAACTACGCGCTGCCGAAGTTTCTCGACAACGAGCAGAGCACCGCGTTTCTGAAAGCGCAGGCGGAGCGCATGGCGGGCGCGCTCAAGGAGCTGGGGCTTATTAAATAGCGGTCGCCGGGCCGTCGTGCCGGCGTACGTCTGTGACCGTGCATCGACCAAGGGGGCAAGTTATCGTGGATCAATGGAAGGCGCGCTTCGGCATGATCCATCCGCGCGTGTGTTGCGACATGGAAATCTACGATTTCTACCAGGTCGCGCCCAAGGACGTGGCGCTGGTCACCACGCATCTCGAGGTGGTGGACTCGGCGCGGCATGAAGAAGTGGAGGCTTCCCTCGCGCTCGTGGAACGCGCGGTGGAACGGCTGACGCTTTCCGGCGTGGACTTCATCCTGATGAACGGCGTGCCGCTGCTGATGTACCACGGCTACGACGGGCATCGCCGCATCGTCGAGCGCATGCGCGCCGCCGCGAAGGTGCCGGTCACGACCGGCGCGCAGGCGCTGGTCGATGCTTTCGGCTCGCTCGGGGCGAAACGCATCCTGACGGTATCGTCATGGCGGCGGGAGTCGGAGCACCTTGTCGCGAACCTGAAGGGCTTTTTTGCCGCGGCGGGAATCGCGGTGGCGGCGGTCGAGGGCATCGGCGAGTTTCGTTCCTATGAGAAAAACAGGATCGCTCCCGCGCAATTGCGCGACCGCGTGCTCGCCATCGCGAGCGGGCACCGGGATTACGATGCGATCTACATCCAGTCAGGAACGCTTGCCACGGTTGCGATCATCGATGCGATCGAGCGCGAGACCGGCAAACCAGCGGTGAGCTCCAACAGCGCGAATGCGTGGGCCTACTTCAGGCCTTTCGGCATCAAGGTCGGCGCGGGTTTTGGCAGGCTGCTCGGCAGCCTGTAGATGGCGGGACGATGAAAAATAGCGGGCGCAACTGCAGCGGTTTCGGGTTCGTGAAGATACCGGTCGCGCCGCGCAAGCCGCGCACGCGGCGCTGGACGGTCCTTTCGGACCGCGGCATCCCGGTCGAAACCCAGGAAGGGTTGCTCGTGATGATCGGGGATATCATCGATCGCGTGAAGTGGGTCGACCATGCGGGCTTGATTGAGCGGCTGCCGGCGGGACTCATCGCGCGAAAGAACGCGATTTACCGCCGGCACGGCATCGGGGTTTTCCCCGGTGGCGTGCCGTTCGAAGTGGCGTATCTGCAGCGCAAGGCCGGGCGGTTCCTCGAACGGCTGCCGGAACTGGGATTCTCCGGGGTCGAAATTAGTGCTGATTGCATTCCCCCGATTCCGGGCATACGTCGGACGCGGCTGATCAAGCGTGCACGGGCGCTGGGGCTCGAAGTCTTTACCGAGATCGGTTACAAGGTGGTGGGCGAGCGTTACGGGCGCGCCTCAATGCGGGTGAAGGAGGCCGTGGATGGTATCAGGCGTGATCTCGATGCCGGTGCCTCCAAGGTGACGGTCGAGAGCAACGAGCTCAACCAGTACTTGCGGAAGAAAAACTTCAGGGCGCCCGCCGCCATCGTGGAGGCGACCGGAATCGAACATCTTTTGTTCGAGATCGGTAGCGGCGGCAAGCTCAATGTCGATCTCGCGGTGTGGCTGCTCGAGCAGTTCGGGCCGGACATCAACGTCGAGAACATCGAGGCGGACAGCATCATTCATTTCGAGGCGATGCGCCGCGGCCTGAGCCGGGCCGGCAACTTCGCCTTTTTTGCCGGCGCATGAAAATGCCGGAGCCGTCGTTGGTATTGCCGTTTGCAGGCGATTCCGCTGTCTGCCGCAGTGTGCGCAGCGTAACGTGGATTGATCCCCGCGCTGCGGATTATCCTGCTCGATTCACGGCCGCACGCCGATCCTCGCTTTCGGGCCGAGTTCCGTCCTGAGCCGCCCCTGCATCGCCTTCACGAAGCGGCACAGGTAGGGCCGTGTCTCGCGCGGATCGATCAAATCCTCGACCGCGAACGCTTCGGCGGTGAGGAAAGGGGAGGAGATACGGTGCAGCTCCGCCTCGATCTCGCGCTCACGCCGCGCCGGATCAGGCGCGGACTCGATTTCGCGCCGGTAGACCGCCGCTACCCCGCCTTCCACCGCGAGTGATCCCCATTCGCCCGACGGCCACGCCACCTTGAAGTCGAGGCCGTACTTGTCGATCGCGACACCGCCGCCCATCCCGTAGCACTTGCGCGTGACGACCGAAATGATCGGAACCGTCGCCTGGCATTTCGCATAGATCGCGCGCGCGCCCTCGCGCAGGATGCCGGCGGCCTCCGCCTCCTTGCCGATCATGAAGCCGGGCGCATCGACGAAGAAGATGAGCGGGATGTGGAAGCGGTCGCACAACTCGATGAAGTGGGCCTGCTTGCGCGAGGACTTGACGTCGACGCGCCCGCCGACCATCGGATTGTTGGCGATGATCCCGACAGGATAACCGCCGAGGCGCGCGAGGCAGGTGATCGCCGAGCGCCCATAGGTTGCCTGGATTTCGAACGTCGAGCCGCGATCCACCACCATCTCGATCAGCCCGCGCATGTTGTAGGGCTTGCGCCGGTCGCGCGGCACGATGCGGATCAGGTCGTCCTCGCAGCGGTTGATGGGGTCATCGCAGGGCAGCACCGGCGGCAGTTCCCACACGTTCTGCGGCATGTAGGAGAGAAAACGCCGGATCATGCGGAAACATGCATCCTCGGTCTCGGCGACATTGTCGATCGTTCCTGCCGTCTCCACGGCGATCTGCGGACCGCCCAGATTTTCCTTGGCGAGCTTCTGCCCCAGCCCGCGCTCGACAATCGGCGGCCCGGAGGCAAAGATCACGCTGTTCTTCACCATCACGGACCAGTGCGACATCACCGCCCGCAGCGCCGGACCGCCCGCCGCCGTGCCCATCACCGCGGAGATCACCGGCACCATGCCGAGCAGCTCCGCGACATTGACGCCCGGGTCGTTGGTATGCCCCGGAAACACGGTGTAGCCCCGCTTGGGCGAGGCGACTCCTCCGCCGTAGCCGTCGATCAGGCGGATCAGCGGGATGCGGTAGTAACAGGCAAGGTCATCGATGAATCCGCCCTGGCCGCCCTTGCGCCGACCGTGGCCCCAACTCGTGCCCCCGCGCACGGTCGTGTCCTCGCCGCCGATCGCGACCGGTCGCCCGTCGATTTCCGCGATCCCCATCACGTACGGCGCGGGGACAACCTTCGCCAGTTTCCCGTCGACATACTCGCCTTTCCCGGTGAGCTGGCCTACTTCCTGGAACGAGCCCGGATCGACGATGCCCGCGATGCGTTCGCGCACGGTGAGAAAGCCGCGCTCGTGGTGCCGGCGCACCGCTTCCTCTCCGCCCATCGCCTCCGCGAACTTGCGCCGCAGCCGGATCTCCTCGGCCTCCGGTTTCCAGCCGGCGTCTGCGTTGCCGTCCTGCTGCGCCCGCATGCTCATGCTTCGCTCCTTTCGCCGCCGGTCTCGTCCCGAGGTTCGCAGTGGACCACGCGCGCCGCTGTAAGCCGGTCGATCTCCGCGTCTGATAATCCAGCCAGCTCCTTCAGCACGCGCCGCGTGTCCTGCCCGATGTGACGGCCCGTGTGACGGATGCGGCCCGGGGTTTCGGAGAGCCGCGGCACCGGGGCGACCAGCGTGAGCGGGCCGACGTCCTCGTCCGCGACGCGCGCCAGCATGCCGCGCGCCTTGTAATGCGGATCCTGGAAGATATCGGCCATGGTGTAGATGCGGGTGAAGGTCGCGTCGCCGGCACGGAATATCCGCTCCACTTCAGTGTAAGTCCGGCCGCCGACCCACTCCTGGACGATCGCGTCGATTTCCTTGCAATGCCGCGCGCGCTCGTGGCGGTTGCTGAAACGGGGATCTTCGAGGAGATCGGGACGCTCCATCGCGAGCGCAAGGCGCCGGAAGCTGTTCGGTTGCGAGCCCTGAATGTGAACGTGGACGCCGTCCGCGGTGAGGAAAAGATTGTTGACGGTGCTGTCGGCGAGCCCCGCGCCCATCGGCTGCGCAACCACGCCCAGCTTGTCGTATGCCGGGACATGGGTTTCCATGAAGCTGAACGCGCATTCATAGAGCGCGGTATCCACGTACTGGCCGACGCCGGTCCGCTCGCGGTAACGCAGCGCCATCACCGCTCCGAACGCGGCATACAGGCCGCCGATGTAGTCGGTGAGCGCCATGTTGACGCGGACCGGCGGCCGACCCGGTTCGCCGTTGATGTAACGCAGCCCCCCGACGGCCTCGCACAGGATGCCATAGCCCGGGCGTACGCTGTACGGCCCGTCCTGGCCGTAGCCGCTGATGCGCACCATGATGATGTCGGGCTTCACGCGCTTCAGGTCTTCGTAACCCAGCCCCCATTTCTCGAGCATGCCGGGGCGAAAATTCTCGATCACGAGATCGCTCCTTGCGGCGAGACTGCGCACAAGTTCCTGGCCCTGCGGCGTGCGCATGTCGATCGCCACCAGCGCCTTGTTGCGCAACAGGCTCTTCGCGTAGAGGGGCTGCCCCTTGAACCGCTTGCCCGACAGACGCAACGGGTCGCCTTCGAGGGCTTCGATCTTGATCACTTCCGCGCCGAAATCCGCGAGCAGCCGCCCGCACAAAGGCCCTGCGACCGTGGTGCCGAGCTCGAGCACCCTCGCGCCGATGAGCGGGCCGGGACGCTGCGGCTCCGTCATCATCGATTCTCCGTATTGATGGTACATCTGTGCACTGCGTTCGAATGGATGGCGATCACCGCCGCACTTGACCTGCGCGCCGTGACGGCACCTGGGAAGGGGGCACCGCTCTGGCTGTCATTGTCGAGCGTTGGGCTGCGCGGGACGTGCGCAGCAATACGTTACGCCCATCGAATGCTACCGGCTGCGGCAAGCGTCGTCAAACTCTTTGACGGCG
>JACQGO010000207.1 GCA_016199485.1 Betaproteobacteria bacterium
CGGCCGGCCGCCGCGCACGGAATGGGACTCGGACGCGGGGGTGTATATCACTCATTACACCGGCGATTGGGCTCTTGCCCGGGTGGACCCCGATTTGAAGATGAGCTGGCTGGTATCCCGGGAAGTGGTCCCGGGGCCGCAGCTGTCCCGACTCATCGCGGAGCGGCAGCGGGATGCGCTGCAGAACGCGCGCTCGCAGCGCGACGTGACACTCGCGCACCCCTTCAACACGCCCGCGGGCGATCGGGTCCTCATGGTCTATGTTCCCATTTTTCAGGAAGTGAATTTCAACGGGTTTATCGTGGGCGTGCTCGGGGTGCGGGCGACGCTGGAGACGGTCCTGCGCCCAACCATTGCACCCGGTTATGCGGTCGTCGTATTCGATGGCGGGGCGGAAATCTACCGCCGGAACCGGGGCGCCGGACATTCCGCTTCGGATTGGAGCCAAGAGACGACTGTTGGGCTGCATGGCCTCACTTGGCGCGTTCGCGTATGGCCCCAAGAGGAGCTTATCCAGCAACGTTCACCTCTACCGAGAGCGGTTCTGGTGGGCGGATTGTCGCTCGCACTGTTGCTCGGCCTTACCGTTCGCTTCGCGCAGATGGCACGCCTGCGTGCACGCGAAACGGGATCCATTAACCGCGAACTTGAACACGTAATCGCCGAACACCGGGAGACCAATGAACGGTTACGCAAGCTGTCGCGCGCGGTGGAACAGAGCCCCAGCATGGTGATCATTACTGATCGCGATGGCGCGATCGAGTATGTGAATCCCAAATTCACCGAAGTGACAGGTTACACACTCGACGAAATCGCCGGGGGAAACCCACGCCTGTTGAAGTCCGGCGAAACCAGCCCCGCGGAATACCGGCACCTGTGGCAAACCATTAGCGCTGGAGAGGAATGGCGGGGGGTGCTGCACGACAAGAAAAAGAACGGCGAGCTGTTCTGGGTGCAATCGGCCATTTCCCCGATCCGGAACGCGCAGGGCACCATCACGCACTACCTGGCGGAGATGGAAGACATCACCGAACGCAGACGGTTGGAACAACAGGTCGCAGAGCGCAACCGGGAAATCGCGAAAAGTCAGGCGCTCGCCGCGATGGGGCAGGCGGCGAGCATGATCGCGCATGACTTGCGCAATCCGCTGTCCACCATCAAGATGGGTCTGCAGATGTTGGGCAAGAAACTGCCGCACGATTGGACCGACGCGGAGCAGGAGCTGCTGCAGATCTCTCAGGGGCAGGTGCGTTACATGGAGGAGGTTCTCTCCGATCTTCTCAGTTATTCGCTGCCCGACGCGCTGAAGCCGGAATGGCTGAGCGTGGACAAATTGCTGGACACTGCGCTGATGCTGTCTCAGAAACACATCGAGGAACACAAGGTGCGGGTAACGACCCACTATCAGCCCGGCTTGCCCGTGCTCTATGGGGATGCCAACAAGCTGCGCCAGGCCTTTATTAACCTTATCGTGAACGCTGCTCAGGCGACAGCAGGCTTGGAGAAAACGCCTCCTACCCTCGTTATCGATGCGCGGCTGCGTCTGCCGGCGGAGGACCGGCCATCGATCCAGGTAGAAATCTGTGACAACGGCGGCGGAATCGCGCCCGAATATTTGGACAAAATGTTCGAACCTTTCTTCACCACCCGCGCCCAGGGCACCGGCTTGGGGCTGCCCATCGCAAGGCGGATCATCGACCAGCACCAGGGCAGCATCAGCCTGCAACCGGAACCACCGGAGGGGACCCGCGTCACGGTCGTATTGCCACTCGCGCCCTTCAACAAACGCAGCGGCTCATGAGCACCTTTCTGATTGTGGATGACGATCTCGCCAGCTGCCGCACTCTGCGGCTGCACTTCCGCACTCAGGGTCACGAAGCGCACATCGCGCACAACGCGGCGGAGGCGTTGGCCGCGCGCGGCAAAATTGCGCCGGACGTGATCATTCTCGATGTCCGGATGCCGGGACAGAGCGGTCTCGATGCGTTGCCGGATTTCAGGCAAGCATTCCCCGGTGCTCACGTTATCATGATCACTGCCTTCCACGACATGGAGAGCACGATCCAGGCGATGCAGCGCGGGGCTGACGATTACATTCAAAAACCGATCGATTTGGATGAATTGGACGCCGCAGTGGCGAAAGCGCTGCGTTATACGCAAAGCGAGGCGCAGGGCGTGCTAGTGGAAGCGCCCGCATACGCGGGAGATAGCCGCAGCAGCATGGTCGGGCACAGCCGGATCATGAAAGAAGTCTTCAAGACCATCGGCCTGGCGGCGTCGAGCGGCGCCACGGTATTGATTACCGGCGAGTCCGGTACCGGCAAGGAGCTGGTCGCCCGCGCTATTCACCGCGCCGGTGCGAATCCTTCGGGAGCATTTGTCGCTGTCAATTGTGCGGCCCTGGTGGAGACGCTGCTCGAATCGGACATGTTCGGTCATGAAAAGGGGGCGTTCACGGGCGCCATCGAGCGTCAACTCGGCAAGTTCGCCTTGGCCAACCACGGGACGATCTTTCTCGACGAGGTGAGCGAGCTCTCGCACGCGATCCAGGCCAAGCTGCTGCGGGTGCTTCAGGAGAAAGAGTTCCTTCCGCTCGGCGCCAGGGAACCGCAGACGACCGACGCGCGCGTGATCGCGGCGACGAATGTCGATCTGGCGGGCCGCGTGCAGGACGGGAGCTTCCGCGAGGACCTTTATTACCGTCTCCAGGTCATCAACATTCACCTGCCCCCGCTGCGTGAACGCAAGCAGGACATTCCCGACCTCGTGCAGGCGCTGCTCGCGCGGATCAATCGTGAGATGAGGCGGCATGTCTGGCGCGTCGACCCGCAGGTGCTGCGCTGTTTCGAGGCATACCCCTGGCCGGGAAATGTGCGCGAACTGGAAAATGCCCTGATGAAGGCGGTTGCTCTCTCGTCTGCGGACATCGTCACCCCCGATGCGTTACCCGCGCACATCGCCAATCGATCCGCCGACGCGGCGGATACCGCCAAGCCGGCGGCGCAGCGCAGCCTGCGAGAGATCGAAAAGGCGCACGTGCTGCGCGTTCTGGAGGCGACCGGCTGGCACCGCGGCCGGACCTGCGCGATCCTAGGTGTGTCCCGGCCGCGCCTACGGCGCATGATCAGACAGTTCGGTCTGGTCCCGCCGCCGGGAGCGCCTGCGGACGAAGACGAAGGGTACGAGGAGGAACGTGCCCCGGACCGCTGAGCCTCGCCTGGGGAGTCTGTCGGACTTGGGTCGGACAAACTCCCAATCCAAGACCACCTGCACGGAAACGGAAGGAAAAGGCGGGAAGGGGATTCCCGCGCGGCGTTACTTTTCCGGCGCGCGCTTCTGCAGGCTCTCGCCCGTGACGGCGGGCAGCGCTTCGTCGCACAGCGGATACAAGATGTTTTCTTCCTTCGCGCCGTGCGTGGCCATCATCTCGGCAAACGATTTCGCCGAATCGTCAAAACGCTGAGCGTCGCTCGCCGCGAGCGCGGCGTGCAGTTGGTCGAGCAGCCCCAACATCTGCTGGTGCTCGTAACGCATCACCTGGGTGGGACCCGCGGCAACTCCGGTCGCCGCCTCGAACGCCGGGAACAGAATCTCCTCCTCGATCGCCATGTGACGGGAGAGCGCGGCGCGGAAGGCATCGAGTTCCCGGCGGCAACCGTCCCAGTCGGCTGATTCGGCTGCCCGCACCGCGGCCTCGAACAGACCGTCGCAGCGGCGGTGGTCGGCGGTCAGCAATTCGGAAATGCAGGTCATCGAGGCGGCGGCACGGGTTCTTCAGTCGAGGCTGGCGGAAGAGGCGAGCGGGCGGCTGGACGTCCCCGGGCGCGCTCCAGGATCCGCCGTGAGCGTGAGCGGGTTGTGCGGCCTTGACGAGGCCAATAGCGCCGACGCCTGCGATCAGCGCCGCCATCACCGCCCGCGCCACGCGCGTCCGCGAGAGCATCGCGAGGTTGCCGAACCACGCGCTGACGGCGAGCAGGTTGGGCAGCGTGCCCAGCCCGAACGCGGCCCTGAGAAGCGCGCCATGAAGGGGATCGGCCGCGGCAGCCGCGGCAATCAGCACGGCGTAGACCATGCCGCACGGGAGCCACCCCCACACGAGTCCCAGCCCGAAATAACGGGAGGTCGTGAAATCGGGAGATCGGGAGCCGGAAAAGCCGGGAGATCGGGAGGTCGGGAAATCGTGAGATGAAAAGACCGTGAGGTCGGGAGATCGAAAAGCCGTGAGATCGTGAGATGGGGAAGTCGTGAGATCGAAGGGTATTTTCCCTCTCACGCTCTGACGCCCTCACGCCCTCACGGAAGTAATTGCTCTCCCGCCCTTACGCTCTCATGGGTTCTGTCGCTCTCCGCTCTCCCGCTCTCACGCCCTCACGCTCTCACGTCTGCTTTCGAAGTCGGTCTCGCGGGTCATATGACCCGCGAGTAGCGGCGCACTTCGCGGTCGTGCCGCAGGTAGCGGTCGAACACCATGCAGATGCTGCGGATGACAAAGCGTCCCTTGGGGGTGACCGTGAGCCAGCCCTCCTCGGCCGCGATCAGGCCAAGCTTCTCGAACTCGCGCAGATCCTCGATCTCGGCCGCGAAGTAGCGGTCGAAATGGATGAGGTAGGCGATCTCGACCGACTCCTTCGACAGCGCGAAGTGGCACATCAGCGCCTGGATCACCGCGCGGCGCGCGAGGTCGTCGGCGGTCAGCTCGATGCCGCGCATGATGGGCAGCCGTCCGCGGTCGAGGCAGTCGTAGTACTCCTCCAGCGCGCGGTGGTTCTGGCTGTAGGTCGGGCCGATGGCGCCGATTGCGGAGACACCGAGCCCGACGAGATCGGCTTCGGCGCAGGTCGAATAGCCCTGGAAGTTGCGGTGGAGCCGCCCCTGGCGCTGCGCCACCGCGAGCGCGTCCTCGGGCAGCGCGAAATGGTCCATGCCGATGTAGACGTAACCCGCCGAGCCGAGCCGCCTGATCGCGAGCCCGAGCAGCTTCAGCTTCGTCTCCGCCGAGGGCAGATCGGATTCGTTGATGCGGCGCTGCGCCTTGAACAGCGTGGGCAGATGCGCGTAGTTGTAGAGCGCGATGCGGTCGGGCCGGGCCGCGAGCACGCGCGCGAGCGTCACGTTGAAGCTCATCAGCGTCTGTTTCGGCAGCCCGTACATGAGGTCCACGTTGATCGAGTCGAACCCGGCCCGGCGCGCGGCCTCGATCACGCCGAGCGTGCGCTCCTCGCTCTGCACCCGGTGGATCGCGGCCTGGACCCCGGGATCGAAGTCCTGCACCCCGAAGCTCACGCGGTTGAATCCCGTCTCGCGCAGCGCAGGGATCGTCTCGGTATCCACGCTGCGCGGATCGACCTCGATCGAATACTCACCGTGCGGCGTGAACTCGAAGTGGTCGGCCAGCCGCGCGAACAGCGCCCGCAGCTGACGCGCATCATAGTAGGTCGGCGTGCCGCCGCCCCAGTGCATCTGCGATACGTGCGGGTCGTCGCGGAACAGCGCCGCTTGCAGCTCGATTTCCCGGCCCAGGTAGTCGAGGTAGCGCGCCGCCTTGCCCGAATCCCGCGTCACGATCTTGTTGCAGGCGCAGTAGAAGCAGACGTCGCGGCAGAACGGCAGGTGCACGTAGAGTCCCAGCGGCCGCTGGATGCCGCCGACGTTGCGGCGCCCCGCCCAGGTCCGGTAGGTCTCCTCCCCGAACGCCTCGACGAAGCGGTCGGCGGTCGGATACGAGGTGTAACGCGGCCCGTTGCGGTCGAAGCGCCGCACCAGCTCGGCGTCAAACTCGATCGGTGCGAAATTCATGAGCGGGAACAACCCCTCGCGTGCGATGCCTGGTTCGAGCGTGTAGTATTGCACTGCGTGTCCTGAATGCTTTGATGTAGGTCAAAAGGGGTGCCGGACGCCGCCGCATACTTTTTAGCGTGAAAACCACCCCTGTCCCCCGCCCCGTGGACCTGCGCCAGTTGCGCATAGCCTGCTCCTCCTGCAGCCTGCGCGAGCTGTGCCTTCCGGCGGGGCTGGAGGCCCGCGAGATGGCACGGGTGGACCGCCTCGTCAACCACCGCCGCAAGCTCAGGCGCGGCGAGCACCTCTACCGCGCCGGCAACCCCCTCGCCGTGCTCTACGCCATCCGCTCCGGCTTCATGAAAACCTGCGCGCTGCACGACGACGGGCGCGAGCAGGTGGCCGGTTTCCACATGATGGGAGACCTGCTGGGGTTGGACGCGATCAGCAGCGGGCGCCACATGTGCGATGCGGTCGCGCTGGAGGACAGCGAAGTCTGCGAGATCCCGTTTGCCTACCTCGAGCAGCTCTCGCGCGAGCTGCCCTCCCTGCAACACCAGCTGCACCGCATCATGAGCCGCGAGATCGTGCGCGATTACGGGGTGATGCTGCTGCTCGGCACCATGAAGGCGGAGGAGCGCCTGGCGGCGTTCCTGCTCAACCTCTCGCAGCGCTTCGCCGCGCGCGGCTACTCGGCGACCGAGTTCAACCTGCGCATGACGCGCGAGGAGATCGGCAGTTACCTCGGGCTCAAGCTCGAGACGATCAGCCGCGCCTTCTCGCGCTTCCAGCAGGACAATCTCATCGAGGTCCGCCACAAGCACGTCAGGATCAGGGACCCGGAGCGGCTCCGCCTGCTGATCGGCCAGCAGTGCCCGTAGAATCGGTGAATGGTGAACAGTGAACGGTAAAGGCGCGGTGTGCACGCCCCCAATTCCTATTCCCTATTTCCTATTCCCAACCTCAGTAACGCGAGTCGCGTTCACCTGCACTTGTGCTTGCTCAGCGCGTCGTCAACGTCGTCATCCCCGCCCACTACCACGGCTCCATCGTCGGCGGGCTGCTGTTCGTGGTGGTGGTGATCTTGTCGGTGTGGCCGACGCGCGCGGCCGTTAGAGGACAAAGGCGCGCAGGAATAGCCGCGCGTAGTGGTCCGCTAGCAGGAACGCGAACAGCAGGCTGAGGTACAG
>JACQGO010000205.1 GCA_016199485.1 Betaproteobacteria bacterium
ACGGCGAGGAAGCGGAGCGCACCGCGCGGCAGCGCGTGCTCGATTCGCGCGACGCCGCGATCCAGCAACTGCAGCAGGGCGCCGGGGCCGGCGCTGCGGCCCACAAGAAAACGCGCCGCGCGGCTTGAGACGACGGGTTCGCCCGCGGATCAACCCTCAAGAACGGCCACCACCTCGCCTTCGGCCACCGGGTCCTTTTCCTTCACCCGGATCTCCTTGACCGTGCCCGCATCCTCCGTGATGACCGGGATCTCCATCTTCATCGACTCGATCACGATCAGCGTATCGCCCTCCTCGACGCGGTCTCCCGGCTGCTTCTTCACCTGCCACACCGTGCCGGTGATCTCCGACCTGACTTCAATGGACGCCATAACCACTCCGCTTCGTTGTTCTTGAACCCGCGAGCCGCGCGCGCATGCCGGGAAGCAAAAACGCGCGGGGCGTTCACACCACGCGAAAGCGCGCCAGCGCCACGCCGTGCTCCTGCTCGATCACGAGCTGGACCGGACGATCCGCCGCAAGCCCCGCCTGCGGATTCACGATGTTGGTGATGAGCCTCGGGCCTTCCTCGAGCTCGACGATCGCGACGTTGTATGGGACGCGCGTGGCGCAGGGCGGCCGGAATTGCAACACGCCCCCCTTTCCCGTGCGTGTCAGTCGAGGCGCGCGCCCGACGCCCGCACGACCTTGCCCCACTTGACGATCTCGTCGTTGATATATCGGGCGAACTGCTGAGAGCTGCCGCCGGCGGGCTCGAATCCCTGGGTTTGCAACCACTGCCGCATTTCGGCGTTGGCGAGCATCGCCACGATCTCGCGATTGATTTTCGCGACGATCGCCGCGGGTATTCCCGCGGGTGCGAGAACCCCCCACCAGCCCACGGCATCGAACCCCGGCACGCCCGCCTCGTCGAGCGTGGGCACGTCAGGTACCGCGATGGAGCGCTTCGCACTGGTGACCGCAAGCGCCCGCACCCTGCCGGCCCTGGCCTGGGGACTGGTCGCCGAGACGCTGCCGAACATTATCTGCACCTGTCCGGCAATCACGTCGGTGAGCGCGGGGCTCACGCCTTTGTACGGGACATGCGTGATCTGTATGCCGGTCATGCTCTTCATGAGTTCGCCGATCAAGTGGGTCGCGTTACCGGTTCCCGCCGACCCGTAATTGAGCCGGCCGGGCCGGGCTTTCGCAAGCGCGAGCAATTCCTTCACCGATCTCGCCGGGAGCGACGGATTGACCACCAGCATGTAGGGACCGGTAGCAATCAGCGCGATCGGCGCGAAGTCCCTCACGGCGTCGTACGGAGGCTTGGTGTAGAGCGTCACGTTGATCGCGTGGGTGGCCGGCACTATTACGATCGTGTAGCCGTCGGGCGTGGCCCTCGCGGCGATCGCGGTCCCGAGTGTGCCCCCCGCCCCACCCCGGTTATCGACGATCACCGACTGGCCCCAGCGATCCGCGAGCCGCTGCCCGACGGCGCGCGCCAGGATGTCGTTTGCCGCGCCGGGCGGGAACGGCACGATGAAGCGGATCGGCCTCTCCGGGTACTTCGCGGTCGCCTTCTCGCTCTGCGCCGCGGCAAGATTCACGCCGGACGCGCAGACCGAGCAAAGCACGATCAGCGTATGCGCGAGTAGCTTCACGGACGGCCTCCTTGAGTTGGAACATGCGCCGCACCGCGCGGGTGCGGCCACACCTGAATGTGCGGTGAAGATCAGCGCGACGACTTGCGAGTGTTGAATTATTTGTCGCCGCGCTTTTTCGTATTATGATACACGCTCTGCATTTCCGCCGCCACTGGACGAGACCTCTTCCGAAGTCAGGGAACCCCGATGCAGCCTCCGCAACTCACGGATTCCACCCTCGAGCTCGACGGCCGCGTCGCGCTGCTCACGTTCCAGCGCGACGACGTGCGCAACACGTTGACCGGCACCGAACTCATCACCGATATCGTGGACACGCTCGATTGGGCCAACCGCAGTGAAGACGTATCGGTTCTGATACTCACGGGTGCGGGCAGCGCTTTTTCCGCCGGCGGCAACGTCAAGGTCATGCGCGAGCGCGGGAGCGCCAGCGTGCTCGACGTGCACAAGAACTATCGCCGCGGGATCCAGCGCATCCCCCTCGCTTTCGAGCAAGCCGAGATCCCCGTGATCGCGGCGGTGAACGGCCCCGCGATCGGTGCCGGGTGCAATCTCGCGTGCATGTGCGACCTCAGACTCGGTTCGACCGACGCGCAGTTCGGCGAGACCTTCGTCAACCTCGGCATCATTCCCGGCGACGGCGGCGCGTGGTTCATGCAGCGGCTGCTCGGTTACCAGCGCGCTGCGGACCTGGCGTTCACCGCCCGCATCGTGAAGGCCGGGGAGGCGAAGGAAATCGGCCTGCTGCTCGAAGTGACCGAGCCGGCGAACCTCCTCCCGCGCGCGAAGGAAATCGCCGCGAGGATGGCGGCCAAGCCGCCGCAGGCGCTGCGCTACGCCAAGCGGCTGATGAAGCTCGCCCAGCGCCAGGGACTCGACGAACACCTCGAGCTGTGCTCCGCCTACCAGGCGATCTGCCACAAGACCGAAGATCACGCCGAGGCGCTCGCCGCCTTCTTCGAGAAGCGCACCGGCAAGTTCAAGGGAAAGTAACGCGACCACCGGAGAGCCCGTCGCATGCGTCGAAGTGCCGAGAGGTTGACGGTCCGGGCCGCTTTGGCGCGGTGCCGCCTTGCGATATGTCCGCGCGCGCTGCTCGCGCTCGGCATGCTGTTCGTTCTCGCCACGCCTGCCGCCGGCCAGCAGGGCAGGCTCGAGCCCTCCGATGACGCGGCGACGGACCCGTCGTGGATCGCGTTCAAGAGCCGGCTGCTCGATGCGCTTGCACGACGCGACCGGCAATTCGTGCTCTCGGTGCTCGATCCCAACGTGCGCAACGGCCCCGGGGCCAAGCGCGGCGTCGCCGAGTTCAGGCGCCAGTGGGATCTCGACGGCAAGGACAGCGCGCTGTGGCGCGAGCTGCCCGCCGCGTTGTTCTTGGGCGGCGCGTACGCGAAGCCGGCGAAAGGGGCAACGGAGTACTGCGTGCCGTACGTCGCGGTCCGATGGCCGCAGGGAGTCGACCGCTTCACCCACGGCGCGATCACCGCGAAGGACGCGCTGGTCAAGTCCGCGCCGTCGGCTGCCGCGCCGACGTTGCAGGCGCTGTCCTACGACATCGTGCGGGTGCTCGACTGGGAGCTGCCGGACGAGTCGAAAGACTCCCCGCAGAAGTGGGTGAAGATCGAGGTCAGCGCCGGCGCGGGCTTCGTGCCCGAGGAGCAGATACGCAGCGCCGCCGAGCACCGCGCTTGCTTTTCGAAGGCGGGCGGGACATGGAAGATGACCGCGCTCGCGGCCGGAGAGTAGGGCGGCAATCACCGCGGGCCCACTCATCAACGCCGCGCTGCCCTGACTGATCGGCGCCGCCCTCCAGAAACCGGCGGCGTGGATACTGACGCGCGGCTAAAAAGTCGTCGGCCAGTTGCTGATCAGGTGTTCGCCGACGCCGTTGGTGAGCCGCATGCGGTGAACCTCGAGCGTGCGGATGAGATACCGGCGGGTGTCACGCGGATCGATCACGGACTGCGTCTCGTAGAGCGCCGCGAGCCCCCACACCGATGAGTCCTCGGAGATGCGCGCCGCGAGCTGCGCGAAACGTTCCGGATCGTCTTCCCGTTTCAGGTCATGGAGGATGTTGACGCCCACCGCGGGGTCGACGAAGCCGAGATCGGCGGTGGGCCAGCACGCCACCTCGTCGGAATTCCCGCCGCCGCCCATGTTGAGATAGGCCTTGCCGTAGCTCTTGCGGATGATGATCGAGACCTTGGGCACCGTCACCAGCGAGAGCGCGTTCACCCAGTTGATGATGCGCCCGGGAGCGCCGCGCATTTCGCCTTCCAGCCCGATCAGGAACCCCGGCACGTCGACCAGGAACACGACCGGGATGTTGAAGGAGTCGCACAGCACCAGGAAGCTCGTTACCTTGTTGCACGCGTCGACGTCGAGCGCGCCGCCCTTGAACATCGGGTTGTTGGCGATCACGCCGACCGTCCTGCCGTCGAGCCGCGCGAGCGCGGTAACGACGGCCTTGCCGAACGAGGCCTTGAGCTCGAATACGCTGTCGCGGTCGAAGATCGCGGAGACGATGCGCCGCGTGTCGTAGACCGCGCTGCGCGACTCGGGCAGCATGTCGAGCACGCCTTCGACCGCTTCATCGGAACCGGGCGGCACGGGGTGAACCGGCGGCACCTCGTTGCAGTGGCTTGGCAGGTAGGAGAGAAACCGCTTGACGGCGTCGAGCGCCTGCTCGTCGCTGTCCACCGCGAGGTCGACCATGCCGGAGATGCGGGTGTGCATCTTCCAGCCGCCCAGTTCCTCCGCGGTGATCGGCCTGCCGATCGCCTTTTCCGCCACGCGGTGGCTCGCGACCGCCATCACGGCGCCCTTGCGCATCACCACGAAGTCGGAAAGGCTTGCGTACCACGCGGAGTGCCCGAAGCAGCTGCCGAGCAGCGCCGAGACCCATGGCGAACGGCGCAGGCGCTGATATTCCGCGCCATCCTGACCGACGATCGCGCGGCCGGAGGCGCCCATGCGATCCGGCATGCGCGCGCCGCTGGTCTCGCCGAGAAACACGATGGGCAGGCCGCGCCTGTTGGCGACCTCCTTCACATGCTTGACCTTTTTCTGGTTGATGAGCGCGCTGGAGGCGCCGAGCACCGTGAAATCATTGGAGACCACCGCGACCTCGCGCCCGCCGATGCGGCCGAACCCGCACACCTTCCCGTCCGCCGGCGTTCTGTCCCGCATTTCCGGGCGCGCGGAGGCGGCGAACATGCCGGACTCGGTGAAGCTGCCCGCATCGAGCAGGCGGTCCACGCGCTCACGCGCATTGAGTATCCCCCGCGCTTTGCGCTGCGCAAGCCTCCCCGCTCCGCCCATCGCGAGCGCCGCCAAGCGGCGCTCTTCCAGTTCCCGTATCAGCGCCTCAAAAGGCATGCGTCCTCCCGCGAGGCAGCGGCGCGCTCGCGGCAGCCGCCATGTTGTTCAACATCCGAATCCCGTGTGCCGGGGCCGCTCTCCGACGAACCGGCTGCATCAAGCGGGGGGGGGGGCGAACAGCGACGCGTGCGCTCCTCACCCTTCCCGGCTTCAATAGCTCGTGGGCCAAGAGCGCATCAGGTGCCGGCCGACGCCATCGGTGAGTCGCATGGTGTGGACTTCCAGCATGCGCTTGAGATACCCCCGCGTTTCGCGCGGATCGATCACGTTCTGCGCGGTGTAGACCGCCGCCATGTCGTACGCAGTGGTGCCCCTGCTCATTTTGGCCGCCGCTTCAGCGAATTTCTCCGGCTCGTCAGGCGATGCCCCATAGACGATGCGTGCGCCGAATTCCGGCTTCATGAAGCTCACTTCCGCAGTCACCCAGCAGGCGACCTCATCGGCGTTCCCGCCGGCCCCCATGTTGGACACCGCCAGCCCGTAGCTCTTGCGCAGTACGACGGAGATCTTGGGCACCGTGACCAGCGTCATCGCGTTGAGCCAGTTCATCACCTTGCCGGTGACGCCCTTCTGCTCGCCCTCCATGCCGACCAGGAACCCCGGCTGGTCGACGAGGAACACGATCGGCACGTTGAACGAGTCGCACAGCACGAAAAAGTTCTGGACCTTCTGGCACTCGTCCGCGCCGATCGCACCGCCCTTGTGCAACGGGTTGTTCGCGATGACGCCGATCGACCTGCCGTCGAGCCGCGCGAGCGCCGTGACGACGGCCCTCCCGAAGCGCGACTTCATCTCGAACATCGAGTCGCGGTCGACGATGGCGCGGATGATCTTGCGCGCGTCATACGCCCGGGTGTTCGATTCGGGCAGCAGCTTGAGCACGTCCTTGATCGCGTCCTCGGAGCCCGCCGGGACCGGGTGCGCGGGGGGCGGCTCCATGTGATGGCCCGGCAGGTAGGAGAGGAACCGCTTGATTGCGTCGAGCGCTTCCTCGTCGGTATCGACGACCTGGTCGACGATACCGCTCACCTCCGAATGCACGCGCCAGCCGCCCAGCTCCTCGGGATCGACCTCGCGTCCGACCGCCATCGAAACCAGGCGCGGGCTGGAGACCGCCATCACCGCCCCCTTGCGCATCACGCAGAAATCCGCCATCGAGCCGTACCACGCCGAAGAGCCGTAGCAGTGGCCGAGGACCGCCGCGGCCCACGGGCTCTCCCGCATGCGCTGGTACTCCACCGGATCGTCCTTGGACCCGATCGAGGACGCCCCCATCACGTCGGGCATGCGCGCGCCGGTCGATTCGCCGAGGAACACGACCGGGATGCCGTGCTTTCTCGCGACCGCCTTCATGTGTTTCAATTTCTTGATGTTGATCGCCGCGCTGGAGGCGCCTTTCACAGTGAAGTCGTTCGAGATCACCGCGACTTCGCGCCCGTTGATGCGGCCGAACCCCGTAACCTTGCCGTCCGCCGGGGTCGCCTCGCGGTCTTCGGGCCGGGCGGAGACCGCGAACATCCCCGATTCGATGAACGTGCCCTCGTCGAACAGGCGCTCGATGCGCTCGCGCGCGTTGAGTATGCCCGGTGCCTTGCGCCGCGCAAGCTTCTGCGGGCCGCCCATCGCCAGCGCTTTTCGCCTGCGCGTTTCGATTTCCTTCAGCAGTTGTTCGAACGGCATCGCGAGCCCCTCAAATTCGTCAACGATCAAGGCGATACTTCTTCAGCTTGCGCAGGTCGAGGTTGAGCCCGATGCCCGGGCCCTCCGGCACCAGCAGGCGCCCGCCCTTGATCACGAGGTCGCGGTCGGCAACATGGTCCCTCGCGTCCAGAAACGAGCTGATCTCGTGGGCATGGACTGCGGCATAGATACACGCGAACTGCGCCGCGGCTGCGGTGCCGATCTGCATGTCGGCCTGCGAGCCGTTGTGCGCGGGCCGATAGAACGCGCGCGCCAGCGCCAGAATCTCGCGTGACCTGGTGTAGCCGCTGCGTGCGCACTTGATCACCACCGCCCCGATCGCTCCGAGTCTGAGCTGGTCGAGCACGTCGTCAACGGTGAAGCACGAGTCGTCGCCCGAGATCGGCACGCGCATGCGGCCCGCGGCGAGGCGCTTGCCGTCACGGTCGCGCGCCGGCAGCGGCTCCTCGACGAGCGCGATGCGCAGTTCCTCGAACGCCGGGGCGACCTCCAGCAGGTCCTGCGCGCCGTAGCCCTGGTTGCAGTCGATGGTGATCTCGACCTCCTCGCCCGTGAGCTTGCGCAGCGCGCGCAGCAGCGCGACGTCCCTGGCGCGGTCCGCGCCGCACTTCACCTTGAGCGCCCGAAAGCCGTAGCGTGCCATCATGCGCTCGGCCTCCGCCAGCACCTGTTTTTCGGGCCCGAGCGCGAGCCGCCAGTTGACCCGCAGCGGCTTCACCACGCCGCCCATCAATTGCGCGCACGAGATCCCGAGCGTTTTCGCCTGTGCGTCGTGCAGCGCCATGTCGATCGCCGCCTTCGCGGTGGGGTTCCACGCGATCGCGTCGAACGCCGACCACACGCGCTGCAGATCGAATGCGTTGATCCCGCGCAGCGCGTCCGCGAAATGGCCGCTGATGATCGCGGTAAGCGATTGCTGCGTCTCGCCGTAGATCGTGGGGCGGGGCGGCGCGTCGGCGATGCCCTGCACGCCGTTCGACAGCGTCACGATCACGACCACATTGTCGATCGTGCGGATTTCGCCGCGCGCCCACTTGATGGGCCGCAGCAGGGGAATTGATACCGGTATCGCCTCGACCCCGCGGATCGCGAGCTCGCGGCAGGCGCGGTACTGCGCGGCTACACGTTTCATCGCGGAATGCTCACCCCTGAATTCCGGCGGGCGGCCGGCAGCGTGTCGCGAACCTCACCTCGCTTCCCCGCAGGCGCCCCGTTTGTCATGCCTCGTGCAAACGGGTGATAACCCATTTGCACCACAAACCTCCCCTCTCCCGCCGGGAAAGGGGAGGGGGTGAGGGGTGAGCAGAGTCACGCATTTTCACGACGCTCACTAGTCCAGACGGATGTTGAGCGCGCGGATGATCCTGTCCCACTTCTCCTGGTTCTTGCGGATTGACTGCGCGAGCTGCTCGGGCGTGCCGCCCGCGGGTTCCGCGCCGTCCGCGGCGAGCGCAGCTTTTACGTCCGGCAGTTGCAGGATGCGGTTGATCTCCTTGTTGAGCTGGGCGACGATCGGCTGCGGCGTCTTTGCCGGAGCGAGCACCGCGAACCAGCCTTCGGCCTCATAGCCGGGCAACCCGTTTTCCGTGATGGTGGGCACCTCCGGCAGCAGCCCTGAGCGCTTGCCGGTGGTCACCGCGAGCACGCGCAGCTTGCGGGCCTTGATCTGCGGCAACGCCGGCGGGAACGGCGCGAACATGACCTCGACGTGTCCGCCCAGGAGATCGGTCACCGCGGGTGCGCCGCCGCGGTACGGCACGTGGGTGATGTTCACTTTCGCCATCGACTTGAACAGCTCGCCGAACAGGTGGTTCCATGCGCCGCTGCCCGAGGAGGCATAGTTGAGCTTGCCCGGATTGGCCTTCGCCAGCGCGATAAGCTGCCGCACGTCCTTCACCGGGAGCGAAGGATGCACGACGAGCAGGCCCGGGGGATTCGCGACCAGCACGACGGGCGCGAAGTCGCGCAACGGCTCATACGCGAGCTTCTTGTAGAGGCTGTTCGCGACGAGCATGTTGCCGAAGGTTCCCATGACGATCGTGTAGCCGTCCGGCGGCGCCTTCGCCGCGAGATCCGCGCCCACCGTGCCCGCGGCGCCGCCTCGATTGTCCATGATGACCTGCTGCCCCCAGCTCTCCGCCAGCCTCTGCCCGATGAGTCGCGCCAGCACATCGGTGTTGCCGCCCGGCGGATAAGGCACGACGAAGCGGACCGGTTTCGCGGGATAGCCTTGCGCAGCCGCGAGCGCCGCCATCAAGGCGAGCGCGACGGCAAGCGCGGCATGTACGGCGTTGACTATCGTCGATCCCATGGCTCTCTCCCGGTCGCGCGTGACCGTCAGTAACTCGTCGGCCAGTTGCGCAGCAGGTGCTCGCCCACGCCTTTCCTGAGCCGCACGCGGTGCACCTGCAGCGTCCTGATCAGGTAGTCGCGCGTGTCGCGCGGATCGATCACGGTCTGCGCTTCATACAGCTCGGCGAGCGCCCACGCCGAGGTGTCGCGCTCGACCTCGGCCTTGAGCCGCTCGAAGCGTTCGGGATCGTCTTCGGCCTTGACCCCGTAGAGCACGTTGACCGACACCGCCGGATCCATGAAGCCGAGATCGGCCGTGGGCCAGCACGCGACCTCATCCGCGTTCTTCCCGCCGCCCATGTTGATGTAGGCCTGTCCGTAGCTCTTGCGCATGATCACCGTGATCCTGGGCACGGTGACGAGCGTCAACGCGTTCATCCAGTTGATGACCCTGCCCGGCGCGCCGCGCATCTCGCCCTCGAGCCCAATCAGGAACCCCGGAACGTCGACCAGGAACACGACCGGGACGTTGAAGGAATCGCACAGCACCAGGAAGCCGGTCACCTTGTTGCACGCGTCGACGTCGAGCGCGCCGCCCTTGAACATCGGATTGTTGGCGATGAAACCGACGCTCTTGCCATCGAGCCGCGCGAGCACTGTCGCCACCGCTTTTCCGAAGCGCGCCTTCAACTCGAAGCACGAATCCCTGTCGGCGATCGCCGCGATGATCTTGCGCACGTCGTAGACCTGATGGCGCGATTCGGGGAGGATGGAGAGGATCTTCTTGCACGCTTCCGCGGAGCCCGGCGGCACCGGATGCTCGGGCGGTGGCTCCATGTGGTGGCCCGGCATGTACGAGAGAAATTTTCTGATCGCGTCGAGCGCGTGCTCGTCGCTGTCGACCGCGAGGTCGACCAGGCCCGAGACGCCGGTCAGGATCTTCCAGCCGCCCAGCTCCTCCGGGTCGATCGGCTTGTTGATCGCGATCGAGGTGACGCTGGGGCTCGCGATCGCCATGATCGCGCCCTTGCGCATCACCACGAAGTCCGACATCGCCGCGTACCATGTGGAAGAACCGTAGCACGGGCCGAGCAATGCGGAGACCCAGGGGGACTCGCGCAGCCGCTGGTACTCGGCGGGGTCCTGCGCAACGATCGAGCGGCCGGAGGCGCCCATGCGGTCGGGCATGCGCGCCCCGGAGGACTCGCCGAGGAAGACCAGCGGCAGCCCGCGCCTGTTCGCGACCTGCTTGGTGTGCTTGATCTTCTTCATGTTGACGACGCTCGAGGAGGCGCCGAGCACGGTGAAGTCGTTCGACACGATCCCCACCTCGCGTCCGTCGACGCGCGCGAACCCCGCCACCTTGCCGTCCGCGGGCGTCTTATGGCGCACCTCGGGGCGGACGCCGCGCGCGAACATGCCCGACTCGATGAAGCTGCCCGGATCGACCAGATACTCGATGCGCTCGCGCGCGTTCAGCACGCCCTCGGCTTTGCGCTGCGCGAGCTTTTCCGGACCCCCCATGGCGAGGGCTTCGGTGGTCTTCTCCCGCAGCTCCTTCAACAACTCCTCGAACGGCACGGCGAACCCCTCTTGGCTCCCCCGGCGCGAAGCTTTTTATCGTAGCGGCGCGCCTGAATGTTGTCAAGAAGATTGTCAACAATCATACAAGATGCGCGCGGGCGCCCCGCCGTGCCGGGTCACCGGCGGCTCCCGGCGCGGGCATCGCGCTAGTCCCGCGCCCTGACGACTTCCACCGTCCTGCGTCGTGGATCGACCCGCACGATGTCTCCGCTTCTCACCAGCCGGTACGGGTCGCGCGACCAGCCTTCGGTGATGGTGATGCCGGCGAAGATGGCTCCCTGCACCATCACCGGATTGGTGACGCCGAACACGAACGCCTTGGGCGCGATGCCCTTGTACTTGAGGTCGTAGAACGCCCAGCCCGCGGCGACCCCGCCCTTGGCGCTCGGCACGACCAGGATCTTGTCCTTGATGTTGACGCCCTCCATCGCGTGGCCCGGGCGCGAAATCACTCCCGACCAGCGGTCAAGGTCGTAGCGCGGGCTGAAGCCCTCGGTGGAGACCACCGCTTCGCCCTCGACCGCCTGGCCGAAGGCGCGCCTGACCCTGAAGGCTCTTGCATCGCCGGACCTTTTCATCGGCCGCGCCTCCCCGCAGTCGAGCGGTCCTCGCCGGTGAGCGCGATATGCACGCAATCGCGGGTGCGGCGCAGTATCGTGTTGAACTTGTGCGCGCGGATGATGTTGGCGAGCTTCGCGGAGTTGGTCACCAGGTTGCTCCAGCCGTTCCGCGCGCGGATCTGCGCGATGTTCTGCAGAATGTAGAAGCACACCCCTTCGAGCACGATGCCGCCCGCCTGCTCGATCCGGTCGAGATAGCCGAGCCGCTTCGCCGCGCTTCTCACGCCGTTGCTCGTCGTGACGAAAAGGCGGCTTCCCTGTTTCACTTTCGCCCCGTCGAGCAGTCCGGCGAGCCTCTTCATCTCGAACAGCGACTGCTGCGGGCCGGAGAATACCACGAGATCCAGGGGATCGCCCCGCGAGTCGTAGCTCGCGTACACGCGCTCGAGATCGCGGTTGGTGATCGTCATCACCTCCCTGGGCCTGCCCCCGCCGAATGCGGCCCTCAGGCTCGGGGCCTCGGGGGTCACCCCAACCATGTGGAACATGCCCATCGAGCCGTAGCTCGCGAGCGAGGCGCCGAGGTGCTTGAGCTCATCGGCGCCCGGCGTCTTCTTGACCGCGTTGAATACCGGCACGGCAAAGTAGTCCTGGTGGCTCTCCCCGACGAGTTTGCCGACCGCGCCCCAGTCGGCGAGGTCTTCGAGATCGGCCCTCAGGTTGACCTGGAACGTGCCACGGCGGTGCTGGTCGAGATGAAACCCGTATTCCGGCACGCGCCCGGTGAGTGCCGCCGCGAGCGCGGCAGGCCCCGCCTCGAAGTTGGACCGCGCGCCAAATACCGAGTTGGCATAGATCACCGTCCCTGTGTCGCCCCAGGCGACGCGCTCCCCGAGGTGCGGCTGGTACAGCGTCTGATAATTGATGCAGGTGTCCGCGGTGATTACGTTCATCTGCCGCAGACAGGCGATCAGTTTTTTTTCCTTCTCCACCTCGTCCGGATCCTGGTCGAGTTCGCGCACGTATCCGAAGTCCACGCAGCGCGCGTTGGTGGTGGTATCGCGCATGCACCTCGCGTTGAGGCTCGCCACGCGCTCGATAAAGCTCTTGCCCCCGTCGCCCATCACCTCGATGTCGCCCATCATGTGCACGTTGGTGACGGGGACGAGGCGCCTCGCGCCGAAAAACCTGCCGACCTCGATCTGCAGCTCGAGCGCCTGCTTCACGGCTTCGCCCATCTCGCCGCGCAGCATCCTCTTTTCTTCCGCCGTCAACCGCATCTTCGCTGTCCCTCTCGTCCCGGTTGCGCCCCCGGGCCGGCGGCGCCCCGCCGGGCCCGCGGCTTAGGCTCCGGTGTGCGGTTCGAAGCCGGGCTCGTAGTGCGGTCCCGCCATCGTGCCGTCGACCGCGCGCCCGATGATGCCCTGCGACAGGTCCTTGATCGCGATGAACACGACGTCCTCCTCGGGCGTGGCCACCAGCGTGTGCGGCGCGTTGGCCGGGATATAGACCAGCGTGCCCGCCGGAGCGAGAACCGGCGCGCCGTTGACCTTGCCCCGCAGCGTGCCTCTTACCACGTAATTGAACTGCTCGTTCCGGTGGGTGTGCATGCGCGAGCCGGTGCCGCGCGGCTTGTGGATGAGCCCCACCAGAATGCGCTCGCCTTCGACGACGCCGCCGCGCGAGGTGGAATAGCCGGTGCCCGCCGGGACTTTTTCGAGCTCCGCCATGTTGAAGTGATAACGGCCCGCGCCCGCCTTGACCGCGCCCGCGGTCTTGGTCCCGCGCGCCGCACGTCTTTTTGCGCTCGGAGGGGCCTTGCGCCGCACGTTCTTCACTGCTGGCTTCTCTGCCTTGCGAGCCACGGTGCTCCTCCCTAGGAGTTTGTCGGGCTTAGAGCCGACAAACTCCTTATGCAAAACCGCCTGCTGGAATGCGACAAAAAAGGACCATGGGCATGCGAACTCCATTCTGCTTTCGCGGCGAATCTCAGGTCCACAGGGTTTATTTCAGTGCATCTCATATTGAATCGTCAGGGGGTTTTGCTTTAGCAGCCTGTCGGGGCGCCAACTCCGACAGGCTGCTAGCGAAAGTTCTTCGCCACCGCGAGAAACCGCGCGTACTCCTCCGGATCGATGGCCGGCGCGCCCTCGCGCCGCTCCGCGCGCAGCTCGAACGCACCCAGCGTGCGCTCGATCTCCGCGCGCTCCATGTCGCGCGTGATGAAAACGAGGCGCGAGCGCCGGTCCTCGCCCGGCCAGGCGCCGAGCGTCACCGGCTCGTGAACCAGCGTCTGCACCGCGTTGATCACGACCGGCTTGCCCTCCACGTTGAGCAGCCCCTTGACGCGCAGCAGGTTGGCGCCGCGCAGCCCGGCGAGCAGGTTCAACCACAGCACCAGCCCGCTCGCATGGATCGGCCTGTCGTAGTAGATGCAGAACGCCCGGATGTGGTCGTCATGGCGGTTGACGTCGACGTGGCCGTGACCGTGATGTCCCGCGTTTTCGTGACGGTGTTCGGCGGCGGCGCTGAATGCCTCCTCCCTCAGCCAGTGCGCGACCTGCGGTCCCTTCGCCGCCACGTCGTAGACGCCGCAGCCGAAGATTTCCGGCGGCGCGATCTTGCCGTGCAGCACCTCGTAAATCGCGGCGCCGGGATTGATGCGCGCAAGCCGCGCGCGCAGCGCCTCGATCTGCCCCGGCTCCGCGAGATCGGCCTTGGTGATGAGCAGGCGATCCGCCACCGCCGCCTGTTTCACCGATTCCTGGTGGGTGTCGAGTTGCGCGGCACCGTTCACTCCGTCCACCAGCGTGACCACGCCGTCCAGCG
>JACQGO010000206.1 GCA_016199485.1 Betaproteobacteria bacterium
GAGGTCTCGGCGGCGGTGCTGGCGCGATCGGAACAGGCGATGCGCGCCGCGATCGCCCGCGTGCCGGACGGCGTCTACCGGAACGAAGGGATCATGGACGGTTTCGATGAGCCGCTTCCCATCCGGGTGAAGCTCACTGTGAAGGGAGACAAACTCGAGTACGACTTCGAGGGGACATCGCCGCAAATCAACAAGGGGATCAATAGCTGTTACAACTACACTTACGGTTATGCGGCCTTCGCCACAAAGGCGGTGCTCGAACCGCTGGTCCCCAATAATGAGGGAGCTTACCGCCCGATCCGGCTGAAGGCGCCCGAGGCCTGCCTCGTGAACTCGCGCCGTCCGGCTCCCGGTAACAGCCGCGGGCGGGTCGGACACATGATCGTGCCGGTAGTGTTCGGCGCGCTCGCCAAGGCGGTGCCCGAGGCGGTGCCGGCGGAACCGGGTAGCCCCGCGCCGCGGCTCAATTTCTTCGGAGCGCGTGACGATGGCGCCGAGTTCCAGTGCCTGGTCATCACGAGTGGAGGGCTCGGTGCCTCGAACGGGCGCGACGGGCTTCCCGGCAAGTCGTTCCCGACCAATACCAAGATGGCTCCGCTCGAGGTGATGGAAAGCGGTGCGCCGCTGCGGTTTCTCAAACGGGAGCTCGTCACGGATTCGGGCGGCGCGGGGAAGTATCGCGGCGGGCTCGCCCAGGAGATCGTCATCCAGGTGCTCGGCAAGAAGAACGTCTACGTGTCGACGAGCTCGGAGAGGATCCTGCATCCGCCTCGCGGCTACCGGGGCGGGCGGCCCGGCGGCCCGGCACTGCTTGCGAAGAACGGAGACCAGTATCTCGCTCCGAAAGCCCGCAGCATGCTGAAGCCGGGGGAGACGGTGACGGTGAGAACGCCCGGCGGCGGGGGCTACGGCCCACCGCGGCAGCGGCAGCTCGAGGCGATAGTCGAGGATTTGGAGAACGGTTCCATTACCCGCACCGAAGCACTCAAGCGATATCCGGCGCTCGCCGGCCCGCGCAGGAGCAAGGGCCACGTTGCAAGGAAAACGCGCGCCGGCGGCGCGAGGCGAGCGCGCACATCACGGAACGCAAGACGATCCTGAGAAACCGTCACCACATGGCGCACTTCCGTCTCGGCGTAGACGTAGGAGGAACGTTCACCGACTTCGTAGCGGTGGACGCAGATACCGGACAGATCCTGCGTGAGAAATGCCTCACGACGCCGCATGACCCCGTCGAGGGCATCATGCACGGGATCGAGAAACTGCGCGTTGCGAAAAGGCTCGAGGCGCAGGACGTACGCGGCGTCGCGCATGCGACGACGCTCGTCGCCAATCTACTGATCGAGCGCAAAGGCGCTCCCGCGGGGCTGCTGGTGACGGAGGGCTTCCGGGATCTGCTGGAGCTTGGAAACGACACGCGCTACGACATGTACGACCTAGCGATCGAGTTCCCGACCCCCCTGGTGCCGCGTCCGCGGCGCCTCGGGATACGCGAACGGGTGGACGCGGGCGGCGCTTCGTTGGCCCGTCCGGATGCGCGCGAAGTGCGCCGGAAGGTACGCCAGTTGGTGCGCGATGGCGTAACCTCGGTGGCGGTTTGCTTTCTGCACAGCTACCGCAACCCCGGACACGAGCAGGCGGTGAGCGCGCTTCTCGAGAAGGAGTTTCCCGGCCTCGAGGTATCACTGTCCTCCACGGTCGCTCCGGAAATCCGTGAATATGAACGAACCGTCACGGTCGTTGCGAATGCCTACGTGAAGCCGGCGGTCCGCTCCTATCTCGAACGACTCGAGGGCGCGCTCAGGAAAAACGGTATCGCGGCGCCCATCCTCGTGATGCTGTCGAACGGGGGCATGACGACGCCGGGGACCGCGGCGGAGGTGCCGATCCGCCTGGTGGAATCCGGCCCTGCGGCAGGCGTACTCGCGGCGTGTTATTCGGGGCAACGCATCGCGGAGCCGAACCTCCTCGCCTTCGACATGGGCGGCACCACGGCCAAGTCGTGTTTCATCGACGGCGGCCGCCCGGCGTTCACGGGCACCTTCGAGGCGGCGCGCGTCAAGCGGCAGTTCCACGGCTCGGGGTTCCCCTTGAAGCTGCCGTCGGTGGCGATGATCGAGATCGGCGCCGGCGGGGGGTCGATCGCGAGGGTCGATGGGACCGGGCTGCTCAAAGTGGGGCCGGAGTCCGCGGGCGCGAGCCCGGGGCCGGCGTGCTACGGGCTCGGGGGATCGAACCCGACCGTCACCGACGCCGATCTCGCGCTCGGGTACGTGGATCCGGAGTACTTTCTCGGAGGCGAGATGCAACTGCACGTGAACCGCGCGAACGATGCGATCGCGCGGGTGGCGAGAGCGTGTGGGCTCGCCATGACCGAGGCGGCTGCAGGCATCGTCCGGGTGGTGAACCAGAACATGGCCACCGCGATCCGCATCCACGCCGCGGAACGCGGCAAGGACTACCGGCGATACGGGCTGTTTGCGTTCGGCGGGGCGGGACCGGTGCATGCCTACGAGATCGCCCGTATCCTTGACCTGCCGAAAGTGATTTGTCCTCTCGGCGCGGGGACCAATTCCGCGTTCGGGTTGCTCGCGGCGCCCGCCGCGGTGGATCTGTCGCGCTCCTACAACGTGCCGCTGGATGACATCAACTGGCCGTATCTCAACCAGATTTTCGGTCGCATGGAGCGCGAGGCGAGGAAGATCCTGCGCGACGCCGGCGTCGCGGAGCCGGTGTTCAGCCGCGCCGCGGAGATGCGTTTCATCGGTCAGGGATTCGAGCTTTCGGTTCCCATTCCCGGCGGGAAACTCGGCGGCGCGTCTGCCCCCGCAATCAAAGAGGCCTTCTGCCGGGAATACCGGGGCGTGTATCACGGGCTGCCGGGCGATCTCCCGGTGGAGGCCATTACCTGGCGATTGCGCGCTTCGGGCCCGGCACCGCGTCTCTCGGCGATGGCGGGCGCATCCACCAAGCGCGGCGGGCGACTGTCCGGCCGCAAGGTGTACTTCCCCGAGATCAAGGACTTCATTGAGACACAGGTGTTTGATCGCTATGCGCTCGGGCCGGGTGAGACGATCTCCGGGCCTGCCGTGGTGGAAGAGCAGGAGTCAACCGTGGTGATCGGGCCGAGCGGCCGGGCGACCGTCGACCCCGACCTCAACCTTGTCATTGAAGTGAAGCGAGGCTGAGGCAACGGCTGCATTTACGGAGTCGGGCCGCCGCCGGCGATCGGAACGGCGTTCGAGGCGGATGATGCCGATTGAGGAATTTTGCCGTCGTAAGGAGGTGTGCCATGAGCGCGGCTAAGCGTTTACGGGATCTGATCGCCGGGCCGGGGCTGGTGATCGCGCCCGGGGTCTACGATTGCGTTTCGGCGAAGGTGGTCGAGAAGGCGGGCTACAAGGCTGCGTTCGTCAGCGGCGCGGCAGTGACCGCGAGCGTGCTCGGCTACCCCGATGTCGGTCTGCAGACGATGCCGGAAATCCTCGGGCAGGTCCGGAACATGGCGCGCTGCGTCGAAATCCCGATGCTCGTCGATATCGACACCGGTTACGGCAACGCGCTCAACGTGATGCGCGCGGTGAGAGAGTTCGAGGCGGCGGGCGCGGCCGGCATCTTCTTCGAGGACCAGACTTTCCCGAAGCGATGCGGCCACTTCGAGGGCAAGAAAGTCATCGCTCCCGAGGAGATGGTGATCAAGATCAAGGCTGCGTGCGAAGCGCGCCGTGGCGCGGATTTCGTGATCGTCGCGAGAACCGATGCGCGCGCGACGCACGGGCTCGACCACGCGATCGAGAGGGGGCAGCTCTACGCGCGGGCCGGGGCGGACGTGATCTACGTCGAAGCGCTGCTGAGCGAGGACGAGATGCGCAAGGTCGCCCGCTCGATCAACGCGCCGCTCCAGGCGAACGTGAGCGAAGGAAGCGGGAAAACGCCGGTCCTGCACTTCGCACGGCTCCACGAAATCGGATTCAAGATCATTTCATACTCCGGCTTGTTGCAGCGCACGGCGATGCGGGGCATGCTGAACGCGCTCGAGGTGCTGAAGAACGAAGGCAGCGCGATATCGCTCTACCCGGACCATCTCTGCAGCCTGCTCGACCGCAGCGAGCTGCTGGGATTGCAGCGTTTCTACCAGCTGGAAGAGCGCCTGTACGGCCCGCTGATGGAATCGGAGAAGAGCTGGCGCCCGGCGCTCGAAGCGTTGAGCGGCGGCGCGCCGGGGAGCGACGCGCTGCCGATCTGAGCAGCGTGTGTCGAGACGGATGGTACGCGGCGCTCGCCCCGGGGAAAACCCCGAAACGGATCGTGAACAGGCTTTACTCCAACATCGCCGAAGTGCTGAAAATGCCGGAGGTCACGTCGCAGATCAACTCTTAACTGGCGCTATTGCAGCGGCGAGAAGGCAGCGGGCATCAGGATCTTGTTTTCCTGGGTGAGGAGACTGTAACCGACGCCGCCTTCCTTCTCGGCCTTGGCGTAAGGTGGCCACACGCCCGCAGCTCGAGCCTTGTTGCGAAGAGCATGGCGCTGATCGAGCGTCGGATAGGGCCAGACGTGGACGAACTTGTTGAGCCCACCCAGTTCCGAGTACCAGATGGCACACACCGGGCCGAACTGCAACCGCGCCTGAATCGCGTTCTCCCAGGTTTTCATGATCCTGGGCAGTTCGCCCGAGGGGTAGGTGTAGGTGCGCATCTCGAAGTACGGCCCCATCTTCCCCGGCTTCAGCTCGGGCGAGATGGAAAAGGGAATCATGATGTCCGAGCGCATGCCCAGGACGAACTCACCGATCTTGGGAGGCCAGGATCCGTCCTTCACCGCCGCGGCACGGATGCGCGCGCGCTCCGCCAGGTCCCGGTACGGCCAGACATGAACGATCTGGTTGAGCGGGCCGATCTCCGTATGCCAGAAGGCGGCCAACGGCGAGTATTTCTTGCGATGCTCGTAAGCCTCGCCAAAACGCTTTTCGACCTCGGCCAGCGAACGCGGCTTGAGGTCATAGGTTCTCATCTCGTAGATCATGAATTGTGTTTTTTCGAACAGGTGGATCGGGGCTGATCTCGGATTGCCATAGTGGTTGGAATTTGCCACCGGCCGCGAGCGTTGTCAAACTGCATGTGAATACTGCGCTCAAGAAGCGCGATGTGGCGCTGGAAATGCGCGCGAAATAGCCCGGCGATTATCTTGATCTATGATCGAGGTCGATATACGATCGTATGTGCGGGATCAACCGGGTCAGGGTGCGCGGTACAGGTTCGCCGTTAACCATGTGGAGAAGATGCAATGTCTGCGACGATGCAAGATACCGTGAAAACCCGTTATGTGTACGACTTCGGTAAGCTCGATCGTGTGCCGGAAGGGCCGTGTAGCGCGAAGGTCGCGGCCAGCAGGCTGCTTTCCGGCGACACGTTCCAGACCGCGAAATCCACGACCACCGGTCCCGTGCTGACCGGAACTCATATCCATGTTGCCTGGTTGTGGAAGGGGCGCGGTACTGGATCGAAGCTGCACAGCCATCCCAATGAGCAGTTCAACTACGTGGTGCGCGGAACGTTGATCGCCGATATCGACGGGCAGGTGTTCCGCGTGCCGGCGGGGTCCGTGGTTCACATTCCGGCGGGGATGGTGCATTCCCACGTCTCGACTCCCGAGGAAGACGTCATCTTTATCGCTGTCAAAGATACGCATCACGGCATCACAGGGCCGGCGTATGACGGCAAGCACGACGGTCCACGTACCCTGCCAGGGTTCGGGACGAATAACAACAACGAGTGGCCGCTGGGAGCCGATGGCCTCCCGGTTCCCCAGAGCCCGCGCGTGAACAAGGAAAAGATCCGTTACCTCTACGACATCGATAGGCTCGATCGTGTGCCGGAAGGGCCTTGCAGCGCGAAGGTTACCCCGCGAGCCTACGTCTCGGGAAAGTCGTCATCGTTCGGCGCGGCGTTAACCGGTGAGAGGTTACAGGTGGGGCTCATCCATAAGGCCCGCGGTTCGGGCTCGAAACTGCATACGCACCCGAACGAGCAGTTCAACATTGTGTTACAGGGGACGCTGCAGGCCGATATCGATGGACAGACCGTGCTCGTGCCCAGGCAGCATGCGATCCACATGCCGGCCGGCATGGTGCATTCGGCCGTGGCGACCGCAGAAGAGGACGTGATTTTTTTTGTTGCCAAGGATACTCGCCACGGATTGGCCGGACCACCGATCGACGGGATCGAGGACGGGCCGCGCTACCTGCCTGGCTTCGGTCCCAAGAAGCAGTCTTGACAAAGAGGCGAAGTCATGCGGATACCAGGACGGAGCATGTTTCGGTTGTTCGCGGCAATACTTGCATGCGTTGCCTTGTCGGTTCTTGACTCGTTGGCGCAAAGCTATCCCGTCAAGCCGATACGCATGGTGCTGGGATTTACCGTGGGCGGCCTGAGTGACGTCACCGCTCGCCTGATTGCGCCGAAATTATATGAACACCTGGGCCAGCCGGTGGTCGTCGAAAATCGCGGTGGCGCAGGCGGCGCGATAGCAAACGAAAGGGTTGCCACGTCACCCGCAGACGGCTATACGCTGCTGCTGCTGACAAACGCTGCCACGGTTTTGCCGGCGCTGCGTGCCAGGCTTCCGTACGACCTGGAGCGTGATTTGGCGCCGGTGTCGCTGGTGGTCATCGGGCCGTTAGTGCTCGGAGTTCATCCGTCGGTGCCGGCGCGCAACGTCAAGGAGCTGATCGCGCTTGCGCGCTCGCATCCAGGCAAACTCAATTATGGATCTGTCGGCCCCGGCGGCGCGCCGCATCTTTCGGCCGAGCTCCTGAAATTCATGGCGAAGGTGAACATCGTCCATGTGCCCTACAAGGGTGGGGCGGA
>JACQGO010000210.1 GCA_016199485.1 Betaproteobacteria bacterium
ATACCGGGTGCTTAGCTCAGCGGGTAGAGCGTCGCCCTTACAAGGCGAATGTCGGCGGTTCGATCCCGTCAGCACCCACCAGATTTACAGTGCAAAGTGCAAAGTGATGAGTGCAAAGTTGTCCTCGCCCGTCATTTTGCATTCTGCACTTTGCATTTTGCATTGAAATTGGAGCGGTAGTTCAGTCGGTTAGAATGCCGGCCTGTCACGCCGGAGGTCGCGGGTTCGAGTCCCGTCCGCTCCGCCAGTATCCGAGAAAGAAATGTTTGATTTCGTCACCCGGCACAAGCGGCTGATCCAGGTCGTCCTGGCGGTCATCTTCCTGCCGTTCGCGTTCTTCGGCATCGACACCTATTTCCGGGGCGGCGGCGGCAGCCAGACGGTGGCGGAGGTCGGGGGCCACGGCATCTCGCAGCAGGAGTTCGACCAGGCGTTGCGCCAGCGGCAGCAACTCCTGCAGCGCCTGGCGCAAGGGCGCGTGGATCCCGCAATGCTCGACAATCCGGAGCTGCGCTACGCCACGCTGGAGGGCCTGGTCCAGCGCCGTCTGCTGCTCGAGCGGGCCCTCGCCGGCGGCATGGCGGTGAGCGACGAGCAGCTGCAGGGCGCCATCGGCGGAATGCCCGTGTTCAATGACGAGTCCGGCAAGTTTTCGATCAACCGCTACGACATGTATCTCAAGGCCGAGGGCATGAACCGCGCGGCGTTCGAGGCGCGGGTGCGCCAGGACCTGATCCTGCGGCATCTCACCGACGGCTACGGCGACAACTATTTCGTGCCGCGCACCGTCGCCGACCGCCTGGCGCGGCTCGCCGGACAGAGCCGCGAGGTGAGCACGTACGCGATTCCCGCGGACCGCTACCTCGGGCAGGTCAAGCTCGATGCCGCGGCCGCGAAGCAGTACTACGACGCCAACCCGGGCGAGTTCCAGGTCGCCGAGCGGGTGCGGGTCGAGTACATCGCCCTGTCGGTCGACGCGCTCCTGCCGCAGGCGCAGATCGGCCGCGAGGAACTGGAAGGCGCCTATCAGCGGCAGGTGGTGGGGGTGAAGAAGGAGCGGGACGAGGCGCAGAAGCGGGCCGAGCGCATCCTCGGCGAGCTGCGCAAGGCCCCCGGCAGCTTCGAGGCGCTGGCCCGCAAGCATTCCCAGGACCCCGGCTCCGCGGAGAGGGGCGGGGATCTCGGGTTCTTCGGCAAGGGCGCGATGGCCAGGCCGTTCGAGGACGCGGTCTTCAGGCTCAAGGAAGGTGAGATCGGTCCCCTGGTCGCCACCGAATTCGGTTTCCACATCATCAAGCTGACCGGCAAGCGGCCCGTTGCGGGCGCGAAGGGGCGGACGGCGGAGGAGCGGCGCGCGAGCCATATCCTGCTGACGGCGCCGAAGGACCCCGGGCCGCAGGCGGGGAGAAACGAGATCGAGCTCGAGTTGAAGCGCCAGGCCGCGCAAAAGCGTTTCGCCGAAGTCGCGGACAATTTCAACAACCTGGTCTACGAGCAGTCGGAGAGCCTCAAGCCGGCGGCGGAACTCGCCAAAATCGCGCCGCGGCAGAGCGGCTGGATCACCCGCGGGCAGGCGGACGACCCGCTGCTCAACAACCCCAAGCTGCTCGCCGCGATCTTCTCCGACGACGTGCTCAAGAACCGCCGCAACACCGAGGCGATCGACGTCGCGCCGAACACGCTGGTTGCGGCGCGCGTCCTCGAGCACAAGCCGGCGAGCATGCCGCCTTTCGCGGAAGTGCGCGCGGCGATCGAGAAAAAGCTCACGCTGCGCGAGGCGGCGCGGCTGGCGGCGCAGGAGGGACGCAGCCAGCTCGAGCAGTTGCGGCAAGGCAAGGATGCGCGGATCGCCTGGGGCGCCCCGCAGACGGTCAGCCGCTCCGACCACAAGGATCTGACCGAGCCGGTGCTGCGGGCGTTGTTCCGCGCGGACGCCTCGAAGCTGCCGGCGTACGCCGGCGTCGAGGGACCGCAGGGCGGCTATACGCTGCTGCGGATCGCCCGCGTCACCGAGCCGGCCGACGTGCCGGACGACAGACGCAGGTCCATGGCCGATTCATTGCGCCAGGTGCTGGGACAGGAGCAACTGGCGGCCTATATCGCGAGCCTGAAGCAGCAGGCCAGGATCAGGACCAGCAAGGAAGCGCTGGAGAAGAAGGACCGGTAAAGCCGGGGGATCGCGAGATCGGGAGATCGTAAGATGGATTATCGCTCTCCCGCACTCCCGCCCTCACGTTGATTGTTTCACCCGTCGGCGCCGTTCCCTCCGACCGTCGTATTGAATCCGCAATCCACGTAGGTGATCTCGCCGGTGATGCCGCTGGCGAGATCGCTCATCAGGAACGCCGCGGCGTTGCCGACCTCATCGATGGTCACGTTGCGCCGCAGCGGCGCGACTTCCTCGACGATTTTCTGCTTCTTGCCGAAGTTGCTGATGCCGGCGGCGGCCAGCGTCTTGATCGGGCCCGCCGAGATGCCGTTGACCCGTATCCCCTTCGGCCCCAGGTTGCGGGCGAGATAGCGCACGTTGGCTTCCAGGCTTGCCTTGGCGAGCCCCATTACGTTGTAATTGGGCACCGAGCGCGCGGCGCCGAGATAGGTGAGGGTCAGCAGCGCGCTGTTCCGCCCCTCCATCATCGGCAGCCCGGCCTTCGCCAGCGCGGCGAAGCTGTAGGAGCTGACATCGTGCGCGACGCGGAACGCCTCCCGCGTAAGCCCGTCGAGCAGTTCCCCCTTGAGCGCCTCGCGCGGGGCGTAGGCGATCGAGTGCACGATGCCGTCGAGCCCGTTCCAGTGCCCGCCGAGGGCCGCGAACAGGGCGTGGATCTGCCCGTCCTCGGCCACGTCGCAGGGCAGCACCGGCGCGGCGCCGAACTCCCGGGCGAGCGACGCGACGCGGTCCCTGATGTCCTCGTTCTGGTAAGTGAACGCGAGCGTCGCGCCCTCGCGCGCGAGCGCCCGGGCGATGCCGTAGGCGATCGAGCGGTTGGAGAGCAGGCCGGTGATGAGAATTTTCTTGTCTTGCAGAAAGCCCATGGGTATTCCCCGTCGCGCCCCGGCGCCGGGGAGCATTTTTGCGCCATTATAGGCTACACTTTGCGCCGATGCTGGCCGATACCCGCCGCGCAGCGCTGATCGCGGTCGCGTTCGCCGCCGGATGCGGCGGCGCGCCGTGGAACGACCCGTACCCCGCCTCGGACGCGGGCGCCAACATCCTGTATTCCTCGTTCTCCGAGCGCCCCAAGCACCTCGATCCGGTCCAGTCCTACAGCTCGAACGAGATCACCTTCACGGCGCAGATCTACGAGCCGCCGCTGCAATATCACTATCTCAAGCGGCCGTACGAATTGGTTCCGCTAACCGCCGCGGCCGTGCCCGAGCCGTGGTATTACGACGGCCGGGGCCGGCGCCTGCCGGCCGGGGCCGCGCAGCGGGACATCGCCTACACCGTGTATGAAGTGCGCATCCGGCGCGGCATCCGCTACCAACCGCACCCGGCGTTCGCGCGCGATGCCGGCGGCCATCCGCTCTATCACGGGCTGACGCGCGCCGCCGTCGCGGACAAGTACAAGCTGGCCGACTTCAGGGAGACCGGCACGCGCGAGTTGAACGCGCGCGACTTCGAGCACCAGATCAAGCGGCTCGCGCACCCGCGTCTGCATTCCCCGATCTTCGGGTTGATGGCCGATTACATCGTGGGCCTGAAGGAGTACGCCGAGGCGCTCAAGCGCGCCAGCGAGGAATTGACGGCCAGGTCGGGCAAGGACGCGTGGCTCGATTTGAGCCGGTATCCGCTCGCCGGCGTCGAGGTCGTGGACGACCATACCTACCGCATCCGGATCAAGGGCCAGTATCCGCAATTCCTGTACTGGCTCGCGATGCCGTTCTTCGCGCCGGTGCCGCCGGAGGTGGACCGCTTCTTCGGCCAGCCCGGCATGGCGGAAAAGAACCTGACGCTCGACTGGTACCCGGTCGGCACCGGCCCCTACATGCTCGCCGAGAACGACCCCAACCGCGTGATGGTGCTGGAGCGCAATCCCAACTACCACGGCGAGACCTATCCGGCCGAGGGCGAGCCGGGAGACGCGGCGAAGGGGCTGCTGAAGGACGCCGGCAAGCCGCTGCCGTTCATCGACAAGGCGGTGTTCAGCCTGGAGAAGGAGGGCATCCCGTACTGGAACAAGTTCCTGCAGGGCTATTACGACAGGTCGGGCATTACCTCGGACACCTTCGACCAGGCGGTGCAGCTGTCGAGCCGCGGCGACGCAGTCGTCACCGAGGCGATGGAGAAGCAGGGGATACGCCTGTCCACTTCCGTCGCCGTCTCGACCTTCTACATGGGGTTCAACATGCTCGACCCCATCGTGGGGGGCGGGCCGGACGAGAGAAGCCGCGAGCGGGCGCGCAAGCTGCGGCAGGCGATCTCCATCGCCGTGGATTACGAGGAGTACATCTCGATCTTCCAGAACGGACGCGGCATCCCGGCGCAGGGGCCGATCGCGCCGGGCATCTTCGGTTACCGCGGCGGCAAGGAGGGCGTCAACCCGGTGGTGTACGACTGGGACGGAAGAGCGCCCGCGCGCAAATCCATCGAAGCGGCGAAGCAGCTGCTCGCAGAGGCCGGCTATCCGAACGGCGCGGATGCGAAGACCGGCGCGCCGCTGGTGCTCAATTTCGACGTCACCGCGCGCAGCGTGGACGCGAAATCCATGCTCGACTGGACGCGCAAGCAGTTCGAGAAGCTCAACGTCCAGCTCGTCATCCGCGACACCGATTACAACCGCTTCCAGGACAAGATCCGCAAGGGCAACGCGCAGATCTTCGAATGGGGCTGGCACGCCGACTACCCCGACCCGGAAAATTTCCTGTTCCTGCTGCACGGGCCGCAGGGCAAGGTGAAGAACCAGGGCGAGAACGCCGGCAATTACGAGAACCCGGAGTACGACCGGCTGTTCGAGCGGATGAAGAACATGCCGAACTCGCCCGAGCGGCAGGCGATCATCGACCGCATGATCGCCATCCTGCGCCACGACGCGCCGTGGCTGTGGGGCTTCCATCCCAAGGACTACGCGCTGTCCCACGCCTGGCTCGGCAATCTCAAGGCCAACAAGATCGCGTACAACACCGTCAAATACCAGCGCGTGGATACGGCGCTGCGCGAGCAGAAGCGGCGCGAGTGGAACCCGGCGGTGCTGTGGCCGTTCGGCCTGCTGGCGGCTCTGCTCGCGGCGTTCACCGCGCCGGCGGTGCTCGCCTACCTCCGGCGCGAGCGCAGCGCGGGGCGAGCATGATCGCCTACATCCTGCGCCGCATCGCCTACGCGATACCGATACTGATCGGCGTCAACGTCGTCACTTTCCTGCTGTTCTTCACCGTCAACACGCCCGACGATGTGGCGCGCATGCACTTGGGCCTGAAGCGCGTCACGCCGGAGGCCATCGCCAAGTGGAAAGCCGAGCGCGGATACGATAAGCCATTGTTTTTTAATACTAAATTATCTGGCGGCGGGCAGCTGACCGACACTATCTTCTACGAGAAATCGGTGCGCATGTTCGCCCTCGATTTCGGCGCCGCGGACGACGGGCGCGACATCGCGCGCGAGATCGGGGCCCGCATGTGGCCGAGCCTCGCGGTGGCGGTTCCGGTGTTCGCCGTCGGGCTGCTGGCGTACATCGCGTTCGCGCTCGTCGTCGCGTTCTTCCGCGCGACCTACATCGATTTCTGGGGCGTGGTGATGTGCGTGGCGATGATGTCGATCTCGGCCATGTTCTACATCATCGGCGGGCAGTACCTGGTGAGCAAGCTGTGGCACCTGACGCCGATCTCCGGGTTCGCCGGTGGCGCCGACGCGTTCAAGTTCGTGGTGCTGCCGGCGGCGATCGGGATCGTCGGCAGCTTCGGGGCGAGCACGCGGCTCTACCGCACCTTTTTTCTCGAGGAGATCAACAAGGATTACGTGCGCACCGCCCGCGCCAAGGGGCTTTCCGAGGTGACCGTGCTGTTCAAGCACGTGCTCAAGAACGCGCTGATCCCGATCCTCACCGGCGCGGTGGTCGCGATCCCGTTCCTGTTCATGGGCAGCCTCATCACCGAGTCGTTCTTCGGCATCCCCGGGCTCGGCAGCTACACGATAGACGCGATCAACTCGCAGGACTTCGGCGTTGTGCGCTCGATGGTGTTCATCGGCGCGGTGCTCTACATCGTCGGGCTGGTGCTCACCGACATCTCGTACACGCTGGTCGACCCGCGCATCAGGTTCGAATAATGCCTTTTCTCCCCGTTGTCCTGTTTACCGACTGGCTGATCGGCGCGCTGCTCGCGGCGGTGGCGGTGCTCGTCTGGTACGTGCGGGGCCACGAGCACCTCGCGGCGCCGTGGCAGCGGGTCGCGCGCAGCAAGAGCGGCATGGTGGGACTCACGGTGCTCGCGGTCTACGTCGTGGTCGGCGTGCTCGATTCGCTGCACTTCCGGCCGCGGCTCGAGGCGGGCGAGCCGGGCCGGCCGGTGTATGCGGTCGAGGTGCTGTCGTTGTTCGACGTGATCGTGGGACCGTTGCGCGCGCGCGCGGAGAAAACCTATTCCGCGCCGTTTGCAACGCATCTCTATGCCAAGGAGGCGCTGGAGCCCGCGGGCGGGCGCCAAGTGCGCGACTACCCGCGGCTCAAGTACGGCGGCGCGCATCTCGCGGACCCCGAGGCGGAGTTCGCCGGCGACGTGGCGAAACGCGTTGTCGCGGGGGTCGCCGCCGGCGCGCTCGGCTGGCTCGTGCTCGCCGCGCTGCTGTGCGCGCTGCTTGCGCGGCGCCATGGAGCCGACCTCGACCGCGCGTGGAGGGCAGTCTGGCGGGGCGAGACCGACGTGCCGTGGGCGGTCGTGCTGATCGTCGTCCTTGTGCTCGCGCAGCTCGCGGCGCTGGCGACGGCCCTGAGCGGCGGCTACCACGTGTTCGGCACCGACAAGGTCGGGCAGGACGTGCTCTACCTCGCGTTGAAGAGCGTGCGCACGGGACTCGTGATCGGAACGCTCACCACGCTGGTGATGCTGCCGTTCGCAATCGCGCTCGGCATCGCCGCGGGCTATTTCGGCGGCTGGGCCGACGACCTCATCCAGTACGTCTATACCACGCTCAATTCCATCCCCGGCGTGCTGCTGATCGCCGCGGCGGTGCTGATGATGCAGGTCTACATCGACACCCGCCCCGAGCTGTTCGCGACCTCGGCGCAGCGCGCGGACCTGCGGTTGCTGTTCCTGTGCGTGATCCTGGGAGTGACGAGCTGGACCAGCCTGTGCCGGCTGCTGCGCGGCGAGACGCTGAAGCTGAAGGAACTCGAGTATATCCAGGCGGCACAGGCGTTCGGGGTGCCGCACCCGCGCGTCATCTCCCGGCACATCCTGCCTAACGTGATGCACATCGTGCTGATCTCGGTGGTGATGGAGTTCAGCGGGCTGGTGCTCGCGGAGGCGGTGCTGTCCTACGTGGGTGTGGGCGTCGATCCCTCGATGATCAGCTTCGGCACCATGATCAACAACGCGCGGCTGGAGATGGCGCGCGAACCCATGGTGTGGTGGTCGCTCACCGCGGCCTTCATCTTCATGTTCGTGCTGGTGCTCGCGGCGAATCTCTTCGCGGATGCGGTGCGCGACGCGTTCGATCCGCGGCTCGCAAGCCTCGGGGCGGCACCGCTCAGGCTCAAGCCGCTGCCGGCCGGTCGCGTACAGGGGGCGCGGTGAGCGCTCCGCTGATTTCGATCAGCGAGCTTCGCACCTGGCTTGCCAGCGGCGAGGGCGTGGTGCGCGCGGTGGACGGGCTCTCGCTCGCTCTCGAGCGCGGCGAGACTTTTGCGCTGTTGGGGGAGTCCGGATGCGGCAAGTCGATGACCGCTCTTTCGGTGATGCGGCTGCTGCCCGATGCGGGGCGCATCGTCACCGGGGAGGTGCGGATCGACGGTCTCGATCTGCTCGCGTTGCCGGAAGCGGAGATGCGCGGCATACGCGGGCGGCGGGTGGCGATGATTTTCCAGGAGCCGATGCTTTCCCTCAATCCGGTGCTGACGGTCGGCGAGCAGGTCGGCGAGGCGCTGCGCCGGCACACCACGCTGCGCGGCGCGGCGGTCGCGGGCCGCGTGCGCGAGCTGCTCGACGCGGTAGGCATTCCCGACGCCGCGCGCCGCGTGCGCGAGTACCCGTTCCATCTCTCCGGAGGCATGAAACAGCGCGTGATGATCGCGATGGCGCTGGCGTGCAACCCGGAGCTGCTGGTCGCCGACGAGCCCACCACGGCGCTCGACGTTACGATCCAGGCGCAGGTGCTCGATCTGCTGCGCGAGCTGCAAAGACAGACGGGCATGACGCTGCTGCTGATTACGCACGACCTGGGGGTGGTCTCGGAAATGGCGCATCGCGTGGCAGTCATGTACGCGGGGGAGATCGTCGAGGTGGCGCCGCGCGCGCAGTTCTTCTCGCACCCCGCGCATCCCTATTCGCGCAAGCTGTTCGATTCGCTGCCGGGCAGGCACCACCGCGAAGGCGCGCTCGCGGTGATCAGGGGCAGCGTGCCGCCGCTCACGAGCGAATTCCGGGGTTGCCGCTTCGCCGAGCGCTGCGATTCGGCGTGGGCGCTGTGCCGCGAGACGGCGCCGGCGTGGCACGAGGTGGGAGAGGGGCGGGGGGTGCGGTGCCATCTTTTCGCCCCGGGCGAAAAGCGTGAGGCGTCGGTCGCGAGGCGTGAGGAAAGAAAACCACGCCCCCCTCCGGCCGCCGCCACGGAATCCGGCGCACGCCCTGCTCCTGGCTCCTCACTGCTCACCGTCGAAGGACTCAAGGTCCACTTCCCGGTGCGCAAGGGCGTCCTGAAGCGCGTCGCAGGCTACGTGAGGGCGGTCGACGGCGTGTCGCTCGCGATCGGGCGCGGCCGCACGCTGGGACTGGTCGGCGAGTCGGGTTGCGGGAAGACCACGGTGGGCAAGGGCATCCTACGCCTGATCGAGCCGACGGCGGGGACGGTGCTGTTCGCGGGCGAGGATCTGTCGCGCATGCCGCGGCGCGAGCTGCGCCCGCGCCGCAAGCACGTGCAGATCATTTTCCAGGACCCGTTTGCCTCGCTCAATCCGCGCATGCGCGTCTCCGAGATCATCGAGGAGGGCATGGTTGCGCTCGGCATCGGCGCGGACGCCTTCGAGCGCGCGCGCCGCATCGACGCGTTGCTCAATGAAGTGGGGCTCGCCCCGGAGGTGAAACACCGCTATCCGCACGAGTTTTCGGGCGGCCAGCGCCAGCGCATCGCGATCGCCCGCGCGCTTGCGGTGGAGCCGCAGCTCATCGTCTGCGACGAGCCGACCAGCTCCCTCGATATCTCGGTGCAGGCGCAGATCCTGAACCTGCTGCGGGACCTGCAGCGCAAGAAGGGACTCGCGTATCTGTTCATCACCCACAACATCTCGGTGGTCGAATTCCTCGCGCACGAGGTGGCGGTGATGTACCTCGGGAGAATCGTCGAGCACGGCACGGTGGACGAGGTGCTGGGAAATCCACAGCACCCGTATACGCGCGCCCTGCTCTCCGCGGTGCCGATGATCGATCCGGCTGCCAGGCGGGAGGTGATGCGGTTGCCGGGCGACCTGCCGTCACCCCTCAGTCCGCCGGCGGGCTGCCATTTCCATCCGCGTTGTCCGGCGGCGATGCCGCGCTGCAGGGAAGCGTATCCGGAGAGCAACGCCGTGAGCGCAACCCGCACCGTGTGTTGCCACCTCTATTCCGGCGGTTGATCCCGCAGGCTCAGCGGTCGCGCGCGTTTCTTCGGTTCTGCGCAAGAACGATCTTCTTGCCGCCGCGCGCGGTGGGCTTCATGATCACCTTGACGCGCTTCGCCCCGGTCTTCTGCACCACCAGCTTCTTGCCGCCGCGGTAGCCCGCCTTCCGCACCGCCCGGGCTTTGTTGCGCGCGGCGAGGGCGGGTTTCGCCTTCCGGACCCGCATCTTCGCAAGCGACGGCGCGGGAAGATCGGGCAGGTGCGGCTCGGCGGTGCCGACAGCGGGCACGAGCAGCGGCATGCCCGGAGTGATCTTCCGCCGGCCGTTGATCCCGTTGATCTCCTTCAGCTTGGCGAGCGTTATGCCGTACTTCGCCGCGATCTTCTCCGGCCGATCCCCGCGCTTCACGGTGTACGCCTGCCAGGACACGAGCGGGCCGTCATGCTTCGCGAGGTTGTTGAGAAAGGTTCCGATCTTCTCCTTGGGCAGCACGATGGTTTCGCTGCCGTCGGCCTTGATGACGGGCTTGTTGTGCCCGGGATTGAGCGACCGGAACTCGTCGATCGGCAGCTCGGCGAGCTTCGCGGCGAGCCGCACGTCGATGTGCCGGTCGGTGGTGATCACCGCGAAGTAAGGCTCGTTGGGTATGTCCGCGAGCGCGAGTCCGAAGCGTGCGGGATCGGCCACGATGTTCTTCACCGCCTGCAGCTTGGGCACGTAGGCGCGCGTCTCCGCGGGCATCGTGAGGCTCTCGTAGTCGGCGGCGAGCCCACGCGCCTGGTTCCTGGCGATCGCGCGGCTTACCGCGCCCTCGCCCCAGTTGTACGCTGCGAGCGCGAGGTCCCAGCTGCCGAACATTCCGTAGAGCTTCTCCAGATAATCGAGCGCGGCGTTGGTTGCCGCGAGGATGTCGCGCCGCCCGTCATGCCACCAGTTCTGGCGCAGCCCGTAGAGCTTGCCGGTCGAGGGGATGAACTGCCAGATGCCTGAAGCACGGGAGCGCGAGTAAGCCTGAGGATTGTAGGCGCTCTCGATCATCGGCAGCAGCGCGATCTCGGTTGGCATGCCGCGCCGCTGGACCTCCTCGACGATGTAATATAGATAACGGCTGCTGCGCTCGACCATGCGCGCGACGTAGTCGGGCCGGCTCGAATACCATTCCTCCCACTCGCGCACTAGCGGATTGCTCAATTCCGGCAGGCTGAAACCGGCGCGAACGCGTTCCCACAGGCTGACCGGACGGGCGAGCTCGCGCGCGACGCCGGCGGCACCCTCGCCCGCTGCGATCTCTTGCGGACGGGCGGCGAGGGCGGTCTCGGCCGGTTGGGGTGCCGCAAGCGACTCTGCAGCCGCTGCCTCGCGCTCTGTGGAAGCGTTGTCGCGTGCAGCGATCGTCGCGTCGCCCGCGGTCGGCAGCTGGGCGCACGCCGCGGTAAACATGATTGCCGCCAGCAAAACTGCTGTCTTGAAGCCCATGACGATGTCGTTATGCGTTTTTCATAGGGGCAAGTCGTGGCCATGGTAACCAAGCCCCTCGCCTCGCGTCAAGGGAAATCTGCTTAAGAATCAGCGGAATTTACCGTTTGCGCGGGATCGACGGCAGCCGCCGTCATAGGCGGGAATGATCATGGTTACCGTCAAGACCGGTTTTTCCATTCGCGGAGCGCGGCAAACACGTCGACGGGGTCCTCGAGATTCTTGCCCGCGTATCCGGATGCTGCGGCGACCACGACGGGCTCCAGGCAGCGCAGAAAGGGGTTGGTCGCCTTCTCCCGGGCGATGGTCGAGGGCACGGTCGGAAGGTCGCGGCTGCGCAGTTCCTGGGCCTCGTGCTCGAGCGCGAGCAGCGCCGGATTGCCGCCGTCAACGGCCTTGGCGAAGCGGATATTGGACAGAGTGTACTCGTGGCCGCAATACACACGCGTGTCTTCGGGCAAGGCCGCCAGCTTCGCGAGCGAGGTGACCATCTCGCGCGGCGTGCCCTCGAAAAGCCGCCCGCACCCGCATGCGAACAGCGTGTCGCCGCAGAACAGCACGCGCGGCGCGTAGAACGCGATATGGGTGCGCGTGTGGCCGGGGATCTCGAGGACTTCGAATTCGAGCGTGAATTGCGGGAGGCGTAACCGGTCGCCGGCACGCAGCCGGTGTGTGACCTCGGCGATGCGCTCATCGTGCGGTCCGTAGACGGGAACGTCACGGCGCCGCAGCAGTTCGGCGTTGCCGCCGACGTGATCGGCGTGATGGTGGGTGTTGAGAATCGCGACGAGCCGCAGCCGCTCCTGCGCGAGATAATCGAGCACCGGCCGGGCGTCGCCGGGGTCGACCACCGCCGCGCACTTCCGGTTGCGGATCGTCCAGATGTAATTGTCCTGAAAGGCGCGGACCGGGATAATTTCGAAACTCATGACCGTGACGCGGGTTGCGGCGAGGCGCCGGTGAAATTCGTTATCGCCGGGCAGTATATTTGTTTTAAACTGGCCGGATGTCAAATGATGCGCTGCCCGCCACGCTGAACGGGTGGTTCGCCACGCCGCTCGGCCGCTACGTGCTCGAGCGCGAGCAGCGCTACTTTGACGACGCGGTGGCCGACGTCTTCGGTTACAACGCGCTCCAGCTCGGGCTCGCCGACATCGATTTCCTGCGGGCGAGCCGCATCCCGTGGCACTGCCGCGCCGGCTTCCAGGGCCCGGTCCAGTTGCAGGCGGATTTTCGCGACCTGCCGATTGCCAGCCAGAGCGTCGATCTCGTGCTCGTGCCGCACGTGCTGGAGTTCAGCCCCAATCCGCACCAGGTCCTGCGCGAGGTGGCGCGCGTGCTGCTGCCCGAGGCGCACGTGGTGGTGGCGTGCTTCAATCCGTGGAGCCTGTGGGGGATGAGGCGGGTGTTCAGCGCAATGGATCACCGCTATCCCTGGCGCGGGCGGTTCATCAGCCTGGTGCGGATCAAGGACTGGCTCGCGCTGCTCGGTCTCGAGATCATCGCCGGCCAGATGAGCTGCTATGTGCCGCCTTGCGCGCAGCAAAAATGGCTTACCCGCTTTTCCTTCATGGAAGCGGCGGGGGATCGCTGGTGGCCGGTTGCGGGCGGAGTGTATTTTCTGCAGGCGGTTAAGCGCGTGCGGGGCCTGAGGCTGATCATGCCGAAATGGAGCGACCGCCTGGCGCCGAAGAAGACCCTCGCCCCGGTACCGAAGAGGGTGGGGAGCAATGGCGAGGCGACGGCGCGGGAGCCGATCGAGGTCCGATGAGCGAGTGGGTGGTGATCTATACCGACGGCGCGTGCAAGGGCAATCCGGGGGCGGGCGGCTGGGGCGCCGTGCTCGGGTACGGCGGCCGCACGCGCGAGCTCTACGGCGGGGAGGCGCTTACCACCAACAACCGCATGGAGCTCACCGCGGTGATTCGGGCGCTGGAAACGTTGAGGCGGCGATGCCGGGTGAGGCTCCACACGGACTCGCAATACGTGCAGCGGGGAATCAGCGCCTGGATTCACGACTGGAAGAAACGCGGCTGGCGCACCGCCGGCAAGAAGCCGGTCAAGAACGAGGATCTGTGGCGCCGGCTCGACGAGCTGGCGCAAAAGCACGAGATCAAGTGGATCTGGGTGCGCGGCCATGCGGGACACGACGGTAACGAGCGCGCTGATGCGCTCGCCAACCGCGGTGTAGAATGCGCAAGATCGTGAGCCACAGAGGACACAGAGACCGCAGAGGTTTCCCGGAAGCCTGGCGGGAACGAAGGACGCGCGAGCCTCGATGGCACTTGTGCTTGCTGGTTGTGACGCGCGCCGCTCGCGCGTTCTCTCGGTGCTCTCTGTGCGCTCTGTGGCGAGCGGGGGTTGTTGAAAGTGCGGCAGATCATACTTGACACCGAAACTACCGGGCTGGAGCCCGCGCTCGGGCACCGCATCATCGAAATCGCGGGGGTGGAGCTCGTCAACCGGCGGCTCACCGGCAACAACTTTCACCGCTACGTGAATCCGGAGCGAGAGATCGAGGACGGTGCGCTGCAGGTCCATGGCATCACGGCGGAGTTCCTGCGCGACAAGCCGCGCTTCAAGGAGATCGTCCACGAGTTTCTCGACTACGTGAGCGGGGCCGAGCTCGTCATCCACAACGCGGCGTTCGACATCGAGTTCCTCAACTACGAGCTGGGCCTCATCGACATGAAGCCGATCACCGAGTATTCCACCGGCGCGATCGACACGCTGCGCATGGCCCGCGAGCTGCACCCGGGGAAGAAAAACAGTCTCGATGCGCTGTGCGAGCGCTACCAGATCGACAACTCGGCGCGCACGCTGCACGGCGCGCTGCTCGACGCGCAGCTGCTCGGCGAGGTCTATCTCGCGATGACGCGCGGCCAGGACAGCCTGATCATCGACATCGGAGCGGCGCCCGCCGGCAGTGCCGCGTACGAGAGCGATGCGGGCGCGCTCGAGCTGATTGTCGTTCCTGCGAGCGCCGGGGAACTCGCCGCGCACGAGCAGCAGCTTGCTGATATCGACGGGGCGAGCGGCGGCACCTGCGTGTGGAAGGCGCTCCGCGCGTAGGTCTGCGCCGCCGTGGTTTTCCTTGACTCCCGCCGTCGCGGATCGCAGGCGGGGACCTCGGGCGCACTCGTGCGGCCCCGGCGGTTTTCCGTACCCGGCGATGTCTGCCCGGATGAAGCCCGCGTTAATGTAGCCATAAGATTATTTTATAAATAAATTCTCATATCAGTGTTCACTAATGCGCTTATGATCGGTATCATTAGCCGCTTATTTTGTCATGGTTTTTGCGCCCGACGCGGCACGACGATGTCCGGCGCCCGCTCTTGGAGTGGGTGACGGACTTGGGTGAACCAGCGCGATGGGTGCTGCGAAGGAGGAACGATTTATGCCCGACACGATCGAGCTGTCGCGGCTCGACCAGTTGATCAGCGAGCGGCTCGACCAGTTGCTGCCGAAAAAACTGGGAGAGCTCGAGGCGCGCAGGACGCCTTCGATGATGATCATCGCGACGAAGGGAACGCTCGACTGGGCGTATCCGCCCTTCATCCTCGCCTCGACCGCCGCGGCGCTCGGCTGGAACGTGTCCGTGTTTTTCACGTTCTACGGTCTCGCCCTGCTCAGGAAAGATCTCGACATGCACGTGAGCCCGCTCGGCAATCCGGCGATGCCGATGAAGATGCCGGTAGGGCCCGCCTGGTTCAGAAAGATCAACTGGAACATTCCCAACGTCGTGCAGGCGGCGGTGCCCGGTTTCGAGTCGCTCGCCACCGCGCTCATGAAGAAGACGATCAGGAACGCGGGCGTGGCGCAAATCGAAGAGTTGCGCAGCCTGTGCATCGAGGCGGGCGTGAACTTGATCGCGTGCCAGATGACGGTGGATCTCTTCGGGCTCAAGCGCGAGGACTTTATCCCGGAAGTGAAGGATTACGTGGGCGCCGCGACCTTCCTGCCGATGGCGAAGGACGCCGACGTGAGCCTGTTCATTTAGAAATTGCGGTCGCGGTTGACACAGATCAACACCGTGCGGTGCCGTCGGTATGAACATTACGGCAGGTTGCCGCCGCGAGCGGGGCGTGCGGCGCTCTTTTCATTGCGCCGGTCGCCGCCCGTGCGGAGGATCGCCCGCTGCGGGCATTCTTTCATCGAGATGCCGGACGGCGGAGAGCTCTATTTTCACCGCGACAACGCGATGAGCCCGGGCTTCGACCGGCTCGAAGTGGGAATGGACGTGCAGTTTCTGCAGCAGACGGGGGACGAAGGACCCCAGGCGAAGCGCGTCAGCGCCGGCAAGCATCAGTTCGGGGGATAGGCGCGGGGGGTCCGTAAGGGGACACGGGGTGGCTCGCGCCCCGCGGGATGCCGGTTTCTGCGGTATGCTATTTTACGGCGCGGCGCGCACGTTCTCTCCGCAGCGCGAGCCCGTGCCACACCAGCGCTGCTTCGAAATCGGCAAGATCCCTTGCCGGCATTCCCGACCGCCGCCACCGTCCTTGCAGCAAGTCGAGCGCGTCCTGCCGGTCCGCGAGGCGCGGTGGAATGAGCCCGAGATCGCGGGCGGCGTCGAGCGCCAGCGCGGAGGGCAGCGGTCGCGCCTTGGGCCAGATCCCGCGCAGCTCGCGCAGGAAAATGCCGGCGGTCACCTCGCCGATGCCCTTGCCGATCCCGCGGAGCTGCTGTTCGAGGTCGCGCGCACCGTGGGCCGCGTCGTGCAGCGCATTCAGATTCCCGCCGAACCTCCCGAGCAGCGCCGCCTGCTCGTTTACGACAACGCTCCGGACCGGAGTTCCCGGCGCGAATACGCTCGCCCGCACCGCCCGCTAGCGGCTCCAGCGCACGCGCAGCAGGGTCTGTTCCTGATTGTAATGAAACTCCAGTTTGCCGCGGTACGCGTGCTGCAGCGCCTCGCCGATGCCGCGCGCGAGATGGATGTCGGTGGTCGTCACCAGGATGCCTCCGTCCTCGGCGGAGATGCCCATGATCCGCTGCAGCGGGTGCTCGCGTTTTTCCTTTGCCTCGACGTTGCGTATGAGGTGCAGCAGCTCGTCGTGATGCGCCGCGACGAACTTCCCGTCGGCGGACACGAACCCGGCGGGAAACTTGTCGTGAATGCGGTGACACGCCGGGCACGTCTCGCGCTGGGCGCGTGACGGCTCCGGCAACCACTGCCAGCGACCGCCCTCGAACACCGCGCCGCAGCGCGGGCACACCGTGGGCTCCACCGGCTTGCGGCGCCACTTGTAGCTGTCATGCACATGTTCTTGAATGAGCTTGTCGCGCCGCACGCGCCTCAATCCCGGCGCCGTAGGTCTCGCTTTCATCGCGTTCCTCGCAATCGCGGTTCAAAATGGCGGCCCGGCGCCCCGCTGGCGCACGGTCGTGGAGAAGCCAAGCACAAACCGAGCGGCGCGGGTTGATCCAAGTCGATCCCCCGTGCAGCGGGCATACGGAACGTGAATTGCCCTTCAGGGGGTAGGATGGCTCAGGCGCCCGCTTGCAAGCCCGCCGCATCGGCCGCCGCCAGACGCGCGCCGCGCAAGGTGCGGGGCGGCACCAGTACCGTGCCCGACGGGGTCACGACATAGCGTTCGCGGTCGGCACACGGGTCGTAGCCGATGCACACGCCGGCGGCGATGGTGTTGCCCCCGCCCACGACAACGCGCCGCAGGCGCGCGCCGCGTTGCACCGTGACGCCGTCCATGAGAATGCAGTTTTCGATCCTTGCCCCGGGCTCGAGATGCACCTCGCGCTGCAGCACCGAGTTGCGCACCGAGGCGCGGTCGGCGACGGATCCCGGCCCGAGTATGCTGTTGCGGGTGTGCGCGCTCCGTCGCGGCGCCGCGCCGGGCCCTCCGTTTCCGAAAAAAATCGGCCACTCGCGGTTGTTCAACTGGAAGCGGGGCGTGGCGCCGAGCACGTCGCGGTGCGCTGCCACGTACGACTCGACGCTGCCGACGTCGCGCCAGTAGGCGCGCTCCTCGTAGGGCTTGGTCCCGGGCACGAGATTCTCTCCCAGGTCGTAGGCATACACGCGGTGCGCGTGGATGATGCGCGGCAGCACGTGCTGCCCGAAGTCGTGTTCGCCGCGCTCCGCGGCCTCCCCGAGCACTTGCCTCAGCGCGGCGGGATCGAAGAGGTAGTTGCCCATCGAGGCATACGTCAGGCGGGCATTGCCGGGCATCGGCGTCGGCTCGCGCGGCTTTTCCTGAAAGGCGCGGATGCGCTGCTCGTGGTCGGCGCAGATGATGCCGAAAGCCGATGCCCGCTCAACCGGCACCGGCACCGCGGCGACGCTGGCTTCGGCATCGCGCTCCAGGTGAAAGCGCACCATTTGCCGCACGTCCATGCGGTAGACGTGATCCGCCGCAAACACGGCCACCACGTCCGGCTTGTGCTTCTCGACGAGGTGCAGGCTGCGGTAGACGGCGTGCGCGGTTCCCGCGAAAGGCTCGGCCTGTGGCAGGACCGGCGTCACGAATTCATCGGGATCGTTGCCCGTGCACGCCCAGTACTCGGCGACATGATCGAGCAGGCACTGGGGGCGGTACTGCACCAGCACGTAGACCGCGCGGATCGAGGAGTTGTAGAGGTTGCTCAGCACGAAATCGATGATGCGCAGCCCCCCGGCAAACGGCAGCGCCGGTTTCGGCAGGGTCTCGGTGAACGGGCGCAGCCGGCTGCCTTCGCCGCCCGCCATCACAAAAGCAAGGACTTTCGGTGCTTTCATCGGAAGTCTCCCCTCTTGGACGCGCGCCCCACCGGCGGCGCATGAGATATATAGACCAAACGGATCACGTGATGGTTCATCTGGAAGAGTCCGAATAGATCGTGCGGCCGTGCAATCCGGATGACCCGCGACTTGAAGCGCGAGTCGATTGCCTCGCCATGCCGCTGTATTACGTTAACCGCGGGCGGAGCATATGGGGTTGATCTAGATCAGCATTCTCTCGGATGCGGTGTCTATAATTGCCGCGATATAATGCGGGACCGCATTTCCGCATGGCTGCGGTCCATTCCGTGATCCGCGAGGGCGAGCATGAAGTATTACGTGTTGACGATATACGACAGGACCGAGCCGGCGCTTTCCGACCCTTACACGAGCGAGAGCGAGCGCAACGAGGAGGCGGTCAACCTCCTCGAGGAGACTGACCCTGAAGAGGATGCGGTTTTCCTGATGGACGTCGACGAAGGCGGTGCGGTTGACATCTCTCTCTTGGAGCGACGGGACATCGAAGAGGAGCCTGAAGAACGGGAGGAATGACACGGCGCGCGCGGCTCGCTCGCAGCCGCTTGCCGTACCGTTCCGCGAGCGTGCTCGGTCGCCTGAAACTCCCCGAACCGCTTCAGCCCGTCGCGCGGCACCCGCGCCCTCCGCGAACCCGGAAGCGCGGTGATGAGAATGTTCCAGTGATGGAAAGCTCGCGACGCTTGACAGCACCCTCGATTATCTTGCGGCGAAGTGCGACGCCGGAGCATGAGGCCCGGCCGCCGCGCTTACTTGGGATACCGGGCGATGAGCGCGGCGGCTGTAGTGTCGATGAGCCGGCGCGAGATGCTGATCGGCGGCGGAAGCCTGGGCAGATGCTCCGGATCGAACCAGCGCGCCTCCTCGATTTCCACCCCGTCCGGGCGCACGTCACCGCCCGCATACCCGGCGGTGAACGCTATCATCAGCGAATGCGGGAACGGCCACGGCTGGCTGCCGAAGTAGCGCAGATCGCGGATCTCGACGCCGACTTCCTCGCGCGTTTCACGGATCGCCGTGTCTTCGAGCCTTTCCCCCGGTTCGACGAATCCCGCGAGCGCGCTGTACCGGTCGGGCGGGAAAGAAGGCTTGCGTGCGAGTAGCAGCTCGCGGCCGCGCGTCACCAGGATCATGATCGCCGGCGATACCCGCGGGTAGCTCACGTGGCCGCAACCGGGACAGGCGCGGGCGCGCTCATCGGCGCGCGCCACGGTCGGCGTGCCGCAGCGCCCGCAGTACTGGTGGTTGCGGTCCCAGTCCATGATCTGGAAGGCGCGTCCCGCGAGCGCGACCAGCATCTCGTCGCAGCGCCCGAACAGCTCGCGCAGCCCCAGGAACGCCCAGCCGGCGGGCGCGACCGACTTCTCGTCCACTTCGGCGCTGAAGCAGTGCCGGCCCGCATAGCTGCCGAGGTACTGGCGGCGGACGACGGTGAGCCCGTGCTCGGTGAGATCCAGGCAGCACGGCAGTCCCCATGTTTCGGCGCTCGCGTCGACCAGGACGCGGGCGCGCTGAAAGGCGAACCACCATGCGGGTTGTTCGCGACGATCGGGCGCGACGACGCCCGGAATGAAAAGCTCCGGTGCAGTGAACGCGAGGTCTTTCATCCTGGTTCCGGTAATTGGACGGCCGCAGAGCGCCGTGTTCCCGGATGATATGGATGATAATATAATTTGAACTTGACGTGCCATTGAAGAGTCTCAGCCGCATGTCGCAGCGCGTCTTCCAGCTCATTCGGCGAGCGGCCGCGGTCGCCGGGTTGGTGCTGCTCACGCAGATGTCGTTCGCGGCGCAGCTCTGCGTTTCGACCATGGCGGCCGGGAACGCGATGGCCTCCTCGCAAATGGTGCGGGCCGCGGAGAACGGCGAAGATACCGCCGCGGCCTGCTGCGATGAGGTGCCTCAACCGAGCGCGTGCGTCGTCGATTCGCATTCTCTTGTCGAGCCCGCGCTCGCCGGCGCCACGGCCGGACTCGGCGTCTCGCCGGGCCCCGCCGCGGCGGATTTTGTCGCGCGGCGCGACGCCTGCGCGAGCAGCGCCCGTATCGTCTCCGAATACGGCCCCGGAACGCGCACGCCGCTTCCCATTCTCTACTGCGCTATCTGAACTAGCCGGTCCAGGCGAAGCAGCGCGGGGTCCCCGGTTGCCAGACCACGCTGTGATGCCGCGGTGGCGTAGAAGCCCGCAGACCTCGGTATTCGCTGAAATCCGACGGCCGCATCGGGATCACGCTTCCGCCGTTGACGCGGGATGCAGTGGGCCACATCGCGCAGAACGCGGCGGACAGGAACGGGTATGCGATCCTAACGTTCGGACGCAGCGTGTTTCTCATGAAGAGCATCGGCAAGAGCTGGATGCAGATCGCGCAAGACGGTCAGACCGAATGACAAGCATGAGTGAGTGGTGGCCCTCACGGTCCGGATCGCAACACCCGTTGAAATTTACAAGGAGATCTGAAATGGAAAAGACACGAGTCGTCAAAGTGGCGTTGATTGCAATCTTGCTAGGCGGAATCGGGCCGGGGTTTGCTGCGGAAAAAGGAGCGACGGGTAAGCCTCCGGCCGGCATGCCCGGGATGGAGCAGATGCCCATGGGACGAGGAATGATGGGCGGCGGAATGATGGACATGATGCATATGATGGGCGCATGCAGCCGGATGATGGGCGGCGGCATGATGGGGGGCGCGATGATGCCTCAACTCCCGCCCGGCAACGAGAAATTGCAGTTGCAGATGCAGGCGGAGATGCTGCAGAAAATGGGTGAGATTGCAGCGAGGTATGCGGAGCACATCAAGACCGACAAGAGGTAGACGCATCCGGCCGTCGTGGATCCCGCACCGTTGACTCCCGCTCAAAAGCGGCTTGCGCGGTTGATCAGCGCCGGAATACTCATCGGCGGAACGCTGTTCATGGGCGTCGCGTATTACATTCAGACGTCACGCGTCGCATCGGGCATCGATGCGGGCGGCAAGGATCAGATCGCGCTGGGCCGCATGGTGTACGAAAAGAATTGCGCCGCCTGCCACGGCGCGCGACTCGAAGGACAGCCCAACTGGCAGCGGCGGCTGCCGAGCGGTCGCATGCCCGCGCCCCCGCACGAGGACACCGGGCACACCTGGCACCATCCCGACCGCGTGCTGTTCGGCATCGTTAAGTACGGCGTGGTGCCGCCCTACGGACCGCCGGGCTACCAGAGCGACATGCCGGCGTTTCAGTTGGTCCTCTCTGATGATGAAATCCGTGCGGTACTGGCGTACATCAAGAGCCACTGGTCCGACAAGGTCGTGCAGTGGCGGGTGGAGACGCTCAAGAACCTGGAGCAGCCGTGATGAACGGCGGTCGGATGCTTGCGCGGTGACCGTGGCACCGGGAGCGGGCGGTGTGGGGTTTTATCGCGCTGCGGCGCAACGGTGCGCCGGAAGCAAACTAGGGAGCCACTTATGCAAGAACCTCAAAGCGCATCCGGGATGCAGATGCAGGAACGACGCCGTTTCTCGCCCGCGATCCCGCTGCTCGCGTTCGTCGCGCTTGCCATCGTGTTCGCGATCGGCTTGACGCGCAATCCGCGCGAGATTCCCTCGCCGCTGATTGGACGGCTGGTTCCTCAGTTCGCGCTGCCGCCGGTGCTCGGCCGCACGCTGGGCCTTTCCGACAAGGACCTGAAAGGCGAGGTATCGCTGGTCAATGTCTTCGCCTCGTGGTGCGTTTCGTGCCGCGAGGAGCATCCGCTGATGATGCGGCTCGCGCGCGAGCGTATCGTTCCGGTCCACGGGCTCAATTACAAGGACCGGCCGGAGGATGCGGCGAAGTGGCTCGATGAGCTGGGAGATCCTTACACTCGCACCGGCGCCGATTTGAACGGCAGGGTCGCAATCGACTGGGGCGTCTACGGGGTTCCGGAAACCTTCGTCATCGATCGCGAGGGACGCGTGGCGTACAAGCACATCGGTCCGCTCACGCCGCGCGTGCTCGACGAGAAGCTGCTGCCGCTCATCCGCAGCCTGCAAAAGCGGGAAAATGGCAGTCGATGAATCCGCCGGACCCGCGCGGCGCGCATCGATCCCGGTGCGGGTGGCACTTGCGCTGCTGGGCGGTCTCGTGCTGCTCGTCTCCGGGGTCGGCGTGTATCTTACGCTCGGGCCGGCGACTCGCGAACGCCCCGCCGCGACGTTACAGCCGCCGAAAGGATTCGTCTTCCGGGCGCACCCCGCGCCGCGCGTGCTTCCGAACGTGGGATTCAAAGACGGCCAGGGGCGGGGGCTCACGCTGGCGGAATTTCGCGGAAGGGTCGTGCTGCTCAACCTGTGGGCCACCCTGGTGCTCGCCGTGCCGCAAGGAAATGCCGGCTCTCGACCGGCTGCAGCAGCGGCTCGGGGGCCCCCGCTTCCAGGTCGTTCCGCTCTCGATTGAACGCGACGGAGCGGTCGCCGTTCAAAGCTTCTACGAGGAAACCGGCGTTCGCACGCTCGGGGTGTACGTCGATTCATCCGGACAGGCGGCCTCGGCGCTCGGGGTAGTCGGTATTCCGACAACGCTGCTGATCGATGCAGAAGGGCGTGAAATCGGTCGCGTGACCGGGCCGGCCGAGTGGGACAGCCCCGCGGCGCTCGTGGTGATCCGGGAATATCTGGCGCGCACACCCGGATAGTGAAAGGAGGGGATTCCATGTCGATGTCCCTGCGCGCGACGTGGACGCGACGCGCGGTGTTGCGGGCCCTCGCTGCGGCAGGAGGAACGCTGGCAGTGCCGCCGCCCGTCAGGCTTGCACTGGGGGCAGCTGAACCCGATCTGGTGCTGAGGCTTACCGCAGCCCCTGACCGCGTGCCGATCTGGCGGGGGCCGGAGACCGCAGTGCTCCGGTTCAAGGCCGAAGTGCTGCGCGGGCGAGCGAATGCCCTCATGCCCTCCACAAGCTATCTCGGACCCACGCTCGAGCTCAATCGCGGCGAACGCGTGCGCATCGAGTTCGTGAACCGGACGCGCGAACCGAGCTCGCGTTCCGGCACATGCGGGGATTCCTCAACGGGCGCTCCTTCGACATGGAATCCGTCGCCCCGGAGGAGCGGCTGCCCCTCGCGAAGCCGGTGGCATGGACATTCTCGAACACCGGGGCGGGCATGCTCATGCCGCATCCGATGCACGTTCACGGCGTGCGCTTTCGCGTCATCGAACGCGACCTTGCGTCGTCTCCGCCGTCCGACCTCGCGGAGGGCATCATCGACGCCGGCTTCAAGGATACCGTCCTGGTGTTCCCCGGGGGGCGCGTCAAGCTGCTGCTCACGCCCACCGAGCCGGGGCTATTTCTGTATCACTGCCACAACCTCGAACATGAAGATGGCGGTATGATGCGCAACTATCTCGTGAGCTGAATCGGTGCGGCCGCACGTACGTATGAATGGTCTTGATCATTTTGGACAGGAATGCGCCTATGGGAGACCCGCAAGTGGAACGAGCACAACCTATTGACGGTTGTAGAAGCAGGTGACATCCATTCACACCACCCCGCGCTGCGCGCGACCCCTCCTCGGAGAGGAGGGGAGAGCCCTTTCCCGCCTCGCGAAGGAGGGAGAGCCTTTCCCGTCCTTGCTAAGGAGGGGTGGCGATGAAATCGCCGGGGTGGTTCTGCCTCGTCGTGACGGAGCGGCGTGTCACTCAGTTTCGCGAAGTTCAGTAATAACCTCCTGCGATGAGTGAAGTCTCGAGCATCGGTGTCCTGACCGCTTTCGCCGCGGGGATCATCTCTTTCCTCTCGCCGTGCGTGCTACCGCTGGTGCCCGGCTACCTGTCGTATGTCACGGGCGAGTCAATTGGCGGCGGGCAGCAGCGGGCGAAGCTCCACGTGCTGATGCTGAGCGGGCTTTTCGTGCTTGGCTTCTCGGCGGTGTTCGTGGCGCTCGGCGCGAGCGCGTCCGCGCTGGGGCGCCTGCTGCTCGCCTACCGCTACGAGATGAACATCATCGGCGGCATCATCGTGATCGTGTTCGGGCTGTTCATGCTCGGTGGGATGAGAACCATGGGGTGGCTCTCCCGCGAGGCACGGTTCGAGGTGGCGATGCCCGGCGGCAGGCCTGCCGCGGCGTTTCTGCTTGGAACGGCATTCGGCTTCGGGTGGACGCCGTGCATCGGGCCGGTGCTGGGCACGATACTCACGGTGAGCGCCGTGAGCACCTCCGTCGCCGCCGGAGTGATTCTCTTGGCGATCTACTCGCTCGGGCTCGGCGTGCCGTTCCTGCTCTCCGCGGTATTCCTGCGCGGGCTCGCCCAGCGCTACAACTCGCTGCGCAAGCTCGGAAGAACGGCCCACATCCTCGCCGGCGTCGTCATGATCGTGATGGGGATCGCGATGATCACCGGCAAGCTCACCGCGTTCAACTCCTGGCTGCTGCAGACATTCCCGGTGCTCGGCCGCATCGGCTGAGAGGTGCGCGGCTCGCGCTGCGCGGATCGAGGGGAGTGGTGGGTGGTACTGGGTTCGAACCAGCGACCCCTGCCGTGACCCAGCGGACGGGCTGTCCGGATCGAACATGCTGAAGCCGTCAGGATCCGTCGCCTATCGATCGCACCCCGAGCCGTTGGCGATTCACGCGTCTCTCGGCAGCGGGGTTGGTTGAGTAAAGCCTGCTTGACCCAAGGTCGTCTTCGGTAAAGCGAAATCAGTGTTTCTTTACTCAAGCGCGGGCCGGTGTAAACTGCTTCCTCATGCCGTCCGTCAGACCGTTCGTTGCCAAGCTCCTGCCGCGCGCCGGCCTCGACTGGAAGGGGCTGGTGCCCGCCATCGGCCGGGCGACCCGGGCGCTCGCCCGTTACGACGGCATCCTGCACGGCGTGCCGGACCCGGCGGTGCTGCTGTCGCCGCTCACCACACAGGAAGCGGTGCTGTCCTCGAAGATCGAGGGCACGCAGGCGACCCTGGGCGACGTGCTGCGCTTCGAGGCGGGCGAGCCGCCGGCGAGCGGCGAGCGGCGCGAGGACATCCGGGAGATCCTCAACTACCGCAGGGCGCTGAGGGAGGCCGAGCGGGCGCTGGCGAAGGGGCGATTCAGCCTGTCCCTGCTCAAGCGCCTGCACGCCGTGCTGCTCGAGAGCGTGCGCGGACGCGGCAAGACGCCGGGTGAGTATCGCCGCGCGCGGGTCTGGGTCGGGGAGCCCGGCACGCCGATCGAACAGGCGCGTTTCATTCCGCCGGAACCCGCGCGGGTGCCGGCGCTGCTCGCCAACCTGGAGGCGTACTGGCGCGCCGAGGAACTCGACCCGCTGGTGCAGCTCGCGCTCATCCACGCCCAGTTCGAGATCATCCACCCGTTCCGGGACGGCAACGGCCGGATCGGGCGCATGCTGGTGCCGCTGTTTCTCTACGAGAAGAAGCTGCTCTCACGGCCGATGTTCTACCTGTCGCAGTACTTCGACACGCGCCGGACCGAGTACATCGCACGGCTGCGCGCCCTGAACGGCCCCGCATCGTGGAACACCTGGGCGGCGTTTTTCCTGCGCGCGCTGGCGGAGCAGGCGGACGCGAATGCGGACAAGGCGCGCCGTATCCTCGCGCTCTACGAGCGGCTCAAGGCACGGACCATCGAATTGACGCGCTCGCAGTATGCGGTGCCGCTGCTTGACCGGTTGTTTGCCCGGCCGGTCTTCGCGTCGAACGACCTGTTCCGCGACCCGAAAATGCCAACCAAGCCCGTAGTGACGCTGCTGCTGCAGCGCTTCCGCGACGCGGGCATACTCAAGCGCCTGCGCGAGGCGAGCGGGCGGCGGGCGCAGGTGCTGGCGCTGGCGGAGTTGGTGAATCTATGCGAAGGGAAGAAAGTCCTGTAGAAGAGACGACTGGCTTCGTCAGGTTGTTGCGTTCTTTGTGTTGCATGGCTCCCCGAACAGGGCAAAAGTGGGCAGCACTGGAAGATATGGATATCGATTCGCTAGGCTCTCGGTTATTTCAGCTTCTTCTTGGTTTCCTGATCGATCGCTTCGATACGGAAATCATTGAAGGGCGCGTCATTGATAATTTTGAAAGCGTCAACGAATTCGCGGCCGGCGGTTACGACTCTTATCCGTGCAATGTGACGGCCCTTGTCTAGCTTCCATGACGGATGCTGAAAATTATGTAAGTAACTTTCATTGGTCCATCCGTAGCAACTCTCGCTGTCCTTTGCACGATACGCCAGCGCTATCGTCCCGCATTCTCCAGTTGGAATATCGATTGCGTATTGCACAGATTCTAGGGCGGCCACGTAAGTTCCGTCGGGCCTAGAAGTTTGCATAACTCTTGGTGGGTCGGCCTCGCTCCAGCGCGCGGTCATTTCTTCACCAAAAATGCGCCCGCCATCTGTTGGATTGTGGAAAGAAATCCACGCGCGACACGCAAAAGCAGGATCGCCGCTGTAGACCTAAGATAGCCACCGAGGTATCTTGAGATTGTGAACTTCTACGTGCGGCCAGCGGCATTGCTTACGGCCCATCGGATCGTTCGCTGGAAGTCCGCGCACTTTCCCGATCTTGAACACAAGCCTAGGCCTGCGTTGACGCTCTAACGCTAGGACGATGAGAATGCCGACCACAGTCGCTAGCAAGTTGATGAGGAAATCAAAGTACTTGGTAGAAATAAGACAATCCAATTGAATTCCTCGTCTGGTATGGGCGCTGGTCGTTAAGGGCGCTCAAGCGTCTAGCCCCGTCAGTGATAACATGGGGGCCTATGGATACAGACTGTACGTCAACCGGTGCCACGGGAGCAAATGACGGCATCAAATTAATCCGGATGAGAGAATTATAGGCCGCTAACTTCTTCCGTTGTGCAAGGGGTCCATACTGCGTTTTCTGGTGATACCTCGATATCACCGACGTCGTGATCGTTGATCCTGGACGATTCTGAGAAGCCATTTCTTGGGGACCCGCGTCTCAAGCAGCGGTTTTCGGGTTTCCAGCGTGGACATTGGGAAACGTTTGCACGAATAGCGAAAGCGGTCTCGGCCCGGCGCCGTCTCATGTCAAAATGCCGGGTGCCTGAGTGTCGGACAATTCGCTAAGGGTTGCACGATGCCAACGTAGACCCGCTGAACAACGGCGCTTTAGCGATGGCGCGCACGGTCGCAGTGCCTTGATCTTGCGCTACGGACAAATTTGTCCGATACTGTCCCACCAGGAACAGGGCTATCCCGTGCGCGGCAATGAATTCATCCGCACTTGGCCTGACGGACAAGGATATTTGAGGGAAACCCATGCGGCGATTTACTTATCCGGTCAAGCTTACGCGCGATAAGGACGGCGGATTTGTCGTGACCTGCCGTGATCTTCCCGAAGCGATTACGCAGGGCGATACCGTCGAAGAAGCCTTGCGGGAGGCCGAAGGCGCGGTGCAGGCGGCAATCGAAGGGCGCATCGAGGACGGCCTTGACATCGCCGAACCTTCGCGCCCGAAGCGCGGCGAACGATTGGTTGCGACGCCCGTGACCACGGCGCTCAAGGCGTCCGTGTATCTCGCCATGCGCGAGCAGGGTGTCACGAAAATCGAGCTCGCGCGCCGCATGAAGATCGATGAAAAAGAAGCGAGGCGGATGCTCGACCCGAACCACCCGACTAAAGTGCCGACGCTTGAGCGGGCACTGACCGCCCTCGGTCGGCGGGCCGAAGTGGCGGTGACATAGCCGCTCCGGGCTTTGCTCGTTTCATGACGCGGCAACCCGCAAGTGAAAGGCCTCGCTGCGATTCTCGGCGCGTGCGGCTCACTGGACGGCGCCAAGGTGACACCGATCAAGAAGCAAGCGGCATAGATTCAACAGTCTTGGACGGTTTCGTGTGAACAAGCTCGCTTTTCTGGGGCTCGGTTTCGCTCTCGCGTTCAACGTGCACGCTGCGTCAAGCTGCCGCGCCATTGATGGCGACACCGTGCAGTGCGGCAAAGAACGAGTCCGGCTTCGCGGAGTGTACGCAGCGGAAAAAAGCGGCCCGGGTGGAGAACAAGCGCGCGCAAATCTACAGAGGAAGCTCGACTCAGGCGAAGTGCGGATCGCGCGACGGGGAAAAGACCAATATGGCCGCACATTGGGTGACATTTACGTGAGCGGCAGAAAGGTCACGCAGAGCGACATTGGCCCCAAGGGTGGCCGAGGCGCAAAGCAGGCAACGAAAACGCGCTCGCGAACCCGCGCGGCCCGCGGGGACGTAGCGGCGCGCGTACCTAGATCAAAAGGCGCAAGCGGGCCGAAGCAGGCATCGGGAAGATCCGCGTGGGGCAGTTCGCTTAGCACACCCCGCAGTTCCGCAACCGGCAAGTCCCTATCCAGCGGGCGCAACTCATCCGTTTCCCGGGGAAGTTCCGTTAGCCGAAGTCCATCCGGGAGCCGCAGGAGTGGAGGCGGTAGCCGCAGCGGAGGACGCCGGCGATGATTTTCCCGTCGCCGCGCCTGGCCTGACGGCGCAATAAGATGGAGCCTGCTCCCGGCTATGCGCGGTACACTGCCTTGGGAGTTTCGCCGTTACTTAAGAAATCACACGGCGCTTTGCGATCTAATCAAGGTTCCACATTTAAGGTGGAATATCTTCTTCGCCAAAATCGTCAACTGTTGAGTGATAATAAACTAAAGGAAGGTTATATGAATAGCCAAACTGTCGTGGCGGCAGCTTGCGTGATTATTGCGTGTCTCGCTTCGCCGACGCTCGCGGCGACGCGCGCGGACCTGCAGTACCCGAATCGCCCCGTGCGGATCATTGTTCCAACGTCGCCCGGTGGCGGTACCGATTTCCTCACGCGGCTCGTGGCGCAGCGGCTGAGCGAGCGTTGGGGCCAGTCCCTGGTGGTGGACAATCGCTCTGGGGCAGGCGGCTTAATCGGACTCGAGATCCTCGCGCACGCGACGCCCGACGGCTATACGCTGATTATGACCGGCGTCAGCAACTTGCTGCCCGCACTGCTTTCCGGCCGCCTGTCCTTCGACCGCGACGGCGATTTCACTCCGATCTCGCGCGCCGCGACCAGCGTGCTGGTGCTGGTGATGCACCCCGGAGTGCCCGTGAAATCTGTGAAGGAGTTCGTAGAACTGGCACGAGCGAAACCACGCCAGATCATGTACGCGTCAGGGGGAACGGGCAGTACGGCGCATCTTGGGATGGAACTCTTCTCCAGCATGGCGGGAATCGAGTTGACGCACGTACCGTACAAGGGCACCGGTCCGGCGCTCAACGACCTTCTTAGTGGTCGGGTGCAGTTCTCCCTGATAGGCCCCGCTCCTGCCCTCCCGCACGTGCGTGCAGGCCGGCTGCGCATACTTGCCATCACTGGCACGAAGCGCGCAACCACCTTTCCCGAAGCCCCGACGTTCCCCGAAGCCGGTTACCCGCGTTACGATGCATCGCTGTGGTGGGGAGTACTCGCTCCGGCGCGCGTGCCGGCACTCCTAGTGGCACGGCTCAATACGGATTTGAACTGGGTCGTGCAGCAGCCGGACACGGCCGACCGATTGGCCGCGGCAGGAATTGTCTCCGCTGGAGGACTGTCTCCAGCGCAATTCGCCGACTATATAGCGACCGAGAATGTCAAGTGGAATAACGCCATCAAGGCCGCTGGATTGCGTTGAGCGCGGTGCCGGGCGGCTTGCTTATGTAAACGCTACTTCCACTCCTTGAGCATATCGGCCCGCCTTAGACCGGACTTGATTTGCTCGATGCGGTCTTCGGTCAACGGCAGGAATGGCAGCTTGGGAACTCCAATGTCAATGCCAAGCAGCGGCAGCACCGCATGATAAAACGGAACGGGAATTCCTTCCCCCGTCAGTTTGCGCACAGAATTCGCCTGCTTCTGCAAGGTTCCGGCTTCGAGAAATCGTCCGTCTTGGCATAGCTGATAGATCGCCTTGACGAACTTCGGAAAGGCGTTCGATAGGCCGGATACGCAACCGTGCGCCCCGCCTACCATGGCCGGCACAAGGTGTGTCTGCGAGCCGATCAAAAAGAGGAAGTCGGGGACAGTTACCTTCCCCATATATTCATAGAACAAAGCAATGTCACCGCTGCTGTCTTTGACTCCCTGAACACCTTTTTCGGCGAGCCTGGAAAGGAGATCTGCCGATACAGAAAAATTGCTGTATTTGGGATTATTGTAGACGAGAACCGGAATTTTTACCGAGTTGATGATGGATTCGTAGTGGCGAATAATCGAGCCTTCGCTGTGCCGAAAATAGAAGGGCGTCACGGCAGCGACCGCGTCCATTCCGACAGACTCGGAATGTCTGGCCAGCTCGATACTGCTTGCCGTATCCGGGCATCCGATGTGCATGATCAGAGGGATTCTTTTTTGGACCACTTCTACGCTAATTTCGGCGATTCTTTTTCGCTGGTCCACCGTCATGATGGGTCCCGACCCGTAGGACCCGCACAACCACAATCCATCCACCTGCGGTACGAGGTGCTCCAAGTAACGTCGTAGTGCCGTTTCGGCCACGCGACCATCGGCGTCGAATGGTGTGATCACTGCCGGATAGATTCCCTTGAATCTTGAAACATTCATTTGATATCGCCCCTTAAAACATGATTGGTTTCGACGCTTGCCGGGTCATTTAAGTCGTGCCGCAGGTTTGCCGCTTCGGTCACCGGTGAATTGAGTCTCGCCCACCGAGAAACTGTTCGACCTGCTCTCTCGTCGGAAGGGCTTCGACGTTGCCGCGCACGGTTACCGTCAATGCGCCAACTGCGTTAGCGTAAACCAGCGATTCCCGAAGCTTCCAGCCGTTAAGGTATCCCGCCAGGAAACCAGCCGTAAATGCGTCGCCCGCGGCGAAGGTGTCCATAACCGGGACCTTGTGCCCTTCGACGGCGACTTCCTCCGTGTTCTTTTTGGCGACAGCGCCATTCGCGCCAAGTTTTATGGCAACTAGTTGCACTCCCAGGGTCTCCACCTTCCGGGAGACATGACCGAGCTCGGCAGAGCCGAAGAGCAGATTGCACTCCTCGATTCCCGGAAACAGAAAGTCTGTGTACTTGAGCATTTCATTGATGGTCTCACGCGCGTCGTCCTCATTCCACATCTTCAGCCGGATGTTTGGATCAAGGGACACTTTTACCCCGTGCTTTCGCGCAAGCTTCATCGCGTAGATAACGGCTTCCCGGCAGCTGGGGCTTAACGAAGGAGTAATACCGGTCACGTGCAGAACGCGGGCCTGTGAAATGTAACCCTCGTCGATATCCTCAACACTCAAGAAACTCGCGGCCGAGTGCTTCCGATAGTAGAAGTTCTGGCCGCCGCCAACTCCGGAGCGTTGCCGAACAAAAAGCCCGGTGGGATGTTCGCGATCGATTTTCACCTGCGAGACGTCGATGCCTTCGCCGCGAAAAAATGAGACGAGATAGTGGCCGAACTCATCTTCGCCAACTCGGCTGATCCAGCCCGCGGAATGCCCCAGTCTGAGCACCCCGACGGCAACATTAGTTTCCGCGCCCCCCGCGTGACGCTCATAGGATGTAACGTATCTAAGAAGTCCAGGGCGAGTCCCTTCGAATACAACGCACGTCTCGCCCACGGTCACAACCTCTGGCACGATTGCGCTCTTCCCCGTGTCTGCTGGGCCGCCTGCATGTCGGGCACCTTGGCCTTTTGAATGCTGGACGCTGAGATTCGGATTCATCGACTCGGTTTCTTTCGGCGTCTACTTCGACTGTGGCGCTCTAATGACGCTTAGGGGCTCACCTGGGACCAAGGTGAAGCGTTCCGGCCTTCAGTTGCTGCTCAATCCAGGGGTAGATTCCACCCGCATCCAACATTTCTAGGATGAAGGTCGGAAATGGCTTGAAGTTCAACTCTTCCTTCGTCCGAAGGTTTCTTGCGTAGCCCCTCTCCACATCCAACTCCAGTTCATCCCCCTGTTGGACTGCTTTTCTAATCCCCTTGAGTTCCACTACCGGAAGGCCATGGTCGAGGCTGTTGCGCAGAAAGTAGGGACCAGCACTTTCACATAGTACGGCAGCCACTCCCGCGCCCTTGATGGCCTTGGGTCCGGTATCGTGATCATGGCCGTATCCAAAGTTTTCGCCGGCCACGATGAAATCCCCTTTTCGCACTTTCTTGGGGAAATCAGGGTCCACCTTGATCATCGCAAACTGCCCAATTTGGTCATAGCGCCCCCAGACGCCAAGTTCGACTCCTGCACTTTGAAGCTCGGGAAAGGGACAGATCTCCCAATCCACATCCATGATGCCGTCGAAGACCCACGCCTTACCTCGCAGTGGTTTCACCATCGTTTGCCCCCGATGCGATAGCTTTGGAATTTAGCGCGCACAATACAATCCTATGGTCAGGGTGATGTCCATCTGACATCTCCTTTAGCCAAGCACTTTTTCAGCGAAACCTTTCACCTGCTGGTAGCTTCCAATACATTTCTTTCCATCTTCAACACTCCACGCCCTCGCTCGTCGAAGATTGCGGCGAAGATCCTCGATGTACTTCATTGCCGAAAACAGTGGTTGCAACTCGCGCTTAACCAAGGTCTCTAGCTGGGGCTTATCCGAATGCAGAAGATCCGCCCCTTCCTTTGTAACGGAATATTTGTGAAGGATCGCATTGAGGAGATGTGTCCCCGCTAGCATGCACGCCTCGACGAATATCTCGTGGTCCTGGTCACGGTCGAGTTTATTGAGCATTGTTTGCTCGATCCGGTATGCCTTGGTTAAGTGGTCAATGATTCGCATAAGTTTCTTCTATGGTCTACGCGATTATCCGTTGATAAGTTTCTCAGCGTATGCTCTAACCTTTCCGTACGCAGCCAGACAATTTCTCACCGCTTGCGGATCGATAGGTTCAATGCCCCTCACAAAACGCGGTCCCAAATCTTCGATCGATTTCAAGATGGCCAACATCTCAGCCACGGCAGGTGGCACTTCACGATTTAACTCTGGCATGTTCGCGTGAATAAGGTCAAAGGTCTCTTTTGTAATTCCAGCCTTGTGAAGCACGACATTCGCCAACTGGGCCCCTCCCTGGATACAACTCCAAATGATTATTTCGTAGTCATCTTTGTCATTGAGCTTGGTCGTCCTGGTTGTCTCCAAGCGTCTGGCCTTTGCCCAGTGTTCTTCTGCGCGCATTGAATAATCCCTTATTTTCTCGGTTTTGAAGTTATCCCCAAACCTTTAAAAATCTCGGCTGACGTTTCTCTTCAAAGCAACCACCCTAGTAGATCAAACACCTGCCGCCGTTCATCTGCGAGTACCGCACAAAGTGGATAAAAATTGAAGGTACGCCACGGATGATCCGACCGGCTCTTTGGGTGCCAAGTTGAGTGAGAGAGACTCAACCCGGAAAGGAGCGAAACACGCCAAGAAGGCATTTACCCTTGAGCCGATGGTCGCGAAACTACGGCAGATTGAGATGTCCGTGGCGCGAGGCAAAAACGTGACTGTGGTGAGCTACGAAGCCGGTATCTCGGAGTAATGCTGCTATCGCTGGTACATGAGTATGAGTTCATGACTCATGAACTACCCGCCGTTACCTGATAATGGCCTTCGTACAATAGGCGGAGAATCTGAGTCGGACGGATTGCTCGCAGGAAGGGCTACGTTGTTCCACCACACACGCTGATAGCCTGACCCGTTACGTACGAGCTTGCTTCGGAAGCCAAGAAGGCAACCATTGCCGCAACTTCCTCCGGGTGGCCTTGCCGACCGACTGGTATATGCTCGACGCGTTTGGCAAGCCCTGCTTCCAAATCGTCTCCCGGGTGGCTTAGCCTCGCTGCACTAAGCGCCCTGCTCGTGAGAATGGCGCCGGGACAGATTGCATTGACAGTGATTCCGTGCGGGGCAAGATCCACCGCCAATGCACGTGTGAAGCCTACAATTGCCGCCTTGGACGCTGAATAGACCGCCTTATGCTTTCTGCCGTACTTAGCAGAAGCCGAAGAAATACTAATGATTCGTCCCCATCCTTGCTTTCGCATAGGTGTCACGGCAGATCGTGACATCAGGAATACTCCACGGGCATTGATTGCCATCACGTTCTCCCACACGTCCAGAGGTACATCCTCGATATCGGCGCGATCTCGACCATAGGGTGCGCCAGCATTGTTAACAAGAATGTCGAGTCGGCCATATCGCGCCAGAACCTCGCGGACCATGCGTGCCGCATCAACTTCAGAGGTCACATCTCCTTGCCCCGAAGAAGCGGTACCACCGGCCGCGACGATCTCATCCACGAGAGATTCAAGCCCTCGCCAGGACTGATCAGTATCATTCTGCAAATCACCTACATTGGCAACGCCTCGTATCGCCACATCGGTTACGACCACAATCACGCCAGACGCAGCTAACGCACGTGCCGTAGCAGATCCGATCCCTTTTTGTTTACCGCAACCCGTTATCAGCGCGACTCGGCTAGACGCTTTCATAGATTTCCTCGAGTATAGACAGGCTTCAAGCAGTACTCAAACACGAATTACCAAGGCGAAACAAAGCATCCGATCATGTCAAGCTGCGGCGTAGCGCACGCTCGGGTGCCGGAAGAGGGCTCGCACGAGGGCAGGAGTTTTTTGCAGCGTGCGAAAGAACCTCTTGGCCGCCCGCTTATCCTGCCGCGGCAGCACTTCATCCTAGTCGACCGCGCGCCAAAGATAGCTGCAGCTTGCCGTTGATTCTGCGGAAGACTTCAACAAGATTCCTTTGCTACGCTCGCAATGACAAACCGAAGGGTCTTACATCAGCCTGCCAGACCCCATTTTTCTCGTGCTTTAATCGACTTTGGCGCCGGAAGCCTTGACTATCGTCTCCCACTTGGCGATCTCGTCGCGCACAAAAACCGCAAATTGCTCGGGCGTACTGCCGACACGCTCCGCACCTTGGCTCAGAAACCGTTCATTCATTTCATTCGAGTTGATGGCCCTGATGAGTGCGGCATTAAGGTAGGAGTAGAGGGTCTTGGGTGTGCCGGGCGGTAAGAATACACCATGCCAGGTCGAAGGTTTAAAGCGGGCAAGGCCCGACTCGGCGGAGGTCGGTACTTTGGGCAGCAGCGCTGAGCGCCGTTCAGCCGTGAGAACCAGTGCGCGCAGCTTCCCGCTTCGCACATGCGGCAACAGTGACGGGATGGTGTTGAATGTCAGGTCCACTCGCCCCGCAAGCAGATCCGACAGCGACGCAGGGAAACCCTTGTACGGAACGTGCGTGATGTCGATACCCGCCACGATTTTCAGCATCACCCCCGTAAGGTGCGAGCCGCTGCCGTTGCCCGCCGACGCGAAGGTAATCTGGCCGGGTTTAGTTTTGGCGAGAGCAATTAAATCCTGCAGCGAGTTCGTCGGCACAATCGGATTCGAGACCAGCAGATACGGCAGCGTCGTGAGTTGGGTGATGGGAACAAAGTCTTTCAGAGGATCATAAGGCAGTTTTGACAACAGGGTAGGGGTGATCGCGAAGGCGACATTCGTCATCAGCAACGTATGGCCGTCGGGCGATGCCTTGGCAACCAGATCCGAACCGATTACCCCTCCCCCACCGCCGCGATTCTCGACGACTACCTGCTGGCCGAGGACAACGCCAAGACTTTGGGCAACAAGGCGGGCAACAGTATCGATCGACCCTGACGCGAGGAATGGCACGATCATTCTGATCGGCTTGGACGGATAAGCCTGCTCTGAACTTGTCGAACGGGACTGCGCGGCCGTCGCGCACGCAAACCCGAACGCGACCGCAAGCACAAACGCACGCAGCAGTGGATGTCTCATGGCGGTTCTCTTGCTCTCGTTGATGATGACAAAACTATTCTATTCTTGAGCCCCGGATGCTGCAACAAACGATTCAACAGCGCCGTTTTGCCACTGCCAAGAAAACCAGTGATGATTGAAACGGGCAGCATGGCGTGGTCCTACACTTCTTGATTTTCTCCGAAGTTCCATCACAGATATTTTCGTGGGTCTGTTATCTTTCCTGCGACGCAGGATGCGGTGACGGTATACGGCGCCGCCAAGAACATCTTTGCTGAGAGATCGCCGCCCCGTCCCGGGGGATTGGTTGACCCCGTGTTTACGCCTATCTCTCCAATTCCCAACGGCGTATTCTTATCTGTGCCGGGGACGTGCAGAACGCATTCGGCAGCCAGCAGCGTCGAAACGAAGCCCTCATTCACTGCGTCTCGAAGGATGTTCATACTACCTGGCACGATATCCATGATAACGTCAGGATGAATTTTGCGGCCTTCCAGAATCTCGGCTGCCATCCTTATGTCGGCCAGCCAGCCGTTGTGTTCCGTGCCAACCATACCCTTGTTAATCGTGACCCCCGCCACCTCAGACACAGGTTTTACCGTGTAGCGATTGTCTGGCATCACCACTTGCGGTTCGATGTTAGACACGTCAAATTCATACACTTTCGCATAGTGCGCGTCCGGATCACTGACTAACGGCTCAAATTCCTCACCAGAGTGATGCCTCACCCAGGATAATGTCTTCTCATCAGGATTCATGATTGAGGTCCACGCACCAGTGAACAGCGTCACTCCACATAAGCAGAACCTTGCGTCCATGTCCATCTCGTCAACGACGGGCCCCACCCACTCCGTAACCATGCCAACGGCACCCGACGGCCCGATTCGTCCCAGCGTGTACTCCGAAATGTCTCTGGCGGATACCCCCTTGGGGAGCTTGCCCTTGATGATCATCTTGCAACTCTGAGGAACCTTGATCCATGTCTTGCCTCTGGCGAGGTAAGCGCCTGTGCCAAAGGAAAGTGCTAAGGAAAAGCAGCCTAGCGCTCCTACAGTGCAGGTGTGACCATTAACTCCTTGAAAGATACACTCCCCAGGTAGTGCCCAGCCCTTTTCCGCAGTAATTATCGCTTCAGCACCCTGCCGTCCCAGCTCGTAGATGTATTCCTTGCGGATACCCATTGCCTTGGCCCACTCGCGCGTCGTTCGCCTGTTCTCTTGAGCGACCTTGCTCTCGGTGGCTCCATAGTGACCGTCTACGATCCTGATGCGATGAACATCGAACGGCTTGATACCCCATAATGCGAGTCGATCTGCTCCTTTGCCAAGCGCCGAGTGGTGCGCCATGGTCGTCGGTCGATTGCTCGTTACCTCAATGTAATCGCCGGGCGACACTTCTTTCTTATTTGCTGCTCTCGCCAGGATCTTTTCTGTGATGGTCTTGCCCACGCGTGCCTCCTCTATGGCCTTGCCCCCGTATCTTAAATCTTATAGCCGGGCCATTATCCGACCCGGCGGCGAAACAGCGAATGGAGCTACTTCGATAAGTGCTTGAGTTTGGTGGTGGGTGGTACTGGGTTCGAACCAGCGACCCCTGCCGTGTGAAGACAGTGCTCTACCGCTGAGCTAACCACCCGCGTTTCGGTCGTGGAACGCGCTCGATTCTAGCACCTCTGGCGGGCCGTCTTCAATTCGGAAAGGGTATAATTCCAATCGCCTGGTCAACGCGGCGGGGCAGAGCCCGCCGGTTATTTTCGCACAAGAAAAATACCGCGCCGCCGTATTCGCGAGTTCAGCCGACGCTTCATGCTGCCATACGAAAGCCTGCCGCCACCACCGAGAGGCACGCCGTTCGGCCTGCTCGAGGGCGTCGTCGTGCTCGATCTCACGACTTCGATCGCGGGGCCGTATGCGACGCTGCTGCTCGCCGACATGGGGGCGGAGGTGGTGAAGATCGAGCGGCCGGGCCGCGGCGACGACTGCCGCGCGTGGGGGCCGCCGTTCCTGAACGGGGAGTCGCTGTGGTTTCTGAGCGTCAACCGCAACAAGAAGAGCGTGACGCTGGACTACAGCGGGGAGAGCGGCCGCGCGGTGCTCTACGACATGGTGCGCAAGTCCGACGTCGTGGTGGTGAATCTCGTCGAACGCGCCCAGAAGAAGCTCGGCGTCGACTGTGCGGCGCTTGCCGGGCTCAGGCCCGATCTCGTGTTCGTGTCGGTCACCGGTTTCGGGATCTCCGGCACGCGCAGGGATTTTCCGTGCTATGACCTGATCGCGGAGGGCTACAGCGGGGTGATGGATCTGACCGGCGAGGCGGACAGCCCGCCGCAGAAGGTTGGGACGCCCGCCGCCGATCTCATCGCGGGCATGGATGCGGCGTTCGCCACCGTGGCCGCGCTGCTCGACCGGCAGCGCACCGGCAAGGGACACAGGATCGATATCTCGATGGTGGACAGCATGACGCGCTTCATGGCGCCGCGCATCGTGCCCTACCTCGGCTCGGGCGAGGTCCCGCGCCGCACCGGCGCGAGGGACAGCGTGATCGCGGTGTATCAGACCTTCGATACCGCGGACAAGCCGCTCACGCTGGGGCTCGGGAACGATGCGATCTGGAAACGCTTCTGGAGCGCAGCGGGACGCGCGGAAATGGGCGAGGATCCGCGCTACGCGACCAATGCTCTGCGGCGGGCCGCGCGCGCGGAGGTCGTCGCGGAAATCCAGAAGGTGCTCGCCGCGCGCCCGCGCGACGAGTGGCTCAAGCTCTTCGTCGAGGCGAAGGTGCCCGCGGGCCCGGTGAACCGCGCCGACGAGGTCGCCGCCGATCCCGAGCTTCTCGCGCGGGGTTTGTTCTACGCCGCGGAAAAAGACGGCGCACGCGTTCCGCAGGTGGGCCTGGGGATCGCGGTCGATGA
>JACQGO010000213.1 GCA_016199485.1 Betaproteobacteria bacterium
CGCCGCGGTATGCTGCGATTGCACCAGACGCTCCGCGATGCGCGCCCGCAGCCGCGACATCGGCACGCGCTGTTCCGGCCGCCCGGCGAGGAGCTGATCGATGTCGACCGCCGGTGGCTGCGGCAGCGACGGCTTCGCCTCGATGCGGGGCGCCGGCTGCGCCGGCGGCTGGATGCGCTCCAGCACGTCGGCCTTGGTGACGCGCCCGCCGCGGCCGGTGCCGGCGATTTCGGAAACGTCCACTTTCTTCTCCGCGGCGAGCTTCTGCGCCGCCGGCATCACCGGCGCCGCCCCGGCCCTCGCCGGTGCCGCCGCTGCCGGTTTTGCCGCGGCCACCGCCGCGGCCGGCACAGGTTCCGCGGCCTTGGCCGCCGGCGGGCCCTCGGTGTCGATGGTGGCGATCACTTCCTTGCTCACCACCGTGCCGCCGTCGCCCTTGAGGACCTTCGCCAGCACGCCGGCCTCCGGCGCCGGCGTCTCGAGCACTACCTTGTCGGTCTCGATGTCCACCAGGTTTTCGTCGCGCTTCACGTAGTCGCCGGCCTTCTTGTGCCACGTCAGCAGCGTGGCTTCGGCCACCGACTCCGAAAGCTGCGGCACCTTCACTTCGACGAACATGATTGCTCCCCGCGGTTGCTAACGTCTGCGCGCGATCAGTTTTCCACCGTCAGGCCCGCGCCCGGCGTGAGCGCCATCGCGACGAGCTCTTTCTGCTGCCTCTCGTGCAGCGACTTGTAGCCCGCGGCCGGCGTTGCCGAAGAGTCGCGCCCGGCGTACATCAGTTTCTGGTGCGGCAGCATGTGGCGCTGCAGATAATGCTGGATGCGGTGCCATGCGCCCTGGTTGCGCGGCTCTTCCTGGCACCACACGATCTCGGTCGCGCTCTGGTAGCGCTCGATCATCGCGCGGAAGCGCTCGTGCGGGAACGGATAGAGCTGGGCGATGCGCACCAGCGGAATGTCCCTGACGGCGCGCTCGCGGCGCCCGGCGCGCAGGTCATAGTAGACCTTGCCGCTGCAGAAGACGGCGCGCTTCACGCTCCCGGCGTCGATGTCCTTCGCGTCCCAGTCCTCGTTCACCGGCTGGAACACGTCGTTGGCGAACTCCTCGAGCGGCGACACCGACTCCTTGTGGCGGAGCAGGCTCTTGGGCGTGAAGATCACAAGCGGCTTGCGGTAGGGGCGGACCATCTGCCGCCGCAGCAGGTAGTACATCTGCACCGGAGTCGCCGGAACGCACACCTGCATGTTGTAATCGGCGCACGACTGCAGGAAGCGCTCGATGCGCCCCGACGAGTGCTCGGGTCCCTGTCCTTCATAGCCGTGCGGCAGCAGCAGCGTGAGCCCGCACATGCGGCCCCATTTCACCTCGCCCGAGGCGATGAACTGGTCGATCACCACCTGCGCGCCGTTGGCGAAATCGCCGTACTGCGCTTCCCAGATCACCAGCTCGTTCGGCGAAGAGGTCGCGTAGCCGTACTCGAACCCGAGCACCGCCTCCTCCGACAGGACCGAGTCGATGACGACGAAATCGCCCTGGTCGGGGCCGACGTGCTGCAACGGCACGTGGGTGCCCTGGTCCCAGCGTTCGCGGTTCTGGTCGTGCAGCACCGCGTGGCGGTGGAAGAACGTGCCGCGCCCGGAGTCCTGTCCCGAGAGGCGGATCGAGTAGCCTTCGTTGAGCAGCGTCGCGTAGGCGAGCATTTCCGCCATCCCCCAGTCGAGCGGCAGCTTGCCTTCCACCATCGACCGCCGTTCCTGCATGATCTTTTCGACGCGGGGGTGCAACTTGAAGTTCGGCGGGACCTCGCTCACCTTGCGCCCCAGCTCCTGCAGCAATGCGAGCGGCAGGCGCGTATCGTCGTTCTCGTTCCACCTGGTGTTCCTGTAGGGCTTCCAGCTCGCCTCGAACGGCGGCTTGTAGTTCGACAGGATCGTCTTGTTGGTGTGGTAGCCGGCGTCCATCGCGCTGCGATAGGTCTTGACCATCTCCTCGGCGTCCGCCTCCGGGATCAGGTCTTCCTTCGTCAGCCGCTCGGCGTAGATCCTGCGCGTGGTCGGGTGCTGGCGGATCTTCTTGTACATCAGCGGCTGCGTGACCATCGGCTCGTCCTGCTCGTTGTGGCCGAGCCGCCGGTAGCACACGAGGTCGACCACGACGTCCTTGTGGAACTTCATGCGGTAGTCGAGCGCGATCTCGGTCGCCATGCACACCGCTTCCGGGTCATCGCCGTTCACGTGGATGATGGGCGCTTCGAGCAGCTTGGACACGTCGCTGCAATAGAGCGTGGAGCGCGCGTCACGCGGGTCCGACGTGGTGAAACCGATCTGGTTGTTGATGATGATGTGTACCGTGCCGCCCGTCCCGTAGCCGCGCGTCTGCGCGAGGTTGAGCGTCTCCATCACCACGCCCTGCCCCGAATACGAGGCGTCGCCGTGGATCAGCACCGGCAGGACCTGGTCGCCCTGGCGGTCCTTCCTGCGGTGCTGGCGCGCGCGCACCGAGCCCTCGACCACCGGGTTGACGATCTCGAGGTGGGAAGGATTGAACGCCAGCGTGACGTGCATCGGGCCGCCGGGCGTCATCACGTTGGACGAGAAGCCGTCGTGATACCTCACGTCGCCCGCTAGCACCTCGGGATCGGTCTTGCCCTCGAACTCCGAGAAAAGGTCCTTCGGCATCTTGCCCAGCGTGTTGACCAGCACGTTGAGCCGCCCGCGGTGCGCCATGCCGATCACCAGCTCCTGCACCCCGGCCGCGCCCGCGCGCTGCAGCAGGTTGTCAAGCATCGGGACCAGGCTTTCCCCGCCCTCGAGCGAGAAGCGCGTCTGCCCCACGTACTTGGTGTGCAGGTATTTTTCGAGCGTCTCGGCCGCGGTGAGGCGCTCGAGAATATGCTTCTTGTGGCCGGCGTCGTAACTCGGCATCGAGCGCGTGCTCTCGAGGCGCTCCTGGAGCCAGCGCTTCTGTGGCATGTCGGAGACATACATGTATTCGACACCGACGGTGCGGCAATAAGTGTCCTTGAGGAGTTCCAGGATATCGCGCAGGCGCGCCTCGCGCATTCCGGCGAGCGCCCCGCCGACGAACACCGTGTCCATGTCGGCGCCGGTGAAGCCGTAGTGGCCCGGATCGAGCTCGGCGACGTATGCCTTCTCGTGGCGGCCGAGCGGATCGACGTCCGCGATGCGGCAGCCGTGGAAGCGGTAGGCGTCGATCAGTTGCAGTACCGCAAGTTGCTTCTGGTCGAACGGCGGCTGCACGGGCGCGGCGTAGCCGCCGAGGGGCCGGCGCTCGCGCGCAATGCGGATGAAATGCTCCTGGACCGGCGCGTGCGAGACGTCGTGCGGGCCCCCGTCCAGCCGCTGCAGCGAGTCGAAGTAGCTGCGCCAGCGCGGCTCGACCGACTGCGGATCTTCGAGATAAGAGTCGTAAAGGGCCTCTATGAACGGCGCGTTGGCGCCGAACAGATGGGAATTGCCCAGCATCTGCTTGAACATACCCCCTCCTCGCTCAGACGCCCTTTGCTGACGCCGCGCGCGGCGTCAGCCGGTTATTTCCTCTCGTCCATCGGCACGAAAGCGCGCTTCCCGGGCCCCACGTAGAGCTGCCGCGGCCGGCCGATCTTCTGGTCGGGATCGGAGATCATCTCGTTCCACTGCGCGATCCAGCCCACGGTGCGCGCCACCGCGAAGATCGCGGTGAACAGGGACACCGGGATGCCGAGCGCCTTGTAGACGATGCCCGAATAGAAGTCAACGTTCGGATAGAGCTTGCGCTTGATGAAGTAGTCGTCCTCGAGCGCGATCTTCTCGAGCGCGAGCGCCAGCTTGAACAGCTTGTCGTCCTTGAGGCCGACCTCCTCGAGCACCTCGTGGCAGGTGCGCTGGATAAGCTTCGCGCGCGGGTCGTAGTTCTTGTACACACGGTGCCCGAAGCCGTAGAGCATGCTGTGGTCCTGCCTGTCCTTCACCCGCGCGATGTACTTGCCGATGTTCGATACGTCGCCGATCTCCGCCAGCATCTTGAGCACCGCCTCATTGGCGCCGCCATGCGCCGGCCCCCACAGGCTGGCGACGCCCGCGGCCATGCATGCGAAGGGATTCGCGCCCGAGGAGCCGGCGAGCCGCACCGTCGAGGTGGAGGCGTTCTGCTCGTGATCGGCGTGCAGGATGAGAATGCGGTCGAGCGCGCGCACCAGCACCGGATTGGGCTCGTACTTCTCGCACGGCACCGCGAACATCATGTTGAGGAAATTCGCGGCGTAGGAGAGGTCGTTGCGCGGGTAGATGAACGGCTGTCCCACGTTGTACTTGTAGCTCATGGCGGTGATCGTCGGCACCTTGGCGATCAGGCGGAACGCCGAGATGTCGCGGTGGCGCGGGTCGTTGATGTCGAGCGCATCGTGATAGAACGCCGAGAGCGCCCCGATCACCCCGCACAGCACCGCCATTGGGTGTGCGTCGCGCCGGAAACCCGAGTAAAACCGCGCCAGCTGCTCGTGCACCATGGTGTGGTGGGCGACGAGGTTGTCGAACTCGTGCTTCTGCTTCTTGTTCGGCAGCTCGCCGTTCAGGATCAAGTATGCGACTTCCAGGAAGTCGCAGTGCTCGGCGAGTTCCTCGATCGGGTAGCCCCGGTACATCAGGATGCCCGCGTCGCCGTCGATGTAGGTGATCTTCGACAGGCAGCTCGCGGTCGAGATGAATCCCGGGTCGTAGGTGAACTTCCCGGTCTTGCCGTAGAGCGGCCGGATGTCGACTACATCCGCTCCCATTGTTCCGCTCATTACGGGGAAATCCGCCTTGGGGGTGCCGTCGCTGAAAGTAAGACTTGCCAGCTTCTCGGTCATCGTCGCCTCCGTACTCGCGTTGTCCTCGTTAAATCAGTGCCTTACAATGGATATCTGCGGTATAACATTAACTTTCCCGGATGAGATTCAGGAGCAGACTCAGCCGCTCCTCGCACGGTTCCGCCCGGCGCGTGACGAGATCGAGCAGATCGTTGTCCGGGTATTCGAGCAGTTCCGTGAGAATAGCAAGCTCCTGCGCGCTCAGGTGTTCGAAGTGCCTGTCCAGAAACGCCTGCAGCAACAAGTCAAGCTCCAGCATGCCGCGCCGGCAGTGCCAGCGGATTCTGTCCCGTTCCCCCATCTGCGGTTGCGCGTCACAGCATGCGCTTGAGCATGAGATCCTTGATCTTGCCGATCGCCCGCGTCGGATTGAGGCCCTTCGGGCAGACGTCGACGCAGTTCATGATCGAATAGCAGCGGAACAGCCGGTACGGATCCTCGAGGTTGTCGAGCCGCTCGTTGATTGCCTGGTCGCGGCTGTCGGCAATGAAACGGTAGGCCTGCAGCAGCCCGGCCGGTCCCACGAACTTGTCGGGGTGCCACCAGAACGTGGGGCAGGCAGTCGAGCAGCATGCGCACAGGATGCACTCGTAGAGACCGTCGAGCTCCTCGCGGTCCTCGGGCGACTGCAGACGTTCCCCTTCGGGTGGAGGATCGTCGTTGATCAGGTATGGCTTGATCGAGTGGTACTGCTTGAAGAACTGCGACATGTCGACGATGAGGTCCCGGATCACCGGCAGCCCGGGCAGCGGCCGGATCACGACCGGCTCCCTTACCTCGGAGAGCCTGGTGATGCACGCGAGCCCATTCTTGCCGTTGATGTTCATCGCGTCCGAGCCGCACACGCCTTCGCGGCACGAGCGGCGGAACGCGAAAGTGTCGTCCTGCGCCTTGATGCGCACCAGGGCGTCGAGCAGCATGCGGTCGGTGGGCTCGAGCTCGATGTCGTAGTCCTGCATGTACGGCTTCTCGTCGATTTCGGGGTTGTAGCGGTAGATGGAAAATCGCATCGGTCATCCTGAATTGCGGTTCTTGTAACCTTTGGCTGTCAACTCACTTCGTTGAGTGAAGGGTGAAGGGTGAATGCGTGAAGGATGGAAAATCGCAAGCCTTCACTGCGCGCGCCACGCCTTCCGCCCTTCGCCCTACGCTCTTCACCCTTCACCCTTCACTAATAAACACGCGCCTTCGGCGCGAACGGCTCCACCGTGAGCGGCTTGGTATGCACGGGCTTGTACTCAAGCCGGTGCCCTTCCTTGTAGTAGAGCGTGTGCTTCAACCAGTTCGCGTCGTCGCGCTTGGGGAAGTCCGCCCTGTCGTGCGAACCGCGGGATTCCTTGCGCGCCTCCGCCGAAATTAGCGAGGCGACCGCCGTCTCGACCAGGTTGTCGAACTCGAGCGCTTCGACGCGGGCGGTGTTGAACGTCTTGCTCTTGTCCTGGATTTCGGTGCGCGCCGCGCGCGCCGCGGTTTCCTTGATCTTCTTGACGCCTTCGACGAGCAGGTCGGGAAAACGGAATACGCCGCAGTGATGTTGCATGATGCGGCGCATCTCGGCGGAAACATCGGCCACGCGCTCGCCGTTTTTCTGGCTATCGAGGCGCGCGAGCCGTGCCAGCGTCATCTCGCCGGCGTCGGGGGGCAGATCCTTGCGCGCCTGCGGGCTGCTCCGCAGATCGTCGATAATCTGCCGCGCCGCCGCACGCCCGAAAACCAGCAAATCCAGCAACGAGTTGCATCCCAGGCGGTTGGCGCCATGCACCGACACGCAGGCGCACTCGCCCGCCGCATGCAGTCCCCGCACCACCTCCTCCGGATTGCCCCCGCGAGGCGCCACCACCTGGCCGCGATAGTTGCTAGGGATGCCACCCATCATGTAATGCGCCGTGGGGACGACCGGGATCGGCTCCTTGATCGGGTCGGCGTTTGCGAACTTGATCGAGATCTCGCGGATGCCCGGCAGCCGTTTGTTGATGACGTCCGCCCCAAGATGGTCGAGCTTGAGCAGGATGTAATCTCCGTCCTTGCCCGCGCCGCGGCCTTCCTTGATCTCGGTCGCCATCGCGCGCGATACCACGTCGCGGCTCGCAAGGTCCTTGGCGTTCGGCGCGTAGCGCTCCATGAAACGCTCGCCATTCTTGTTGAGCAGGTAGCCGCCCTCGCCGCGCACGCCCTCGGTGATCAATACGCCGGCCCCGTAAACGCCCGTGGGGTGAAACTGGAAAAACTCCATGTCCTGAAGCGGCACACCGGCCCGCGCAACCATCCCGAGGCCGTCGCCGGTATTGATGAAAGCATTGGTGCTGGACGCAAAAATGCGCGCGGCACCGCCGGTGGCGAGCAACGTGGCGCGCGCCTGAAAAATCATCACCTCGCCGGTTTCAATCTCCATCGCCACCACGCCAAGCACATCGCCCTCCCGGTCGCGGATGAGATCGAGCGCCATCCACTCGACGAAGAACTGCGTATGCGCCTTGACGTTCGCCTGGTAAAGCGTGTGCAGCATGGCGTGGCCGGTCCGGTCGGCGGCCGCACAGGCACGCTGCACCGGGTTCATGCCGTACGCCTGCATGTGGCCGCCGAAGGGGCGCTGGTAAATCCTGCCGTCGGAGAGGCGGTCGAACGGCATGCCGAAATGCTCCAGTTCGTACACCACTTCAGGTGCGGCGCGGCACATGAACTCGATCGCGTCCTGGTCGCCGAGGTAGTCCGAACCCTTGACCGTGTCGTACATGTGCCAGTGCCAGTTGTCCTCCTCGCTGTTGCCGAGCGCGGCCGCCACGCCGCCCTGCGCGGCCACGGTGTGCGAGCGCGTCGGGAATACCTTGGACAGCACGGCGACCTTGAGATCGGCGCGCGCAAGCTCGAGCGCTGCGCGCAGGCCCGCCCCACCGCCGCCGACGATCACTGCATCAAACGTTCTTCTTGTCAGCCCCATTTATAGACCCCACAGAATCTGTACCGACCACGCGCCATAGAGCACGAGCGCGAGAATTACCGCCACGTAAAGCGGGAGCCTCACGCCGATGTGCTGCACGTAGTCCATCAGGATATTGCGCACGCCGATCCACGCGTGCACGAACGTGGACAGCAGGAACAGCAGCGTTGCATACCGCATCCACGGCTGCGTCCACAGCGCCTTCCAGCTCGCGAAATCGAGCTGCGGCATGCCCGCGAGCGCCGCGACGAATGCCAGGGTATAGACCGTCATCACCACGGCGGTTACCCGCTGCGCCAGCCAGTCGCGCAGGCCGTAGTGCGCGCCGATCACTTCGCGTTTCACCATATGAGCGCCCCCAGAACGACGGTGAGGCCGATGCCGATCACGAGCACCGCCTTGCTGGCGGCGCGCGCCTGATGCAGTTCGAGCCCGCAGTGCGCGTCGAGAAGCAGGTGGCGGATGCCGGCGCACAGGTGGTGCAGGTACGCCCACGCGAGCCCGATCAGGATGATCTTGAGCAGCGGGTTGCCGACCAGCGTCTTGAAGTCCGCGAACGCCTGCGGCGAAGCGAGGCTCCGCTGCAGGAGATAGAGCAGGAGCGGTATGAACAGGAAAAGCACTGCGCCGCTCACCCGGTGCAAGATGGACACCACCGCGGGAATCGGCTGCCGGATCTTGAATAAATTGAGATACTTGGGTCGTCGCTTGATCATTTGCTTTCTTTCACGTGGACACCGGCGCCGTCCCGCGCGGTCGGCGCGCGGAGGTGCCGCGGGACTGGAACGCTTGCCTCACTGGACATCGGCTCGAAACGTCGGTGCAGAAAGACGCGGCATGAAGCCGCGAGCCCGCGGGGTTGCACGACAGGCCGGGGTACCCGGGCGGGGATCAGTGTTGTCGCGGCATCCGACTCGCACACCGTCATTGCAGCTCGCCCCGGTCCGTCTATCCTGTTCGCAAGCTTCGAGCTTCGGGAACCCAAACTTTATTATTTTATCAGTTTTCGTTGCACTGCAGAAGCCGAGCAGCGTGCCGCGCAGGTTTGCTCCCCATCAACTGCCCTCTGCCACAAGCCGGCGACCAGTTCCTCGGGCATCGGCAGTCCACACTGTGGATGGCGCAGGCGCGTTGCACGTGTGCTCGCGCTTGCGGTCATGCCGCCCGCGAGCACGAACCTCGCGCGGCGTCGTTCACGGATGCTCCTGTGACCGTAAGACGCAGCAGTTTGGTTGACACCGGCGCGCGAGGTTGGCTATCATCGCCCGCGAATCAGCACTCGTGCGCGCGCCGTTCTTTCTGCCGCGCATAAAAGCGTCTCCTTCCCGACAATTCCGAATTCTCCCAGGAGCTTGAGTCCGATGAAACGTCCCATACGCATCGCCGTCACCGGCGCCGCGGGCCAGATCGGTTACAGCCTGCTGTTCAGGATCGCCGGCGGCGAAATGCTCGGCAAGGACCAGCCGGTAATCCTGCAATTGCTCGAGATCCCCGACGAGAAAGTGCAGAAGGCGCTGAAGGGCGTCATGATGGAGCTCGACGATTGCGCTTTTCCGCTGCTGCAGGGCATGGTCGCGACCGCCGACCCGATGGTGGCGTTCCGTGATGCGGGGATCGCGTTGCTCGTCGGCGCGCGGCCCCGGACCGCGGACATGGAGCGCAAGGACCTGCTCGAAGCGAACGGCAAGATCTTCGCGCCGCAGGGAAAGGCGCTGTCCGAGGTGGCGAGCCGCGACGTGAAGGTGCTGGTCGTCGGCAATCCCGCCAATACCAACTGCCTGATCGCGATGAAAAACGCGCCCGCGCTCAAGCCCGCCAATTTCACGGCGATGATGCGGCTTGACCACAACCGAGCGCTCACCCAGATCGCGCAGAAGGTCGGCAAGCCGGTGGCAAGCGTGAGGAAGATGACGATCTGGGGAAACCATTCCGTGACTCAGTATCCCGACCTCTATCACGCCGAGGTCGACGGACAGAACGCCGCCAAGGCGATCAATGATCAGAAGTGGATCGAGGAGGTCTTCATCCCGACGATCCAGAAACGGGGAACGGCGATCATCCGGGCGCGCGGGCTCTCCAGCGCAGCGAGCGCCGCGAACGCGGCGATGGATCACGTCCGCGACTGGCTGTACGGCACGCGCGAGGGCGACTGGGTGAGCATGGGGATCCCTTCCGACGGCAGCTATGGAATCGCGGAGGGGGTGATCTACGGCTACCCGGTCACCAGCAGGAACGGTCAATGCGGGGTCGTCAAGGGGCTCGATGTGGGCGAGTTCTCCCGCGCCCGCATGCAGGCAACGCTCAAGGAGCTCCACGAAGAACGCGATTCCATCAAGCATCTGCTCGGGTAGGCGTACCGGCCGTGCAAGCGGGGACGGCCTCAAGACTGCGCCCGCGTCTTCCTATTTTTTTTGCGTTGGCTGTCGGCAGGTGCGCGATCATGAGACGTGCGGGCCCGAACCAAGGAGTGACCACATGAGCGAAGCGGCCGCTGGCTTCAAACCCAAGAAATCGGTTGCCCTGTCGGGAGTGCCGGCCGGCAACACGGCGTTGTGCACCGTGGGCCGCAGCGGCAACGACCTTCACTATCGCGGCTACGACATCCTCGACGTCGCCGAGCAGTGCGAGTTCGAGGAGATCGCCTACCTGCTCGTGCACGAGCGGCTGCCCTCCTCCGCGGAGCTCGCGGCCTACAAATGCAAGCTCAAGTCGCTGCGGGGGTTGCCCGCGATCGTGAAGGCCGCGCTCGAGTACCTGCCGCCGGCCGCGCACCCGATGGACGTGCTGCGCACCGGCTGCTCGGCGCTGGGCAGCGTGCTCCCGGAAAAAGACGACCACAATCCCGCCGGCGCGCGCGATATCGCCGACCGCCTGATCGCCTGCTTCGGGTCGATGCTGCTCTACTGGCATCATTTCTCGCAATCGGGCCGCCGCATCGAGGTGGAGACCGACGACGACTCGGTCGGCGGGCATTTCCTGCACCTGCTGCACGGGGAACCGCCGCGTGCCTCCCGGGTGCGTGCGATGCACACCTCGCTCATCCTCTACGCCGAGCACGAGTACAACGCCTCGACGTTCACCGCGCGCGTGATCGCCGGCACCGGTTCCGACATGTACTCCGCGATCACCGGAGCGATTGGCGCTTTGCGCGGGCCCAAGCACGGGGGCGCGAACGAGGTCTCGTACGAGGTGATGAGCCGCTACGCCGACGCCGGCGAAGCCGAGGCGGACATCGTCCGGCGCATCGCGAACAGGGAGATCGTGATCGGTTTCGGGCATCCGGTCTATACCGTCGCGGATCCGCGCAACAAGGTGATCAAGGAAGTCGCGCGCCGGCTGTCGAAGGAGTCGAACGACATGACGATGTTCGACGTCGCCGACCGCATTGAAGGCGTGATGAAGCGCGAGAAGAACATGTTCGCCAACCTCGACTGGTTCTCGGCGGTGTCGTATCACAAGCTCGGCGTCCCGACGGCGATGTTCACGCCGATCTTCGTCATCGCGCGCACCAGCGGCTGGTCGGCGCACGTGATCGAGCAGCGCATCGACGGCAAGATCATCCGTCCGACGGCAACCTACACCGGTCCCGAGCCGCGCAGGTTCATACCGATCGCCGAGCGCGAGAAGGCACAGAAAAAGAAGTGACGCGACCGCCGATGAGCGCCGATGAAGTGGTTTTGATTTTTGAGACGAGTTCCAGCCAATGTCAGCCCACACCTCGAACGTCCGGCCCGAACCCGACAAAGTGCTTACCGACATCGCCGACTACGTACTCGGCTACGAGATCGAGAGCGAGGAGGCGTACCGCACCGCGCGGCTGTGCCTGATGGACACGTTGGGCTGCGGGCTGGAGGCGCATTCCTATCCCGCGTGCACCAAGCTGCTGGGACCGGTCGTGCCCGGCACCGTGGTGCCCCACGGCGCCAGGATCCCCGGCACCCGGTTCCAGCTCGACCCGGTCACCGCGGCGTTCAACATCGGCATAATGATCCGCTGGCTCGACTTCAACGACGCCTGGCTCGCCGCAGAATGGGGACATCCATCCGATAACCTCGGCGGCATACTCGCCGCCGCCGACTGGCTTTCGCGCACCGCGGTTGCGCACGGCAAACCCCCGCTCACCGTGCGCGAAGTGCTCACCGCGATGATCAAGGCCCACGAGATCCAGGGAGTGATCGCGCTCGAGAACAGCTTCAACCGCGTCGGCCTCGACCATGCGGTGCTGGTCAAGGTGGCGAGCACCGCAGTGGTGACGCGCATGCTGGGAGGCACGCGCGAGGAGATCGTGAACGCGCTGTCCAACGCCTGGATTGACGGCCACTCGCTGCGCACCTACCGCCACGCGCCGAACACCGGCTCGCGCAAGTCGTGGGCTGCGGGCGACGCGACGAGCCGTGCGGTGCAGCTCGCGCTGATGGCGCTCAAGGGCGAGATGGGCTATCCCTCGGCGTTGACCGCCAAGACGTGGGGCTTCTATGACGTTCTGTTCCACGGCGAACCGTTCAAGTTCTCGCGCCCCTACGGCTCGTACGTCATGGAGAACGTGCTGTTCAAGATCTCGTTTCCCGCCGAATTCCATGCCCAGACCGCCGTCGAATGCGCGGTACGGCTCCATCCCCAGGTCCGGGACCGCCTCGCCGCAGTCGA
>JACQGO010000214.1 GCA_016199485.1 Betaproteobacteria bacterium
AGACGCTGCCCTCGGCGTCGTACCACGCGGGGATGCGGTGTCCCCACCACAACTGGCGGGAGATGCACCAGTCCTGGATATTGGTGAGCCACTGGTTGTAGGTGTTGGTCCACGCTTCGGGCACGAATCTGACCTCGCGCCGCGTCACCGCTTCCAGCCCCGCGCGCGCGAGCGTTTCCATTTTCACGAACCACTGGTCGGTGAGCATGGGCTCCACGACCGCATCGGTGCGGCCGCAGCGCGGGACCATCAGCTTGTGCGGCTTTACCTCGACGAGCAGCCCCTGTTCCTCGAGGTCGGCGACGATGCGCCGGCGCGCCTCGAAGCGGTCGAGCCCCTGGTAGGCCGCGGGGGCGTTCTCGTTGATACGCGCATCCAGCGTGAAGATGTCGAGCGGCGCGAGCCCGTGGTGGCTCCCGATCTGGTAGTCGTTGAAATCGTGCGCCGGCGTGATCTTCACGCAGCCGGTTCCGAACTCGGGATCGACCCAGTCGTCGGCGATCACCGGTATGGTGCGGCCGGTGAGCGGCAGGTGCACGCGGCTTCCGATCACGTCCTTGTAGGCGGCATCCTCGGGGTGGACCGCGACCGCCGCGTCGCCCAGCATGGTCTCGGGGCGGGTGGTTGCGACGATCACGTGCCCCTCGCCCGAGGTGAGCGGATAGCGGATGAACCACAGCTCGCCGTCTTCTTCCTGGGAAACGACCTCGAGATCGGACACCGCGGTCTGCAGCACCGGGTCCCAGTTGACCAGCCGCTTGCCGCGGTAGATCAGCCCCTGCTCGTGGAGCCGCACGAAGACTTCGGTCACCACGCGCGAAAGCTCCTCGTCCATCGTGAAGCGCTCGCGCTCCCAGTCGCAGGAGGCCCCCAGGCGCCGCATCTGGCGCGTGATGGTGGAACCCGACTCCTCTTTCCATCGCCACACGCGCTTTACGAATTCTTCGCGGCCCAGCTCGCGGCGCGAGAGGCCCTCGGCCTCGAGCTGGCGCTCGACCACGATCTGGGTCGCAATGCCGGCATGATCGGTGCCGGGCTGCCACAGCGTGTTGCAGCCGCGCATGCGGTGGTAGCGGATGAGCGCATCCATCAGCGTATGCTGGAACGCGTGACCCATGTGCAGCGTGCCGGTGACGTTCGGCGGGGGCAGCAGGATGCAGTAGTTGTCGCGGTTGGCCTCGTCCGTGCCGGCCCTGAAGTAGCCGCTTTCCTCCCACGACGAGTACCAGCGCTGCTCTATCGCTTCCGGTTCAAAGCTCTTCGCGAGTTCCATGCTCGAATCAGCGGCAGGGGGACTAGAAAAACCCGGAATTATACCTGAGCGCTGCGCCGCCTCGCGTTCGCGCGCCGCCTTGTCCTCGAGCGCGACGCGCAGGTTCCTGAGCTGCGTGTGCAGCGTCTCTTCGATCGAAGCACGCACCAGCGCGTTGATGTTGGTCTTGAGTTCCGCGGCGATCTTTTGCAGCGCCTGGTCGAGCACCGTCCCGATCTCGGGCATGAAGTGCTCGCGCAACACCCCCGCGATGTGCTCGTCGAGGTCCTTCCTGAGCTTCTGGTAGACGCTGTGCTCGAGGTTTTGCACCTGCACCCGCGAGATCACTTCGGCGCCGGGCACGGTCGCGGGGACCGCGGCCTGCGGCGTTTCCGGCTCGGGCGCAGAGGGAGCCGCAGCACCTGGCTCCGCACGCTGCGGTTCGGGTTCGGGCGCAGGCATTTCGACGGGCGCAGGGGTCTCGACGGGAGCGGGCGTCTCGAGGACCGCTGGCGTCTCCATGGACGCAGGCGCTGCCATTGCGTCCCCGGCGAAGACGATGTCGGTCAACGTCGGGATGTCGGCCGCGGCGGGCACGGGCGCGACTGCTTCGGTGAGCGTCGGGATATCGGCCCCGGTGCGCGCGCGGGCGGTCTGCAGCCGATGACGGAAAAGCAGCGCGTCGGCGCGCGCGAGAATCGCGTCGGCCTCGTCCGGCTTGCGGGAGCTGTCCTGGGACATGGGAACGGGCGCTACAGCGGGGCCGCCGACTTGCTGAGGTCGTGCGAGCGCAGCTCGTAGCCGCGGTCCCGGTAGAAACGGAAGCGCTCGCGCGCGGCGCGCCGGTCCTCTTCATCGAGCGTCACGATTTCAACGAGGCGCTCAAAGCGGCTGAAGAACGCGGGCGGATCGGGGCGCAGATTGAGCAGCACCTCCTGGTGCAGCAGCGTTACGCCTTCGTGATCCACGATCACCGGGGTCACCGCCGCGAGCGGGTCCTGCGGCGCGCAGTGCGGAACGAACGCGATCGCCGGCTGGGTCCACAGCATGCGGGCGAAGCGCGTGGCGGTCTCCGCATCCGGGCAGTAGACCAGCACGCGCAGCCCCCGCGCAAACGCCTTGGCGCTCAACGCGCACGCGGTCTGCAGCTTGTTCCCGACATGCGTGTAAAAGTCGATCTGAGTCATGCCGCGGATGAGATGTTCACGCGGGCGGCGGTGAGGCACCGGGCGTGAGGCGGTTTCCTCGCGAAGCGCCCGGTTCCTTCGCCTTGTTTCTCACGCCTCGCTCCCCGCGCTTCACCTGCGTCTCGCGCGGCCCGCCAGGAACTGGGTGAGCAGCGGCACCGGCCGGCCGGTGGCGCCTTTCTCCTTGCCCGATTTCCATGCCGTGCCCGCGATGTCGAGGTGCGCCCACTTGTGGTTCTTGGTGAAGCGCGCGAGGAAGCAGGCGGCGGTGACGCTGCCGGCGGGGCGGCCGCCGATGTTCGCGAAATCGGCGAAGTTGCTCTTCAACTGCTCCTGGTAATCATCCCACAGCGGCAGGTGCCAGGCGCGGTCGCACGCGGTCTCTCCCGACGCGAGCAGTTCCCGCGCCAGCGCGTCGTCGTTCGCGAACAGCCCGGTCGCGACGTGACCGAGCGCGATCACGCAGGCGCCGGTCAAGGTCGCGATGTCGATCACCGCCGCCGGGTTGAAGCGCTCGGCGTAGGTCAGCGCGTCGCACAGGATGAGCCGCCCTTCGGCGTCGGTGTTCAGCACCTCTATGGTCTGGCCCGACATGCTGGTCACGATGTCGCCGGGCCTGGTGGCGGAACCGCCCGGCATGTTCTCGGTGGCGGGAATCACGCCCACCACGTTGAACGGCAGCCGCATCTCGCCGACCGCCTTCAGCGTGCCGAGCACGCTCGCCGCGCCACACATGTCGAATTTCATCTCGTCCATTTCGGCGGCGGGCTTGAGCGAGATGCCGCCGGTGTCGAACGTGATCCCCTTGCCGACCAGCGCAACCGGCTTCACCTTCTTGTCGGCGCCCTGGTATTGCAGCGCGATGAGCTTGGGCGGCTGCGTGCTCCCGCGCGCGACCGAGAGCAGGGCGCCCATACCGAGCTTTTCCATGTCTTCGCGCTCCAGCACCTGGATCTTCATGCGGTAGCGCTTTGCGAGCTGGTGCGCCTGCTCGGCGAGATAGCCGGGAGTGCACACGTTTGCCGGCAGGTTGCCGAGGTCCCTGGCGAGGTTCATCCCGTGCGCCGTGGCGAGGCCCTGCTCCAGGCCCGCCTCGGCGCGGCGCAGCCCCGACTTCTCGACCACGAGCGTGAGCCGGCGCAGCGCGCACTTCGTCTCGTCCTGCGGCTTGCTCTTCATGCGGTCGAAGCGGTAGATGGCTTCCATTGCCACCATCACCGCGTGCGCCACCTTCCACGCGGCATCGCGCTTTGCGACGGGAAGCGCGGTGAGGTGCATGAGCGCGTCCGGCGAGCCGGTGGCCGCGAGCGCCTTGATCGCGGCGGCGACCGCGGTGCGGTATTGCTTTTCGCCGAACTCGTTTCTGCGTCCGAGCCCCACCAGCAGCACCCGCTCGTGGGGAGCGTCGGGCACGCTGTGCAGCAGCAGCGTGGCGCCCGACTTGCCTTCCATGTCACCGCGGTTGACGATCCCGGTGAGATAGCCTCGCGCGACGCGGTCAAGCGCAGCCGCGGCCTCGGTGAGCTTGCGCGGCTCGAACACGCCGATGACCGTGCAGGCGCTGCGGGCCTTCTCCAGTCCGCCCGCTTTTATGCTAAATTCCACCGTGTGCTCCTGTCGTCGTCTGCCGAAATCGGCATTTTCAATGATTTCCGCATTTTTCGCCACAGGTCGAACGCACCGGCGCCCGGCATGGACTCGACGCGCTTTCCGTAAATCCTGTCCATTGGATTTTCCACGACAGGTTCCGGCCGATGATTTTCCGTAAAGCCCTGCTGCGCGAGTTTGCGACCTCGGCGCTCGGCGCGTTCCTGGTGCTGCTCACCATCACCATGGCCACGCAGCTCGTGCGATTCCTCGGCCAGGCTGCGAGCGGCTCCGTCACTTCGACCGGGGTGGTCGCGCTGCTCGGGTTCAACGCGCTGTGGTACCTTCCGGTGCTGCTCTCGCTCACGCTGTTCATCGCGGTCCTGATGACGCTCACCCGCGGCTACCGCGACTCCGAGATGATCGTGTGGTTCTCTTCCGGACTGAGCCTGACCGCGTGGATCCGCCCGGTGCTCACCTTCGCCGCGCCGCTGGTGCTCACCATCGCGCTGCTGAGCCTCGGGCTTTCGCCGTGGGCGATCACCAAAAGCGAGGAGTTCCGGCGCCAGATGGACAGCCGCGACGATGTCGCCGCGGTTTCGCCCGGCGTGTTCCGCGAATCGAAGCAAGCCGAGCGCGTGTATTTCGTCGAGAACGTGTCCAACGAGGAGAACGTCGTCGCCAACGTGTTCGTCAGCGCCACGCAGCACCAGAAAACCGGAGTCATGGTGGCGCGGCGCGGTTTCCAGGAGACGGCGCCGAACGGCGACCGCTTCCTGGTGCTGCTCAACGGCCGGCGCTACGAGGGCACGGCCGGCACCGCGGAGTACAAGATCACCGAGTTCGAACGTTACGCCATGCGCGTCGAGACCTACGAGGCGAAGCTCGAGCAGCCGTCCACCAAGGCGATGTCGACGGTCGACCTGCTGCGCAATCCCGTCCCGGTCAATCTCGCCGAGCTGACGTGGCGGGTGGGGCTGCCGGTGAGCGCGCTGATCCTTGCGCTGCTCGCGATCCCGCTCTCTTTCGTGAATCCCCGCGCCGGGCGTTCGATGAATCTGGTGCTGGCGCTGCTCGTCTACATGGTGTACAGCAACTTCCTGAGCATCGCCCAGGCGTGGGTCGCGCAGTCGCGCATCAGCCTCGCGACCGGGCTATGGGGGGTGCACGCCGGCATGCTGTTGCTGCTCGCGGTGCTGTATTACCGCCGCCTGGCGGTGATCTCGCTGTTCCGGCTGTTCCGATGAGGGTCCTCAGGCGTTATCTCGCGAGCGAGATCTTCGGCGCGACCATGCTGGTATTCGTCGCGCTGGTGATGCTGTTCGCATTCCTCGACCTCGTGAAGGAACTCGGCGAGCTCGGCAAGGGCGACTACCGGTTGATGCACATCGTGATCTACGTGCTGTTGTCGGTTCCCGGGCACGTCTACGAGCTGTTCCCGATCGCGGCGCTGATCGGCACCTTGTTCGCGCTGGCGCAGCTGGTCGCCAATTCGGAGTACACGGTGATGCGCGTCTCGGGGGTGTCGATGGCGCGCCTGGCGCTCACGCTGGTGCAGGTGGGATCCGCGTTTGCGCTGGTGACCTTCGCGTTCGGCGAGTTCATCGCCCCCTCCAGCGAGCAGCTCGCGCAGCGCCTGAGAAGCCGCGCGCTGTCCGGGGTGGTGGCGCAGGAATTCCGTTCCGGGCTGTGGGTCAAGGACGAGCTGAACTTCGTCAACGTGACGCAGGTGCTGCCGGATTCGACGCTGCTCGGGGTGAAGATCTACGAGTTCGACCGCGACCACCGGCTGCGCGCGATCAGCGACGCGAAGCGGGGCGATTACATGAAGGACAACCGCTGGCGCCTGAAAGAGGTGGTGCAGACGACCTTCGAGGGAAACAAGGCAAGCGCGCGGCAGCTCGGCGATGCCGACTGGCAATCGGTGCTCAGCCCCGAGCTGCTCAACGTCCTGCTGGTGGTCCCCGAGCAGATGTCGGCGTGGTACCTGCATTCCTACGTGCAGCACCTCAAGGAGAACAAGCAGAAGGCGACGCGCTACGAGATCGCGTTCTGGAGCAAGCTTTCCTATCCGCTCGCGGTGCTGGTGATGATGGTGCTCGCGCTCCCGTTCGCCTACCTGCAGGGGCGCTCGGGGGGCATCGGAGCGAAGATCCTCGCCGGCATCATGCTGGGGCTCGCGTTTCACATGCTGAACCGCCTGTTCGCCCACCTGGGCTTTCTCAATGACTGGTCTCCGCCGGCGAGCGCGATCGTGCCGACGCTGATCTTCCTCGGTATCGCGGTCGTGATGATGTGGTGGGTGGAGCGAAGATAGTTTCGAGTTCGGAGTACCGGCTCGGTAACTCGAAACCCGGAACCCGAAACCCGGAACCCCAAACCCGGCAGGACACGATGCGTGTTCCCGCCGGCGTCCGGCCGCCATGCTCACTGGGTGGATCTGGTCTCGGTTTCGGCGGCGCCGGATTCGGTCGCGCGGGCCGCCCGCCCGGACGTATCGCCGGTGCTCTCCGGATGCTCAACGATGGCCTCGTCCTGCGCGGCGACCGCGCGCTGGTACTCTTGCCACTTGAGCTTGACTTCCCGCCTTTTCTTTGGCGGCATCTTCTTGAGGGTCTGGAATTTTTCCCGCGCGAGAGTCCGTTGCTCGGGGGTGAGCTTGGCCCACTCCTGCATGCGCGCGAGCAGCCGCTTCTGCGCCTCGGGCTTCATCTTGGGATAGCGCTCCGCGATCTTGACCCATTTCTTGCGCCGCGTGGTGTCCATCCGGTCCCAGTCGGGCGCGAGCGGCGCGAGAATCTGGCGCTGCGCCGGCGTCAGCTCCGACCAGGCGGGTCGTGCGGGTTTTTTTGTTTCAGATTTGAGCTGGGCGGCACCGACGGGCAAGAGCATGCATAGCGAGAGAATCAGCGCGACGGACGCTTTAGCCATGCATCGAAGCCCTTGTCGAGGTAGGCGTTGATAGGCAATTCGTCGGTGAGCAACCCGGCGTCGATTTCTGCAAGCTCGCCCGCGTGATTGGGGGTCGCCTGCCAATAGACCACGCCAAGCAGGCCGAGAATGAGCGCCGCCGTCGCGACCAGATAGCGCGGCGCGAGCCACCGCCCGCCGCCGAGCCGCGCTGCGAGCTCTCCTGCCCAGGCAATTCCCGACGCCGGCTCACGGACCTCGGCGTAACGCGCGAGCGCGCTCCTGCGCGCGACCTGCAGCCGCGCGAGCGTCTCCGCGCTCAACCCGTCCGCCGCCGAATCCAGGTGCCGGACGATTTTCCCCGCCAAATCGCGTTCGTTCATAGTTTGATGCCCTTTTTCTTGAGCGCCGCAGCAAGCGCATGGGCCGCCCGCGAGCAGTGTGTTTTTACACTCCCTTCCGAGCAACCCATGATGTTCGCCGCTTCCGCGACGTCCATTTCTTCCCAGTAACGCAGCAAAAAAGCCTGGCGTTGACGCGCCGGCAACTCGGCGAGAGCTTTCTCAATCAAAGCAATCACTTGCGAACGCTGGAGTTGCTCGTGGGGCGCCTCCGCAAATTTGGAGTCCTGCTCGACCTCCAAAGTTTCCAGCGGATCGTGTTCTTCCGCGTCGTCTCCGGAGAGGAGGGAGGATAGAGGGGCGGTCCACAACGACCGCACCTTCTGCCGGCGGTAGTGATCGCGGATCGTATTCTGCAGGATACGCTGAAACAACAGCGGCAGCTCGCGAGCGGGCCGTGCGGAATACTTCTCGGTCAGCTTCAACATCGCGTCCTGCACGATGTCGTGCGCCACATGGTCGTCGCGGACCGCAAACAGCGCTTGCTTGTATGCGCGGCGTTCTACCTCGGCGAGAAAGCCGGCGAGTTCGTTGTAGGTAGCCAGTTGCGTTGCCTTGTGGTTGCTGTTTCGGAGGGAGCGTGCGGGCACTACCGCGCGAGGCAATACGCGGCAGCCTCGCCATACGCGGGCCGCCGCGTTCGTGGCACGGCTTCGCCCATCGCATATTAGCAAAACACACGCAGGGCGCAACTCGATGCGTGTCGTGCTCGCGCGATATCCTGCTGTTTAAATGGGGGGTTTTGCTTGACCAAATACCACGCAAACGGTAATGTTCCAAGTTTCTCCGTCAATTTCGGCACTAGGGCTTCGAGCTTATGGAATTAACCGGGGCTGAGATCGTCGTGCGGTGCCTGCAGGAAGAGGGGGTCGAGCACGTGTTCGGCTACCCCGGCGGTGCCGTGCTTTTCATCTACGACGAGCTGTTCAAGCAGGACAAGGTCAAGCACGTCCTGGTGCGGCACGAGCAGGCGGCGGTGCACGCCGCGGACGGTTATTCGCGCTCGACCGACAAGACGGGGGTCGCGCTGGTGACTTCGGGCCCGGGTGTCACCAATGCGGTCACCGGCATCGCTACCGCCTATATGGACTCGATCCCGCTGGTCGTGATCACCGGGCAGGTACCCACCCACGCAATCGGACTCGATGCGTTTCAGGAGTGCGACACGGTGGGCATCACACGCCCCTGCGTGAAGCACAATTTCCTGGTGAAGGACGTAAAGGAGCTCGCGCTTACCGTCAAGAAGGCATTCTACATCGCTTGCAGCGGGCGGCCCGGACCAGTGGTGGTCGATATTCCCAAGGATGTGACCGCCGCCAGGGCCGAGTTCCGCTATCCGGAAACCATCACGATGCGCTCGTACAATCCGATGATCAAGGGGCACCCCGGGCAGATCAAGAAGGCGATCCAGGCGCTGATGAAGGCGAAGCGGCCGATGATCTACACCGGAGGCGGGGTGATCCTCGGCGGCGCGTCCGAGGAGCTCACGCAACTCGTGCACACGCTGGGTTTCCCGTGCACCAACACGCTGATGGGACTGGGCGGGTTCCCGGCCACCGATCCGCAGTTCCTGGGCATGCTCGGCATGCACGGAACCTACGAGGCGAACATGGCGATGCAGCACTGCGACGTGCTGCTCGCGATCGGCGCGCGTTTCGACGACCGGGTGATCGGCAACCCCCGGCACTTCTTCGAGGAGCCGCGCACCATCATCCACATCGACATCGATCCCTCGTCGATCTCCAAGCGCGTCAAGGTCGACGTTCCCATCGTCGGCAACGTGCGCGAGGTGCTGCAGGAGCTCATCCGGCACTTGCAGGCGACCAGGGAGCGGCTCGATGCGCAGGCGCTCAAGGACTGGTGGACGCAGATCGAGCTGTGGCGCGGGCGCGACTGCCTGAAGTACGACCGCTCGAGCCCGCTCATCAAGCCGCAGTTCGTGATCGAGAAGCTCTACGAGGTGACCAGCGGAGATGCCTACGTCACCTCCGACGTGGGGCAGCACCAGATGTGGGCGGCGCAGTTCTACAAGTTCGACAAGCCGCGGCGCTGGATCAGTTCCGGGGGGCTGGGCACGATGGGCTTTGGCCAGCCCGCTGCGATGGGCGTGCAGCTCGCGCATCCGCAGGCACCGGTGGCGTGCGTGACCGGCGAGGCGTCGATCCAGATGTGCATCCAGGAACTTTCCACCTGCAAGCAGTACCGGCTGCCGATCAAGATCGTCAACCTGAACAACAGGTACATGGGCATGGTGCGGCAGTGGCAGGAGTTCTTCCACGGTAACCGCTACGCCGAGTCATACATGGATGCGCTGCCCGATTTCGTGAGGCTCGCCGAGTCGTACGGTCACGGCGGCATGCGCGTCGAACAACCCGAGGACGTCGAGCCGGCGTTGAGGGAGGCGTTTGGCCGCAAGAAGGACCTCGTGTTCATGGACTTCATCACCGACGAGACCGAGAACGTGTTCCCGATGGTGCCGGGCGGCAAGGGGCTCTCGGAAATGATCCTGGTATAGGCCTAGCATGCGTCACATCATCTCGGTGCTGCTGGAAAACGAAGCCGGCGCGCTGTCCCGGGTGGCCGGGCTGTTCTCGGCGCGCGGCTACAACATCGAGTCACTCACGGTGGCGCCCACCGAGGACCCGACGCTCTCGCGCATGACCATCGTCACCACCGGCTCCGACGAGGTGATCGAGCAGATCACCAAGCAGCTGAACAAGCTGATCGACGTGGTGAAGGTTGTGGATCTTTCCGACGGCGATCACATCGAGCGCGAGCTGATGCTGGTCAAGGTGCGCGCGATCGGCAAGGACCGCGAGGAGATGAAGCGCATGGCCGACATCTTCCGCGGGCGGATTATCGACGTCACCGACAAGGACTATACCATCGAGGTGACAGGGACCGGGTCGAAGCTCGACGCGTTCCTGAACGCCATCGAGCGCAGCGCGATACTGGAGACGGTGCGCACCGGCGCCTCCGGCATTGGCCGCGGCGACCGGGTGTTGAGAGTCCAGTGAAACGTGAAAAGTGAAACGTGAAACGTGAAACGTAAGTGGCGCTAGCCGCCAGCCGTTTTGCTTTTTCGTTTCACTTTTTACGTTTCACATTTCACGTTTTGCTCGGGGGACAACCATGAAAATCTACTACGACAAGGACGCCGACCTGTCTCTGATCAAGCGCAAGCATGTGGCCATCATCGGCTACGGCTCGCAGGGACACGCCCACGCGCTGAACCTCAAGGACTCCGGCGTCAAGGTCACGGTCGGGCTGCGCAAGGGCGGCGCCTCCTGGGAAAAGGCGAAGAAGGCCAATCTCGCCGTGAAGGAGATCGGCGAGGCGGCGCGCGGCGCGGACGTCGTGATGATCCTGCTCCCCGACGAGCACCATCCCGAGATCTACCGCGAGGAGATCGAGCCCAACATCAGGAAAGGCGCGGCGCTCGCGTTCGCTCACGGCTTCAACATCCACTTCAAGCAGATCGAGCCGCGCGCTGATCTCGACGCGATCATGATCGCGCCGAAGGGTCCCGGGCATCTGGTGCGCTCCACCTACACCCAGGGCGGCGGGGTCCCCTCGCTGATCGCGGTCTACCAGGATCCGAGCCAGAAGGCGCGCGAACTCGCGCTCTCGTACGCCGCGGCGATCGGCGCGGCGCGCGCGGGGGTCATCGAGACCACCTTCCGCGAGGAGTGCGAGACCGACCTGTTCGGCGAGCAGGTGGTGCTGTGCGGAGGGCTCACCGCGCTGATCCAGGCCGGGTTCGAGACGCTGGTCGACGCGGGCTACGCGCCGGAAATGGCCTATTTCGAGTGCCTGCATGAAGTGAAGCTGATCGTCGACCTCATCTACGAGGGCGGCATCGCCAACATGCGCTATTCGGTGTCCAACACCGCGGAGTACGGCGACTTCACGCGCGGCCCGCGCATCATCAGCGACCAGGTGCGCGCGGAGATGAAGCGCATCCTCCACGAGATCCAGACCGGACAGTTTGCCAAGGAGTTCATCCTCGAAAACCGCGCCGGGGCGCCTTCGCTCAAGGCGATGCGCCGCGTCGCGGCGACGCATCAGGTCGAGACGGTGGGCGCGAAGCTGCGCGACATGATGCCGTGGATCAAGAAGAACCGCCTGGTGGACCAGACCAAGAATTAGTGAAGGGTGAAGGGAAAGAGATGAAAGACGAGCGGCGCGATTCCGCCCTTCACGCATTCACGCATTCACTCTTCACGGCGAACGCAGTGAGCGACTATCCCCACCCGATTATCGCGCGCGAGGGCTGGCCGTTCGTCGCGGTATCGGTCGCCGGCGCCGCGCTCGTCACCGGATGGGCGGGCTGGGGCTGGGGGCTGCCGCTGTGGCTTGTCGCCGCCTTCGTGGTGCAGTTTTTCCGCGATCCGCCGCGCCGCATCCCCGACGACCCGCACGCGGTGCTTTCGCCGGCTGACGGACGCGTCGTGTCGGTCGAGCGCGCCCGCGATCCCTACCTCGAGCGCGACGCGCTGAAGATGAGCGTGTTCATGAACGTGTTCAATGCCCATTCCAACCGCAGCCCGGTGGACGGCGAGGTCCGCAACCGCTGGTATCACGCGGGCCGCTTCGTCAACGCGAGCCTCGCCAAGGCCTCGCTCGAGAACGAGCGCAACGCGCTGTGGATCAGGACCGCGGGCGGAGCGGATGTGACCTGCGTGCAGGTGGCGGGCCTGATCGCGCGGCGCATCCTGTGCTACGCGAGCGTCGGCCAGCACCTCGCGCGTGGCGAGCGTTACGGCTTCATCCGTTTCGGCTCGCGCCTCGACGTTTACCTGCCGCTCGCGGCGGTATCGAAATCGAGCGTGGGCGACAGGGTGTACGCGGCGGAAACGGTACTGGCGGAATTGCCGCAAGCGGCGCGCGGTGAGCGGTGAGCGGAAAAACCTGCCGGTCTTGACCATCGCAGTATTCACCCCTTACCGCTCAACGCTCACCGCCCACCGCTGAGGAAAACTGTGTACGATCCACGGGAACACAAACTCTTCATCAGGGCCCGGTGGCGCCGGCGCGGGATCTACTGGCTGCCCAACCTGTTTACCACGGTGGCACTGTTCGCCGGGTTCTACGCGATCGTGCAGGCGATGGGCGGCAGGTTCGAGCAGTCCGCGCTCGCGATATTCATCGCGATGGTGTTCGACGGGCTGGACGGGCGGGTGGCGCGCTTCACCCACACGCAGAGCGCGTTCGGCGCCGAATACGACAGCCTCTCCGACATGGTCTCCTTCGGGGTGGCGCCGGCGCTGGTGGTCTACGTGTGGGCGCTCAAGGACTTTGCGTCGATGAAGGAAATCGCCCACCTGGGGTGGCTGTCCTCCAAGCTCGGGTGGATCGCGGCTTTCATCTTTTGCGCGTGCGCCGCGTTGCGGCTCGCGCGCTTCAACACGCAGCTCGAGGTTGCCGACAAGCGGTTCTTCCAGGGGCTGCCGAGTCCGGCCGCCGCGTGCCTGATCGCGGGCTTGGTATGGGCGGTGAACGAGTATCAGATCAGGGGCGCGGACGTGAAGTGGCTGGCGTGGGGCATGACGGTATTCGCGGGGCTCACCATGGTGAGCAACCTCAAGTTCTACAGCGGCAAGGACATCAACCTGCGCAAGGCGGTGCCGTTCAACGTCGTGGTGCTGATCGCGCTCGCGGTGGTGGCGCTGGTGACGTTCTCCAGCACGCTGCCCGAGATGCTGTTCATCCTGTTTGCCGGATACGCGCTGTCGGGCTACGCGATCTGGCTATGGGAGCTTGTCAAAGGCCGCGCCGGAGGCTCGCCGCCGCCCGCGGCGCCTCCTTCCTGAGAAACTTGCGCGCCGGGAAAAAAGGCTTTATATTCCCCACGCATGAATTGTCCGCGCCGGATTTTCTGCCTTTCTTCTCCCGCCAGCCTGTGGTTGGCGCGCCTGCTGCTGCGCCTTCGCGGGCGCTAATTCCTTCCTTTTCCATATTTCGTTTACGGTCGGGCAGCGTGAAAGCGAGCCCGGTAACCAGTTGATACATCCGCTCGCGGTCGGGGCCGGCCCCTGCCGCGACGAGTGAGTGCAGCATCGGAGACAGCCATGGCAAAGGAAAAACTGATCATTTTCGACACCACGATGCGCGACGGCGAGCAGAGCCCCGGCGCGTCGATGACCAAGGAGGAGAAGCTGCGGATCGCGCGCCAGCTCGAGCGCATGCGGGTGGACGCGATCGAGGCCGGCTTCCCGGCGGCAAGCGACGGCGATTTCGATGCGGTGCGGGCGGTCGCCAAGGCCATCAAGGACAGCACCGTGTGCGGGCTCGCGCGCGCCAATGAAAACGACGTCCGGCGCTGCGGCGAGGCGGTGAAGCACGCGGCGAGCCCCCGCGTGCACACTTTCATCGCGACCAGCCCCATCCACATGGAGAAGAAGCTGCGGATGGAACCGTCGCAGGTCGTCGAGCAGGCGGTGAAGGCGGTCAGGTGGGCGCGGCACTACACCGACAACATCGAGTTCTCGCCCGAAGACGCCGGGCGCTCGGACATCGATTTCCTGTGCCGCATCATCGAGGCGGTGATCAAGGCGGGCGCCACCACCGTTAACATCCCCGACACCGTCGGCTACACGCTGCCCGAGCAGTTCGGCGCGCTGATCCGGCAGCTGCGCGAGCGCGTGCCGAATTCCCACAAGGTGATATGGTCGGTGCACTGCCACAACGATCTCGGGCTCGCGGTCGCCAACTCGCTCGCCGCTGTGTTGAACGGCGCGCGCCAGGTGGAATGCACGATCAACGGGCTCGGCGAGCGCGCCGGCAACGCCGCGCTCGAAGAGATCGTGATGGCGGTGCGCACGCGCCAGGACGTGTTTTCGTGCGATACCAACATCGACACCGCGCAAATCGTGCCGGCGAGCCGGCTGGTCGCGAACATCACCGGCTTCCCGGTGCAGCCCAACAAGGCGATCGTCGGCGCAAACGCCTTTGCCCACGAGGCGGGCATTCACCAGGACGGCGTGATCAAGAGCCGCGATACCTACGAGATCATGCGCGCCGAGGACGTGGGCTGGGGCGCGAGCAAGCTGGTGCTCGGGAAGCACTCGGGGCGCAACGCCTTCCGGCAGCGCCTGCAGGATCTCGGCATCGTGCTCGAGTCCGAGGAGACGTTGAACGCGGCGTTCAAGCGCTTCAAGGACCTTGCCGACAAGAAGCACGAGATCTTCGACGAGGACCTGCACGCGTTGATCAGCCAGGAGTCCATCGAGCACGTCGAGAACGAGCACTACGAGCTTGTGTCGCTGCTGGCGCACTCGGAGACCGGCGAGGAGCCGTACGCGCGCGTCGTGGTGACCGAGGACGGGGCCGAGAAGCAGGCGGAAGCGCGCGGCAGCGGCCCGGTCGACGCCTCGTTCAAGGCGATCGAGAGCATCGTCGCGAGCGGCGCAGAGCTCCTGCTCTACTCGGTGAACAGCATCACGACCGGCACCGACGCGCAGGGCGAGGTCACCGTGCGGCTTGCGAAGGGCGGGCGCATCGTCAATGGACAGGGCGCGGACACCGACATCGTGGTCGCCTCAGCCAAGGCCTACATCAACGCGCTCAACAAGCTGCATTCGAAGCTCGATCGGCTCAATCCGCAGGTCTGAGGCGCGCATCTTGCGGGAGGCGCTGGGCGCCGCCGGCGCAACCCGGTATCTTTTCGGAGTGCGCGCGGCGGCCGGTCCAGTTCTATACTTCAGCTATGGCGAAGTGGCTGATCACGATCCTGTGGATCTTCCGGCGCTGAGGCGCGCGCACCCGGCGGCGCGCGCCGGACGACCACGCCGGGCGCCTCAGCGTACCTGGCAGTCAGCGCCCACCAGATTCGGATTCGGCAGCGCGCTCTTGATTTCTTCGAGGTAGTTCTTTCCCGCGAGCTGCGGCCGCGGCTGGTTGCTCACGCATCCGGTGACCAGGAACACCACCGCCAGTGCGACGAGTAGCGGATAACGCACGATGAATCTCCTTTTGGCCCGTTTTCTAGAATTTATATCAGGTTTCTTCTGTAAATGCCACAAAAAACACGATTTTCTATTAATCTGAACCGGGCGTGTTGCATTTTCACCGATCATACACTGTATTGCCGAAAAACACAATTCTTTGTAAATCAGTCATTTAGGTTACTACCGCGTGCAGAAGTGCCTCTCGCGTCGCATCGCGATAGCGGCAGGCGTCACTGCAGCCAGGAATTATATTGTTATCAAATGGTTATTACTGCGCACGGGATGCAGCGCCTGCCGGAGGGCATGACGTGGCAATGTCCCCTCCGTTTTGAGCGGGCACCCGGCAGGGCAAAGTGAACATTCGCTCCGGAGAGGCCGGGCCTGCACCGAGGACTTGCCGAAGCGGGCGCGACACGCCTGCCGCCGTTGTGGCGGGTCCGGTGATGATGCTCGTGCGCGCGGTTATCGCACCGGGCATTCCGGCAACAGCATGTCGCGCGGTACCGGGCTCTTGATTTCTTCTTGGTAAGGCTTGCCGACGAGACGCGGCGCGGGGTAAACGGGTTCCGCTGCGCAGCCGACCAAAAGCGCAAAGATCGGCACCAGAACCACCGCAAGAATGAATCGCATACTACCCCTCCTGCTCCTGTGGTTTATGCGCACGCCAGTTGCGGTTTTTTTATAGCGCAACAACCGCCTCGCACGGAAGGCACTACGTCACGTTCCCTTCTCTCCGCGGGAACCGTGCACGAATTTTCGCGCCTTGCGTGCCGTCATGACGAGCGCGCGTTGCACCTGCGCGGCGTGGTCGAGCGCGTAGCGCGCGATGGAGCCGAACGGATAGCCGTCGAACGTACTGGAAATCGTCGCGACCGCGCCGGACAGCCACAGGCTCGAAGTCGAGTCCCAGAAATACTTGAGCGGCGCCGCCATGTTGCCGAAGCGCGTCGGCGATCCGAGCGCGATTCCGACGCACTCTTCGAGATCCCTAGGCTCGGCGTACGGCGCGCCGCT
>JACQGO010000209.1 GCA_016199485.1 Betaproteobacteria bacterium
GCCGGCGGTCTTGACCACCTCGACATCGAGCCCGTGCTTCGCGTAGAAGCCCATCGGGTGCGCCATGATGATGGGTGTGGCGCAGGTGATCGGGATGAAGCCGACCTTGAGCTTCGTCTTCTCGATCCCGCCCTTGCGCTGGGCGAAGGCTTCTTTTGCCGCGGCGAGCGGGAACAGCGATCCGACCGCTGCGAGCGCGGTGGCCGCGCCGACGGCCTTGAGGAAGCCGCGGCGCGCCTCGTCCTGCGGGAAGAGCGCGCGCATTACCGCAGACTCCACCGCGCGGCTGCCGAGCAGCTCGCTGTCGGCGCTGCCAGCGACGGCGTCGTGCTCGGCCTGGGTCGAGTGCCTGCCGCAGGCGCAGCCGCGCGCGAGTTTCACGTGAGGATCGAACGGGTCGTTGAACGCGGACATGGCGAACTCCACTGAAGTTGTTCCGCTTCCGTTCAGCACAATGCATACCAGCTTCGCCGGCGACGCGCGTCATCTTCGGCAACGCGCTGTTTTTCCGTGGTAATCCAGACAAAACTGGCGCGCGACGACGCGTCTCGTCGCGGTACACCGCATGTGCTCCCGCCCGTTAATGGTGCATGGCGTGGCGGGGACACGCACCGTTATTGGTCGCCGCGCTCGCCCCCGCTACAATGAACGACATGAAACCGACGCTGTTTTTTCGATTCGCCGCGCTCGCGGTTGCGGCGCTCGCCGTGGACTGCGCACAGAATCCGGTCACTGGCCGCCAGGATCTGGTGTTGATGTCGGAGACGCAGGAGGTCCAGATCGGGCGCGAAGAAGATCCCAAGGTGAAGCAGGAGTACGGCGTCTACGGCGCCCCCGCCGTGCAGCAGTATGTAAGTCAGGTCGGGCAGCGGCTCGCCAAGTCGAGCCACCGCCCGAGCCTCGACTACCATTTCACGGTCGTCGATTCGCCCGAGATCAATGCGTTTGCGCTGCCCGGCGGTTATGTCTACGTCACGCGCGGCATACTCGCGTACCTCAACTCCGAGGCCGAGCTCGCTGCCGTGCTGGGCCACGAGATCGGGCACGTCACGGCGCGTCACAGCGTGCAGCAGATTACCGCCGCCACCGTGGCGAGCGCGGGCGCGGCGATCCTGCAGATCTTCCTGCCGGAGCTTCGCGGCCAGGCCGGTGACACGGTGCTGAACCTGCTCGGCAACGTGCTGCTCTCCGGCTACGGGCGCGAGCACGAGCTGGAGGCGGACCGGCTCGGCGCCGAGTACCTCGCGCGCACCGGCTACGATCCCCAGGCGATGATCCGGGTGATCGGCGCGCTCAAGAACCAGGAGCTGTTCGACGCCGAAGTGGCGCGGCAGGAAGGGCGCGAGCCCCGCGCCTACCACGGACTGTTCGCCACTCACCCCGACAACGATACGCGGCTGCAGGAGATGATCGGCGGGGCGAGGCGCTACGCCCGGCCGGACGCGCGCACCGCGCGCGAAGAGTATCTGCGCCGCATCGACGCGATGGTGTTCGGCGACAGCCCGCAGCAGGGCATCGTGCGACACAACGACTTCTATCACGCGGAGCTCGGCTTCGCGATGCGCTTTCCGGCTGGATGGCGCGTGAAGAACCAGCCGGAGCGGGTGTTCGCGGTGAGCCCGGGTAGTGATGCGCTGATCGAGCTGCGCGTTGCCGGGCCCGCACGCGGCAGCCCGGCCGAGGCGCTGCGCCGGTTCCTGCGCCTTGCGCCGGGCGCGGAAGTCGCCTCGACCAGCATCAACGGGCTGCCCGCCGCCACGGCGAACGTCGGCGTGCGCGGTCGGCCGACACGGGTGGCCACGATCTTCCTCGGCAAAGGGGCGTATGTGATCGCCGGGCAAGCTCTGTCGGTAACGGTGATGAACCGCTGGCAGGGCGAGATCAACGGGACGATCAGGAGCTTTCACGCGATCAGCGCGAAAGAGCGCGTGGCGGCGCGCCCGCTCGCCGTGCGGATCATCACCGCGTCCTCGGGCATGACGTTCGCCGACCTCGCCCGCCGCTCTCCGCTCGGCCACAATGCGGAAGGTTATCTGCGGCTCATCAACGCGAAGTACCCGCGCGGCGAACCGCAGGCGGGCGAGCCGATCAAGATCGTCGAATAAGAGATGTTTCACAGCCGGCTGGCGGAATGAGATAATCCCGCAACCCGCCAATAAAGCCTGCGAGCCGGCAGACGCCTTGCGGCAACCCGGGCTGACATACACGTGATTCCGCTCCGCCCGATTCTGGTCGCACTGCTTTGTCTCGCCTGGATTCTTCCCGGCCTCATCGGTCACGATCCGTGGAAGCCCGACGAAGCCTACACCTTTGGCCTCGTCTACCACATCCTGCACGGCGGCGGCTGGACGGTACCCACGCTCGCCGGCGAGCCGTTCATGGAGAAGCCGCCGCTTTTTTACCTCACCGCTGCCGCAACCGCGTGGCTCTTCTCTCCACTGCTGCCGCTGCACGACGGGGCGCGGCTGGCGACCGGCTTCTACATGGCGCTCACCTTCGTCTTCACCGGGCTCACCGGCCGCGAGCTCTACGGCAAGAACCACGGCATGCTCTCAGCGCTGCTGCTGCTGGGAAGCCTCGGGCTCCTGGTGCGCGGCCATCAACTGATCACCGACGTCGCGCTGCTCTCGGGTTTCGCGATCGCGCTCTACGGGCTCGCGCTGTGCCTCACCCGCCCTGCGCGGGGCGGCTTCTGGCTCGGCACCGGCGTGGGCGTGGGCTTCATGTCCAAGGGACTGCTCGCGCCGGGCATCATGGGCATCCTTGCGCTGCTTCTCCCCCTGCTGTTTCGCGCGTGGCGCAGCCGCGGCTACGGGGCGACGCTCGCCATCGCCTTTGCCGCGAGCCTGCCGTGGCTTGCGATCTGGCCGATCGCGCTCTACCAGACCTCGCCACAACTGTTCGACGAATGGCTGTGGGTCAACAACTTCGGCCGCTTTCTCGGCGCCAACGAGCTCGGGCCGGTGGCCGACCCGGCGCATTATCTGCGCATCATCCCGTGGTACACGTTTCCGGTGCTTCCGCTCGCGTTATGGGCGTTGTGGGCGGCCCGCACTTCGGGTTACGCCAAACCCGGCATACAGCTGCCGCTCAGCGGCTTTCTCCTCATTCTCGGCGTGTTGTCGGCATCGGCCGATGCGCGCGAGCTCTACGGGCTCCCGCTGCTCGTGCCGCTCGCGTTGCTCGCCTCCCCCGGATGCCACACGCTCAAGCGCGGCGCGGCGAGCGCGTTCTACTGGTTCAGCGTGATGGCTTTCACCTTTTTCATCGGCGTGTTCTGGTTCTACTGGGTCGCGCTCGACCTCGGCGTGCCCGCGCGCCTGCACTCGCACCTGCACACTCTGCAACCCGGTTACGCCGCGGGCATGAGGCTCCTGCCGTTCGCGTTGGGAGCGCTCTACACGGCCGCGTGGATTGCGTTGCTGTTCGTCCTCAAGCGCAGCCCGGAACGGCCGGTCGTGGCATGGGCAGCGGGCATGACCGCAGCGTGGGGGCTGCTGATGACGCTCTTCGTTGGCTGGCTTGACACCGGGAAGAGCTACCGCACGATGATTGCCGAGATGCAGCGAGCGCTGCCGGCCAAGTACCGGTGCATTTCGAGCCGCTCGCTCGGCGAGCCCCAGCGCGCGATGCTGTATTATTTTGCGGGCATCATCACCTACCGCGTGGAAGTTCCCGAAAGGCGGCGCGACTGCGATTTCGCGCTGGTTCAGGGCGTGGCGGCCGTGGAACAGGCGCCGCCGGGCGCCTGGCGCACGATCTGGGAGGGGGCGCGTCCCGGCGACAACGTCGAGCGCTATCGCCTCTACCAGCGCCTGCCGAAGAAACTCAAGAACCAGTAGCCACTAGCAGCCTGTCGGACTTGACGGTCCGACAGGCTGCTAAAAGCAAAACCGCCTGAGGATTTGGGATAAAGCCGAATCAAATGACTCCTCCTTGCCCACCGTTAGAGACGGAAGCGAGGTCGGAATTATGTTTCTACAGTCGTTCTTTTCCGTCTTCTTGCAGGCGGTTTTGCCTCAGGAGTTTGTCGGCCCAAAGTCCGACAAACTCCTAGGGAAACAGGAAAATCAGTGAAGTTGCGCGTCGCCGTCCGCTGGCATCCGGTTCGCGATCTCCTCCAGCGTGGCGGGCCGGATGCCGACGACGTTGACGACGAACCGCACCGTCTGCCCGGCAAGCGGGTGATTGGCGTCGATGGTGAGCCTGTCGCCCTCAATGCGGGTCACGCGGAACAGCATCTGCTCGCCGCGCTCGCTTTCGAACATGACCTCCGAGCCCACACGACGATGCTGCGGCGGCACGTTCCCGATGTCGTCGGTGAACGTGAGCTCCGGTTGGTGTTCGCCGAAACCTTCGCCCGGGGCGACCACCACTTCCACCCGGTCGCCGACCTTTCTCCCTTCCAACGCCTGTTCGATCTGCTCGAACAACGGGCCGTGCACGCCGTGCACGTACCCCACCGGCACGTCGTACTGCTCGAACGGGTACCCGTGCTGGTCCCAGATGGCGTAGGTGAGATACACCACCATGTTGCGGCTCACGGTATCGGAGGTCATCGCGAGGCAGGCGACCTGTCGAGCGACGATTATCCCATAGCTCGCACCTCGCGGCCGCCCGGTGTTTGCTGTGCCGCACAAATCGTGCATCGGCGGAGGCCAGGGCATCGCCGCGGTATTCGAGAAACTGTAGGGCGTCGCGCCCTTCACTTCTCACCCTTCACGCTCTGCCGCAGGCGAGCAAGCTCGCTGAGGCAAAGATGGGTGAACGCGAGCCCGCTGTAAACCGGCACCACGAGGTTCGCGAGCGGCACGAAGTAGAGGAGCGAGGTCAGCGCGCCGAGCGCATAGAGGCGGCCCCTGGCGCGCGCGACGATCAGGGCGTATTCCTCCGGACCCGCGTGCTCGGCGAGCGCGTCGTAGCGGAACAGCCGCTGGGCGAGATAAGCCGACCATAGCACGGGAAGGACCGGCGCGAGCACGCCGGTGAACCACAGCGGCAGCGTCACAAACCACAACAGCGCGAACACCGCGACGGCAACCGCGGCGTTGCGGAGGCTCCCGGGAAAGCTTCCCCCGCGCCGCCGCTCAAGATGCGGAAAATGCCTGTCCGCGACGAGGCCGACGATGACCGGCATCGCGGCGACCGCGACGATGACGAGCGCGGTGACGAGCGCGAGCGGCAGCAGCAGCCCCGCGACCACCAGCACCCAGGCCGCCGCGACGAGCCCCTCCACTCCCAGCCAGACTGCCAATTCCCGCAACGCGGTTCCCGCCCACCACCCGGCAAATCCGCGCGCCCAGTCGTCGGCGAACATCCATACGACCCCGCCCCACGCCAGCACCGCCAGCGACGCGGGCAGAAACATGAGCGCGAGCATGCGGCGATGGGCGAGCCCGGCCAGCGCCCGTGCCATGGCTTTCGCTACATCGCGCATTTAAGAGCCCGTAACATAATGAAACGCACGTGTGTTTCATTATGTTACGGGCTCTAAGAATATCGGGAAATCACGGGCCTGCCGGGGCAGCGCTTCACCATGCTGCGGCGCCATTGTAACGACTTTTCGGCTGTTGGCCTCCAGCCGCCGCAGGCAGGTACAATTGCCGCAACCCGACAGACGCGACCGCCCACCGACAACCCCAACCGGCGATGTCCTCACTGACCGAGTCCGCGCCCTGGAAAGCGCTCGCTGCCCATCGCGCCCGCATGGGCGCGTTCGACCTGCGCGCCGCTTTCACCGCAGACCCCGGGCGCTTTACGCGGTGCTCGCTCGGGCTCGATGACATGCTGGTCGACTACTCGAAGAACCTGGTCGACGAGGAGACCATCGCGTTGCTCATCGACCTCGCGCGGCACTGCGGGCTGCCGGCGTGGATCGAACGCATGTTCCGCGGCGAGCAAATCAACGCAACCGAGGGCCGCGCAGCGCTGCACACCGCGCTGCGCGGGACAGCACCGGTGTTCGTCGACGGCAAGGACGTGATGCTGGAGGTCGCGCGCGTGCTCGGACAGATGCGGGAGTTCAGCGCCGCGGTGCGCGCGGGCCGCCATACCGGGCACCGCGGCGGCGCGATCCGCGACGTTGTCAACATCGGCATCGGCGGCTCGTACCTCGGGCCGGCGCTCGCCGCCGCGGCGCTGGAACCATATGCGGCGCCGGGGCTCGGTCTGCACTTCGTCTCCAACATCGACGGGGCGCTGCTCGACGCGACGCTCGGGCAGATCGATCCCGGGACGACGCTTTTCATCGTCGCCTCGAAAACATTCACCACGCAGGAGACGCTGGTCAACGCGCGCTCGGCGCGCCGCTGGCTCGTCGAGAAGCTCGGCGAAGAGCGCGCGGTGGCGCGGCACTTCGTCGCGGTGTCCTCAAATTACGCCGCAGCCGCCGAGTTCGGCATCGCGCGCGAGAACGTGTTCGAGTTCTGGGACTGGGTGGGCGGACGCTATTCGTTGTGGTCCGCGATCGGGCTGCCGGTCGCGATCTACCTCGGCATGGAGCGCTTCGACGAGCTGCGCGCCGGCGCACACGCGATCGACGAGCACTTCCGCCGCGCGCCGCTCGAGCGCAACCTGCCCGTCATCCTCGGCCTGCTCGACGTGTGGTACGTCAACTTCTTCGGCGCGGCCTCGCGCGTCGTGCTGCCCTACGCGCAGTCGCTCGCGCTCCTGCCCTCCTACCTCCAGCAGCTCGAAATGGAGAGCAACGGCAAGCGCATCACCCGCGACGGCAGCCCGGTCGACTATGACACCGGCGCGGTCGTCTGGGGCGAGCCCGGCACCAACGGGCAGCACGCGTTCTACCAGCTGCTGCACCAGGGCACGCGGCTGATTCCCGCCGATTTCATCGCCGCCTGCCGGCCGCATCACGCGCTTTCCGAGCACCATTCGATCCTGCTTGCGAATTTCCTGGCGCAGACCGAGGCGCTGATGCGCGGCAAGTCCGCGGAGGAAGTCCGCGGCGAGCTGGCGGCGCAGGGAATGAGCGAGCCCGGGATCGCGCGCCATCTCCCGCATCGCGTCTTCCCCGGCAACCGCCCGAGCACCTCCATCGTGCTCAGGCGGCTCGACCCGCGCACGCTCGGCGCGCTGATCGCGCTCTACGAGCATCGCGTTTTCGTACAGAGCGTGATCTGGAACGTGAACGCCTTCGACCAGTGGGGCGTGGAGCTCGGCAAGCGGCTCGCCGGCCGGATTCTTCCGGAGCTCTCGGGAAACGCCCCCGTCTCGACCCACGACGCCTCGACCAACGGCCTCATCAATCACTGCAAGTCGCAGCGCTGAGATGCGGCGTGCTTTTTTTTCGAAGGAGAAAACGATGAACGACGAAACGTTGAACATGAGCATCCGCAAGTTCCTGAAGACGGTCGGGGTGAACTCCCAGCTCGCGATCGAGAAGGCGGTGTCGAAGGCGATCGGCGAGGGCAGGCTCAAGGGCACCGAGGCCTTCCCGGTGACGATGACGCTTTCGATCGGCGCGATCGGCCTCGATCTCAAGTTCGACGGCGAGATCAGGCTCGAGTAGGAAACCGCGGATAAACGCAGATGAACGCCGTCTTGAACAGGGTCGTGCGTCGCAACGCCAGCTTAATTCCTGCGTTTATCGGCGTTCATCGGCGGTCTATCGCATTTGCTCTCAGTTGCGGAGCGAGCTGAACACGTAGCCCCTGTTCTTCCGCCGGGTATGGCACTGGAAGCACGCGGTGCTGATGCTCGTGCGCGACGGAGTGCGCCGGCCGGGGGCGATGCGCAAAGCCGTCACCGGCCTTTCCACCAAGGTGCTCAATGAGCGTCTGCGCAAGCTGCAGAACTTCGGGATCCTGGAGAAGGCGGTCTACGCCGAAGTGCCGCCGCGCGTCGAGTACCGGATGACCGGGTTCGGCGAGCACTTCTCGACGATACTCGACGATATCGAGAAGCTGCAGCGGTGGCTGGAGGGACGAACCAGCGAGCAGTGAGCGGCCGGCGGCAACAGTCGCGACGCCTGTGCCCGGTTCGCCGCTTGCCGCTCACAGCTTCAGGAAATTCTCCCGGTAATACCTGAGTTCCGCAATCGATTCATAGATATCCGACAGCGCCTCGTGCTTGCCCTGCTTGGCAAGTCCCGCGAGCAGCTCCGGCTTCCAGCGCCGGGCGAGCTCCTTCAGCGTGCTCACATCGAGGTTGCGATAATGAAAGTAGGCTTCCAGCCGCGGCATGTGACGCGCGAGAAAACGCCGGTCCTGGTGCACCGAGTTCCCGCACATCGGCGAGGCGCCGGGCGGCACATGCTGGGCGAGGAACTCGACCATCTGCCGCTCGACGTCCGCCTCCGAGAGCGTGGACGCCTTGACGCGGTCGATCAGTCCGGACTTCGCGTGCGTCGCCTTGTTCCACGAGTCCATCGCGTCGAGCACCGCCCCGCTCTGGCGCACCGCGAGCGCCGGCGCCTCCGCCACGGTCCCGAGCTGCGCGTCGGTAACCACAATCGCCGCCTCCAAGACCTTGTCGGTGTCCGGGTTAAGCCCGCTCATCTCGAGGTCGATCCAGATGAGGTTGTTGGCGTCCTGTGCCATAATTGCTCTGGCGATTTTTCACCGCGTATTGTGTCACAGTTTCCGCAGCCGCGTCAGCCGCACGCCGCATGACAACGTTCTCGGTGGTGTTCCTGTGCGCGCTCGCCCTTGCCACCGCGACAAGGCTGTGGCTCGGCTGGCGCCATGTGCGCCACGTGCAGGCGCGCCGCGGCGAGGTACCCGCCGAGTTCGCGCAGCACATCACGCTTGCCGCGCACCAGCGTGCCGCCGACTACACCTGCGCCAAGACCAGGCTTGCTCCGGTGGCGGCGGCAGTGGAAGTCGCGCTGGTGCTGTGGCTCACTTTCGGAGGCGGCCTGCAGGCGCTGCACGGGATCGCGTCGTGGCTCGCCGGCGCCGGGCTGGTGCACGGCCTCGTGCTGATCTCTATGGTGGTGGTCATCGTGTCGGCGGCGGAGCTGCCGCTGAGCCTCTACCGCGTGTTCGGGATCGAGAGCCGTTTCGGCTTCAACCGCATGACGCCGGGGCTGTTCTTCGTCGATGTTGCGAAGAACCTCGCGCTCGCCGCGGTTCTCGGGTTGCCGCTGGTCGCGGCCGTGCTGTGGCTGATGGAAAAAATGGGCGGCTACTGGTGGCTCTACGTGTGGCTGGTGTGGGTCGCGTTCAACCTGTTTCTGCTCACCGTCTACCCCACCTTCATCGCGCCGCTGTTCAACAGGTTTACTCCGCTCGCCGACCAGGAACTCAAGGAGCGCATCGAGCGATTGGTCACAAGATGCGGTTTCAAGGCGCAAAGTCTGCTGGTGATGGACGGATCCAGACGCACCACGCACGGCAACGCCTACTTCACCGGTTTCGGCAAGTCGAAACGCATCGTGTTCTTTGACACCTTGCTCGCGCGCCTCGGTCCCGCGGAAGTCGAAGCGGTGCTCGCGCACGAGCTCGGGCACTTCAAGCTGCGCCATGTGATGAAGCGCGTGGCGTGGGTGTTCGCGGTGAGCCTCGCGTTCCTGTGGCTGCTCGGCTACCTCATGGAGAAGGACTGGTTCTACGCCGGGCTCAACGTCGCAAGCCCTTCCACCGCGATGGCGCTGATCCTGTTTTTCCTCGTGGCGCCGGTCTTCACCTTCCTGCTGCAGCCGCTGGGCGCGATGTATTCCCGCAAGCACGAGTTCGAAGCCGATCAATATGCCGCACGCAACGCCTCCGCCGCCGATCTCGTGTCCGCGCTGGTGAAGCTCTATCGCGACAATGCGTCGACGCTCACCCCCGATCCGGTGCACTCCGCTTTCTACGACTCGCACCCGCCGGCGGCGATACGCATTGCGCGGCTGCAAAAAGCATGAGCGGCGAGCGCTGCCCGCCGCTCACTATTTCGCGTGTATCGCTATCAACGGAGCTTCAAATGACCGAAGACCTGGCCCACAAGAAATGCAAGCCGTGCGAAGGCGGCGTCGCTCCGCTCAAGCCGGACGAAATCCGGCGCCTGCTCGGCCAACTCGACGGGTGGGAATACGCGGGCGGCGTCATCGGCAAGACCTACTCGTTCAAGAACTACTATCAGACGATGGCGTTCGTGAACGCGACGGCGTGGGTCTCGCACCGCGAAGATCACCACCCGGATCTTACGGTCGGATACAACAAGTGTCGCGTGGAGTACTCGACGCACGCGATCGGGGGGCTGTCGGAGAACGACTTTATCTGCGCGGCCAAGATCGATGCTTTATTCAACTTGTGACGGCGGTTTCGGCCTGTCACGGCGAGCGGGAAGAACAGGTCAAAGGCCGGCGCCTACCCGAGCGAGTGCGCGATAGTGACGATCAACAGCACGAACATCCACAGCACCAGCGCGCGCCAGATCAGTCCCGCCGTGCTCTGCATGTGCTCGACGTCCGCCTCATCGCCGGTACCGAGCTCCGGGCGGTAGCGCACACCGCCGTATTGATGCAGCGCGTCGCCGAGCCGCACACCGAGCGCGCCGGCGCCGCTCGCCAGGATGATCCCGTGAGCGTAGTTCGGCCAGCCCGCCGCCTGCGCGCGCCAGCAGTAGATCGCGTCCTCGAAGTCTCCGACGACCGCGAAGCTCACCGCGGTCAGGCGCAGCGGCACCCAGTCCATCCAACGAAAGACGGTCGCCGCCGGGCCGCCGAACTCACCGAACTCGGCGTCCCGCCGCGTTCCCCAGTTGTCGTTGAGCAGGCTCGCGGTCCGGTAGAGCACCGCCCCCACCGGGCCCAGCACGGCGAACCACGCGACGACGCCGAACACGTGGCGGTACGAGCTCAGCAGCCCCTGCTCGATCGCAAGGCGCGCGATCTCGCTCGCGCTGAGCTCGGTGGCGGACTCGCCGTGCCATTTGCCGAGCAGTTCGCGCGCCGCGGCAAGATTTCCGCTCCGCAGGCACTGCGAGATCTCGGTGAAGTAGTGGCTGAACTGCCTGAAGCCCATGGTGAGATACAGCACCACAACGCTCCACGCCATCGCGAGGACCGGGCCCGCGCGCAGAAGGTAGTAGTAGACGAGGCCCGTAAGCACGGCAACCGGCGCCACCGCGAGTAGCCATCCGATGACACCGTGCCGGTATTGCCCGCCGTTGAAGTGGTGCTCGAGCGCTCGCACGTAACGCACCAGCAACACGTGTACCTGGTTGCTCGGCCGCAACGGCCGCACCTGCTCGAGCAGCAGGGCAACAAGCAGCGAAATGAACTTCATCGCCTCGATCCGAACGTCATACGCGTACGTTTGCGGCCCGTCGAAGATACCATAAAGCACGGGCGGTCACGCGCAGGACCGCAGCGGCCTCGCCGAGAACGCGCACCTGCGAGGCACCGCGTCGGGTAACGCCCGCGCGGGCGGCCGCAGCGCGGCGAGACGCAGAAGCGGGAAATCCGGGGCGGCTGGTGTTGATCGGCAACGGCAGGCGCCAAGCGGCGAGTCGTGCATACACCTCACCGTTTACTGCTTGCCGCTCACCGCCTACGCCTTGGGATACCTGATTTCGACGATCTCGACCTCGGTGTCGCCGGCGGGACGCTTCCATACGACCATGTCCCCGACCTTGGCGCCGATCATCGCCTTGGCGAGCGGTGAGGCCCAGCTGATCTTGCCCTTGGCGACGTCCGCTTCGTCGTCACCCACGATGCTGAACTCGTGGGTCTTCCCGCGTTCGTCGCTGATCCTGACCGCCGCGCCGATGTGCACTTCATCCTGCGGCTGGGTGGCGGGATCGACCACGATCACGCGTTCGACCTGGGCGTTGAAATAACGCATGTCGCGCTCGACCTCAAGCAGCTTCTGCTTGGCAAGCGGATCGTCCTCGGTCATTCCCGCAAGCTGCTCGCGCCGCTCCTGCAGCTCCTTGAGGCGCGCGTGCAACTGCTCCAACCCGTGCGGGGTCACGTAGTTGGGATGTTCGCTGCGCGGCCGCTCCGGCACTTCGGCCGCAGCCAGATCGTCGTCCGTGTCTTTCACAAACGCACGGCTCATGGGAAGTCCTCAGTGGGCAATCGAGGCAACTGTACGGAATGTTATACAGGCAGAAGCCGGGCAAGGCAACTGTTTGTTGCGGGCCGTCGCGCGGCACGAAGCACGCGCCCCTTGTCGGAAGCGGGCCGCAGGCGCGGGCAGCGCGCTAGGCATGCGTGTCTGCGCAACCCAGCAACGCCATAAGGTCCTGCTTGCGCGCCATGGTATCGTCGTACCCGAGCGCGATCAGTTCGCGGCAGAACGGCTTTTCGAACAGCAGGTAGGAGAGCAGGTTGGAGCCGCTGTGTTTCAGCGCGCCCACCGTGAACAAAAGCACGCGGATCGTGCGCGGCAGCTCCCCGGCGTGCTCGATCGCGATTTTCTCAAGCTCCACGCTGGGCGAAAGCAGCCGGAAATCGACTTGATGCAGCGGATAACCGGTCTGCTTGAGCACCTCTGGAGGAATCATCCGGATGGTGCGGTTGATGCGCTGCAGGCGCTCCAGGTCCACCTCGAGGCTGTCGAGGAAGATGCTGTTCAGCGCGTGGCCCGCGATCTGCGCGAGCGAAGGATAGGAATCGACCTTGACCCGCTCCGGCTGCTGGCGCTCGAGCTGCCGGCCTACGCCGATCACGAGCAGGCGGTTGGCGCCCAGGTGCAGCGCCGGGCTGACCGGCGCGATTTGCCGCATTGAGCCGTCGCCGAAGTACTCGCGGTTGATCCGTACCGGCGGGAAGATGAACGGCAGCGCGCTCGAAGCGACCAGGTGCTCGACACCGATCGCCATCGGTATGCCTATGCGCCGCGCGCGCTGCCAGGGCGCGAGGCTCGCCACCCCCTGATAGAAGGTCACTGACTGGCCCGAGGTGTAGCCGGAGGCCGTAACGCTCAACGCGGTCAAGTTACCCGCGTCGATCGCGCGCTGGATCCCCGAAAAATCGAGTTTCTCGCGCAGCAGCCCGGCGAGCGGCGTGTTGTCGAGGAGCGAGACCGGCTTGTTGCGCCTGGAGCCGCCGGTGAGCCCCGTCAAAATCCAGCGCGCGCTGTTGCGGAACACCCCGACCGGATCCGCCCGGTAGATATGGTGCACGCGGAAGTTTTTCCACACCGTCATCAGGCGCCGCACCCCGCGTCGGAAGTCGGGCGCGTTGGCCGCCAGCACCGCGGCGTTGATCGCACCGGCAGACGTGCCGCAGATGATCGGGAACGGGTTGCGGACGTGCCTCGGAAGTAGCTCGGCGATCGCGCGCAGCACGCCGACCTGGTAGGCGGCGCGTGCGCCGCCGCCAGTCAGGATCAGCGCGACCTTGGGCCGCGCCTGCCGTAAAGAATTGTCCAGCTATACTCTCCCCTGGCAGACCGGTGCGCAGCTCTTCCGCCCGGCGGGTCGCCCCGGCAGCCCTGCCGGCAACCGGCTGACGGCGCCAGCGGATTCTTGTTCGGTCCACCCCGCCCGCGAGCGCGCACGACAGCCTATCTTGCCACAACCGCGCAGGCCGTTCTATCCGCCCGGTGGCGTCGCGGCTCGCGCCCTATGCCGGTCCGGAGGCCTGCGAAGCGGTCCCGGGCCGCCGCTGCAGGAACTCGACGCTGATCTCCTTGAACAGCGGTGTGCCCGCTTGCCGCAGCCATTCGAACAGCACCATCTCCCTGGTCACGACGGCGATGCCCGCGGAGCGCATGCGCTCAAGGGCACAGGCGGCATCCGCAGGGCTGCGCGCCGACGTCGCGTCGGCCACGACGAACACCTCCTTCCCCGCCTGCCTGAAGTCGAGCGCCGTCTGCATTACGCAGACATGCGTTTCGATGCCTGCGATCACGACCTGCGGCCGGCGGTTCGCAGGCATCGCATCGAGACAGCCTGCCGCAACGCACGAGAAATGCGCCTTGACGCCGATCGCCTGCGCGGGAAACAGCTGCCGCAACTGCTCGAGCATGGGACCGAGCCCCTTGGGGTAATGCTCGGTGGCGAGCACGGGCACGCCGAGCCGGTTGGCGAGCCCGACAAGCCACGCGCAATTTGCGGTAACCCGCGCGTGCTCGTGCACCAGATCGAGCACCTTCTTCTGCATGTCGATGACGAGCAGGAATGACCGTTCTGCGCTGATGAGCATGGCTTGCCTCGCTTGTCTGCGGTGCGGGCGGCCCGGCGGCTGTTCTCCGGTTCCGCGCCCGTCTCAATAGTCCTCGTGCAACAGGCGGTACAGAATATGGAGTATCGCGGCGGTGGCGCCCCAGATGTAGCGCCCCCGGTAGGGCATGGCGAGGTAGTGGCGATGCCGGCCCCTGAAGCGATAGCTGCGCCGCTCGTGATGGGCCGGGTCCAGAAAGAAGCTGAGCGGCGCTTCGAACGCCTCGGCGACCTCGAACGGGTCGGGCCTGAGCGCAAGGGGCGGTTCGATCCATCCCACGACGGGTGTAATGCGGAAACCGGATGGAACTTCGTAGTCGGGCAGCCGGCCGAGGAGCTCCACCCGGTCGCGCGCAAGGCCGATTTCCTCTTCCGCTTCGCGCAGTGCCGTATCTTCGCGGCTCGCGTCGCCGGGCTCCACCCTGCCTCCGGGGAAGCTGATCTGGCTGGCGTGATCGTCGAGGTGGGGAGTGCGCTGGGTCAGCAGCACGGTCACCTCCCCGGCCCGGTTCACCAGCGGAATGAGCACCGCGGCGAGCGTCACCGGCGCGCCTTCGGGCAACTTGATGACGTGCCTGTCCTCCGGCCGCGGCGGCGGCGCCGGGCGCCTGAGCCGCTCGGCGATCCATTCGCGCGTGAGCGGGAATAGTCTGCGGGAACGGGGTGTTAACCTCACGTGTGTCACCGGGGATCATCGCGGTCGTGACCACCGCAGATTTTACCCGTGGCCATGGCCACCCGTCACGCCGCCCGGGCGGGTCGAGCCCGATGACGGCGGCAAAAAATACTGATGAGGCGTTTCATCCTTCGAACGACAGCATGAGGAGTCCACGATGAAAATACGCTCGATTGTTCTCGCAGCAACGCTCGCCCTGGCGAGTGGCGCAGCACTCGCTTTTTCCTGCCCGAAAGAAATGAAGGCGATCGACGCCGCGCTGGCGAAGAACCCGAAGCTCAGCGACGCACAGATGGCCGACGTCAAGAAGTACCGCGCCGACGGCGAGAAGTTCCACAAGGAAGGCAAGCACAAGGACTCGATGGAAGCGCTCGGCAAGGCGAAGCAGATGCTCAAGATCTGACGCGCCCGCGATCACGGTTCCCCGCCCGCAAGGCGGGGAATTTTTTTGTCATTCATCGTTCACCAGGGAATCGGCTTGCGATCGCGGAAAAAGCCGCCGGTCGGGCCGTTATCGGCCAAGGTCGCGAGCCACGCTGCAGTGTCCGCTCCCTTTTCCACCGTGCGCGTGGCGCTCGGCCCGCCCATATCGGTCTTCACCCACCCCGGACACATGGAGTTGACGAGAATGTTTTCGCCGGCCAGCTCTGCGGCGAGCGTGCGCGTCAGCACGTTCAGTGCCGCCTTGGAGACGCGGTATGCCGGAGTGCCGGCGCCCATTTCGGAGAGCTGGCCGAGCCCGCTCGAGAGGTTCACGATGCGCCCGTAACCGCGCTTGCGCATGAGCGGCACCAGCGCCTGCACCAGCCGCAAGGGACCGAAAAAGTTCGTTTCCAGTGTAGCGCGATACGTCTCGATATCCGAGGAAAGCACGCGCGAGCCCCTCGGGTCGAGCATCACTCCGGCGTTGTTCACCAGGATATCAAGGCGCGCGTACCGGCTGTCCACGAACGCCGCCAGCGCGGCGACCGAGCGCGCGCTGGTGACGTCGAGCCGGTGATAATCGATCTCCAGCCTTTCCGCAGCGAGCTTACTTGCCGCCACCCTTCCCTTCGCCGCGTTGCGGCTGGTCAGCACCACCCGGACGCCGCGCCCGGCGAGCTGGCGGCAGATCTCGAAACCGATCCCGCGGTTCGCGCCGGTGACAGCCGCTACGCGCTTGTCACTCATACAAACCTGAATCAGCCACAGAGGACACAGAGATCACGGGGGGAAAACTCAAGATTGAAGGGACGTGGTCCCAAGGTTGTTTTTCCTCTGTGCTCTCTGTGGCTATAGTCTTGTTTCAGATTTTTCCAACCATATTTTCCGGCCGCACCCACATATCGAACTGCTCGGCGGTGACGTGGCCCAGTTCGAGCGCCGACTCCTTGAGCGTGATGCCCTTCTTGTGCGCGTTCTTTGCGATCGCCGCCGCCTTGTCGTAGCCGATGTAGGGGTTCAACGCCGTCACTAGCATCAGCGATTCGCGCACGAGCTGCTCGATTCGCTCGCGGCTCGCCTCGATGCCGACCGCGCAGTGCTCGTTGAAGTTCTCGCAGGCGTGCGCGATGAGCTTCGCGCTGTGCAGGAAGTTGCGGATCACCATCGGCCGGAAGACGTTCAGCTCGAAGTTGCCCGAGGCGCCGCCCACGTTGACCGCGACGTCGTTGCCGAACACCTGGCAGCATACCATGGTCATCGATTCGGACTGGGTAGGATTTACCTTGCCCGGCATGATGGAACTGCCCGGCTCGTTCTCCGGAATCACGAGCTCTCCGATGCCGCAGCGCGGACCGGAGGCGAGCCAGCGGATATCGTTCGCGATCTTCATGAGGGAAGCGGCGAGCGTCTTCAACGCCCCGTGCGCGTGCACCACGGCGTCGCAGGAGGCAAGCGCCTCGAACTTGTTCGGCGCAGTGACGAACGGCAGCCCGGTGAGGCGCTTCAGTTCCGCCGCGACCTTCACCGCGAATTTCGGATGCGCGTTCAGGCCGGTGCCCACCGCGGTGCCGCCCAGCGCCAGCTCGCAAAGATGCGGGAGCGCGCCGTCGATGTGCGCGAGCCCGTGATCGAGCTGCGAGGCGTAGCCCGAGAACTCCTGGCCGAGCGTCAACGGCGTCGCGTCCTGCAGGTGCGTGCGACCGATCTTGACGATGCGCATGAACTTCTTCGACTTTCCGGAGAGAGTCGCGCGCAGTTTTTTCACCGCGGGCTTGACCTCCCGCTCGAGCGCGATCACCGCTGCCACGTGCATCGCGGTGGGGAAGGTGTCGTTCGACGACTGTCCCTTGTTCACCTCGTCGTTGGGATGCACCAGGCGCTGCTCGCCGCGCGGCCCGCCGAGGATTTCGGAAGCGCGGTTGGCAAGCACCTCGTTCACGTTCATGTTGGTCTGGGTGCCCGACCCGGTCTGCCATACGACCAGCGGAAAATGGTCATCGAGCTTGCCGGAAAGAGCCTCGTCCGCTGCCTTGATGATCGCCGCTCCCTTGCTTTTGTCGAGCATCCCGAGCTGCATGTTGACCGCCGCAGCCGCCTTTTTCACGATCACCTGCGCGTGCACCACCTCGAGCGGCATCACTTCCCCGGGGAAGCGGAAGTGCATCAGGCTCCTCTGGGTCTGGGCGCCCCACAGCCGGTCGGCCGGCACTTCGATGTTGCCCATGGTGTCGCGTTCGATTCGTGCTTTGCTCATGTTTTCCCCTTGGTTTTGCTCCCCGTATGATCGCGACGCGCGAAGTTTCGCGCTTCGCCGCCGGGAAATTCGCCGCCGCCCCGGTTACGGCAGGCCCTTCTGCTTGCCGCGCCGGGCGCCGGCATCGACTACCACCAGCGCCGTCCGGTCCCGTCGCGGGCAATGGCCTTGCACGCCGCCCCCACTCCCGGCGAACAGGCAAGCGCGAGATCGCGCTGGTTGATGAGGCCCCTGGTGGGAACGATCGGGATTTTCCAGGCGTCGGCGAGCGGTGGTATTCGAGCGCTGCTGTGCGGAGGCTGTACCATGCATGTCCCGCAACTCTCGAGATTCGAGGCGCAGATTATACCGCACCCCCGCCGCGCGCCGGCGCCGGGCGCGTTTGAGCGCCGGCGAGCTTTTGTGCTAAGGTCGCCCCACCGGTCAAGGTAACAGCGACGGCATACTGCAATGGCCGACCTGCCGCAGGATATCCGCGCCCAGCTCTATCCCGAAGTCGAACCGTTCGCAAGCGGCATGCTCGCGCTCGACGGGCTGCATTCCATGTACTGGGAGCAGTGCGGCAACCCGAACGGCGCACCGGTGCTGTTTCTGCACGGCGGTCCGGGAGCGGGCGCGGCGCCTGCACACCGGCGCTTCTTCGATCCCGCGGTTTACCGGATCGTGATTTACGACCAGCGCGGCGCCGGCCGTTCAATGCCGCTCGGCGAACTGCGCGAGAACACGACGCCGCACCTCGTCGCGGACATTGAAAGGCTCCGCCGGCATCTCGGCATCGAGCGCTGGCTCGTCTTCGGCGGCTCGTGGGGCTCCACCCTCGCGCTCGCCTACGGGGAGGCGCACCCGGAGCGCTGCAGCGGGTTCGTCCTGCGCGGCATCTTCCTCTGCCGGCGCGCCGAGATCGAGTGGTTTCTGTACGGCTTGAGGCACTTCTTCCCCGAGGCGTGGCGCGCGTTCACCGAGCCCATTCCTGAAGCGGAGCGCGGCGATCTGCTCGCCGCCTACTATCGGCGGCTCACCGATCCCGACCCGAAGGTGCACCTTCCCGCGGCGCGCATCTGGAGCACGTACGAAGGCTCGTGCTCGACGCTGCTACCGAGCCCGGAAACGGTCGCCTATTTTGGAGCCGACGCGGTCGCGCTGGGGCTCGCGCGCATCGAGGCGCACTATTTCAGCCACGGCGTCTTCCTGCCGCAGAACGCGCTGCTCGAGAACGTGCGGCGGGTGCGCGCGATTCCGGCGGTAATCGTGCAGGGCCGCTACGACGCGGTGTGTCCGATCGTGACCGCCGACGAGCTGCACCACGCCTGGCCGGAGGCGCAGTACGTCGTCGTGCCGGACGCCGGACACTCGGCGTGGGAGCCCGGCATCTGCAAGGAGCTCGTCAAGGCAACGGAGAAGTTCAAGACAACGCTGATCGCGGCAGACTGACGCCGATGAACCCGGGTCAGGCTGGAATCGTCCCGATCATCATCGCCGGAATGTCCGCGCTCATCTGCGCATCCCCGTTCAGCTCGCGCCGAGGACCTTCGCAGCCCTGTTGACGTCCCGCGGCTTGACCCAGAAAATCGCCCCGTAGCGTCCGTCGCCGCTGGCGACCGCGTCCATCGCCGTCATGTTGATGCCCGCGGCAGCGAGCTTCTCGCAGATCTCCGCGATCGCCCCCGGCCGGTCCTCGCCTTGGGCGAGAAACACGGTCTTCTTCGCGCCGGCCTTGAGCCTCATGTTCTTCGCCGCCGCCTTGAATTGCGCCGTGTCGGCGGGGATGAAATCGACCTGCGCGCGCCGCCCGCTGGGGAAGCCGGTGAACGCGACGAGATTGACTCCCTGTTCGCGCAATTCCTTGAGCAGGCGCGCGCCCTCGCCGACCTTGTTCGCGACCTCGATGCTGAAATAGTCCGCCCTGCGGATCGTATCTGCCATGGTGACCTCCTTCACAAAGCACGCCCGCGCGTGCCGATGGTTCATCAATAGCAGCGATTGCCACGAAAATCAAATCCGCCGCGCGGGGGGTAGTGGGTCAGTTTGGCCGCAGCGACCTGTGCGGCGGCGCGCGTCGCGGGTAAGCCGTCAAGCGAAGTCTTGTGTTGACGAGCACCGATGGCTCGGGCACCCGCAGCGCGCCGTTTGCCGCACCGGGAGCAAAGCCAAACTGACCCACTACCGCGCGGGGATGTACGCGCAATATCGGTCGGCTGCACACGCCGCAGGGGGTCGTGCGTTTCGTGTTCCCGGGTCCACGGCGCGTGGGGGGCGGAAGGCTACGCCGCGGGGCTGCCGAGCCGCACCGCCGGGCAGCGCTATCCCTGGGATCCCGGCATGAATTCGAACAAGTCCTTGGACAAGCCTTGCTCCGCCATGGCGACCTCCGTTGCTCGAATCGAGCCGACACTGTATACCACACGGTGCATGGCGGGTGTCGCGCGCCGCGGCGCCACGCCAGGCCAGTATGCCCTGGCAAAACGCGGTTGTTCTCCGCACCCCGACCCGTTCTGTCCTATCATATCAGGCGTCCGGAACACCGGGGCGCTGTGTGGCCGTATCATGGCGAAGTTGTTACGCCGTTTCCTGATTGCCGCTGCGTGTCTTGCCTCTGCGGTCGGAACGCCGTGGGCGCACGCGGCGCCGACCCGCCGCGATACTCTGGATCAGGATTTCCTCGGGCCGCGGGTCGACTGGTATGGGGAGATCGTCAGCCGCGTCAGCGATGGGGACGACACCTGTTTCGTCTTGTCCCGGGTGTTCGACACGAGCGGCTACATCGGGCCCGGGGGCAGCGGGATGTTCATCGCTTGTTACCCCGGGCCGTTCGAGCCGCGGCGCTTCGCTCCCGGGAAGGTGCTCAATGTCGTCGGAAATCTTGGCGCGGCGACGCCCCGCGCAATCGGCGGGGAAACATTGAGCTACCCGGTGATCGCTGGCGCCACCATACGGCTCATGGAGTGGCGGCCCGGCGGGCATTGGCCGCCGTACTTTCCTCACGCGCCATTCCATTACCCGTATTACGACCCGTTCTGGCGGCCGTGGCCGTATCGCGCGTGGCCTTACTGACCGTCGGCGTGTCACGTAGGTTAGCGATCACTTCGCCGGCGCTCCAGAAAATCCTGATTTTCACGTCCATGGCCGCCCGCGTCTGATCGCTCGCCGCGGCTACAGCCCGAGCGCCGTATCGCTCGATGCCGGTGATTCGGACTGACGCGCGCGGCCGACGTACCGGGCGAGCACGTCCTGCAGGCGCTGTTTCTCGTAGAGCACCTTGGCGCTGTACTCGTCCTCGTGATCGTCGAGCGCGCCCGCGTACATCTGCAGCGCGGAAGTGAGATTGCCGGTGCGGCGAAGGTATTCTTTGAGGATGAGCGCGCCCACCACGATGTTCGCCTCGGGATCGAAAACCGCCCGCTCGCCGCCGAAGCCGTCGAGCTTCTCGCTGTGATACTTCGGGATCACTTGCATCAGCCCCTTCGCTCCGGCGACGCTCTCCGCGATCGGATTGAGCTTGGACTCGACCGCCATCACCGCCAGGATCAACAGCGGATCGAGGCCCAGACGAGTGCCCACGGCGTGTGCGATAGACACGAGATCGACGGTGAATTCCCGCGAGACCCGGTATTTTTTCGCCAGAAACTCGGCCAGCGCGCGATAGCGGCCGGTGATGGGAGTCGTGGCGGGTTCGGTATTTTCCCCCTCACCCGCGGCGCCCGGCGCACCCGATCGCAACGCCCCGGATGAGCCGGTGCGATCGGTTAGCCCCGGCACTCGGATATCGTAGGTCTCCAGGGCTACCATGCTTGACGCCGCCAAGCTTGCCACTAGCACCCCCATCGATACAGCGCGACGCGCCGGTAACGTCCGCTTGCTTCCACTCGGGGCGCAGGGCTGAATGCGGTTTGCTCGCATCGCAGAACCTCCTTTGTCTCGCTCGGGCGGTTGCATCCTGATTGGCCACAGCTACCTTGCCTGGGTAACCGTACGACTCGTTGAACATAACCACAACTTTTAGTGGTTAACTTCAAAAAATTGGCCAATTCTAGTGGTTCGCTTGGCCTATTGCAACCGATTGATGTGCCCGGGAGATTTTGCGGGCAAAAAGAATGGTGCGACGCACCATCCAGGCATTTTCTTGTTTTTCTTGTGCTTTGTCAAGTTCTGTGGGTTTTAGGCGAAGCTCCGGCGATGCGTTGCGCCAGCACATTCCTTATGTTCGGACCCACCCAACCCTGCCATTCGACATCCATGCCGCGACTGGGGTTCCGTTTTCCGCAGAGCGCCATGCAAGCGTACAACCAATTGACTTACAATGAATATCCGTTCAGGAACCGGCTTGTCGCAGGGTGTCGGTGAGACGAGGCATGGATTCCGGTAATAACATTCGAGAAGCGCCTGCCCGTGGCGCGCAAGCGCGTTGAAGCGACGATCACAGTCGTACGGGGCAACCGCTGCTGCGACACCCCTACGGGTCCGGCTGCCTGGGCATGGCTCGGACGGCGGGAACCCGCCGGCTGTGTCTTTCATGAACCCGGGCTAGCGCAGCGAGGGAGGCAACGGATAATCGGGATAGCGCCTCCGGAATTCGGCAAGGCTGCGTTTGGCTTCGGCCGCCTTGCCCTCCCGCCGCAAGGACTCGATTTTCGCAAGCCACTGCTCAGGCGGCAGGTCGTGGATCTCTTGTGCTTGCGTTTGAAGGCCGCCGACCGGCGCTGCCGCGGCGCGAGGCGCAACCGCACCGGGGCGGATGGTTTCCTTGGGCGCGACGTCCGCCGTGGGCGTATCCGGCGGAGCGGGCACAGGCGCAGCGCTCGCGGTATCTTCAGCCTGCGACCGCGCTTCCAAGCGCGAAGCCGCCTGCGGGGCTGCCATCTCTTCCTTTTTCTCCGCCTCGCGCCCAGCGGTTCGGGCCTCGCCGGCAACAGGCCTCGTTTGCGCAACCGGCGGCCTAGACGCATCGCGCGTTGATGGTCTTGCGGTTCGCTTCCCGGCCACCGCCGCAGCGGCCACCTCCTTGGTTTGGGGGACAGTCGAAGCCCGCCGGTGGTCATCACGCGAGCTGAGCGGCACGTCCCCGTCTTCTACGGCTGGCCGCGCAGGCGCGGCACTTACCGCCGCCTCCGGGGCGACGCCGGTTGCGGGGGGCGGCGCGAGGGGCAACGCCTCCACGGCCTCGTCGCCGTGCCTTTCCGTCATGAGCATGACGAGGGTGACGCTCAGCACGACGACCGCAGCGAGCGAGAGGGGGAGCCGCCACGCCAGCACGAGATCACGGCGCAACAAACGTGAGCGTTCACTTCCTCCGCCCCGCGCCGCTGCGAGAATCGCGCGGTCAAGCCGGGACGGGGGTATCTCGCGCCCCGCTTCCCGATAGAGGCCGGACAGCGCGGGATCAGCCACGGCGTCTTCAGGCTTGCCCGTGTGGGGCAGCTCGCTCACAGATAACCTCGCATGCCGCTGCGCAGGTTCGCCAGTGCATACCGCAGCCGGCTCTTCGCGGTCTCCCGGTTGACTCCCGTTGCCTGGGCGATGTCTTCCACCGAAAGCCCCGCCTCCTCGCGCAGCAGAAAGGCCTCGCGCTGCGCTTCGGGCAGCTCTGCGAGCAACGCCAGGAGACGTTCGGCTTTCTGTTTGGTGTCATAGCGTGCATCCGGCTGGCCGCTCGGATCCAGGGCGAGGGTATCGAGTTCCGGGCAGTCGTCCTCGAAGGAAACCGGCACGCCCTGCGGCCGGCGGCGGTAATGGTCGATCAGCCTGTTATGCGCGAGCCGGTAGAGATAGGTCGTAAACTTCGCGGTCGCCGCATAGCTGGCGCGGGCGCGGACCAGGTTCATCCACACGTCCTGAAACAGCTCCTCTGCCGTCGCCGCACTGCCGCTCGAACGCAACAGGTAGCGGTACAAGCCGCCCCGGTGGCGGTTGTAAAGCACCTCAAATGCACCCGCGTCGCCATCGCGATATCTCGCCATCAGCTCTTCGTCGGCCACGCTGTCGCGGTTCATGCCGGGGTGCCAGTATGCGCGCGCGCTTCCGGGCTCGCAACCGGCGCGCGCACGTCACCCCGCGCATGGAAGCGCGCCGCTCGCTGCAGCCGCCACACCGCTGCCTATCGCATTCACCGCCTCACCACGGGTCCGGCACGAACTGACCAGGAAACGGCGAGGGCGCTGCGAGTTGCGGTCCCCTGATCACGCCCTGCGCCACCAGATTGCGATAGCTGTCGTAGTGGATCACGATGACTTCTTCGGGCGTTTCCGTGGCGCGCTCGAAAGAGGTGTGGCGCGCGATCGAGCGCTCGCTACGCCCGTGGCCCGTGCCTAGCGTCGTTTCCCGGCTGGGCACGTGCACCGAGCGCGGCGCGGCGCTGTCCGCAGCCGAAGCGGCCGGCTCGTTCGGCGAACCCGACGCCTCCGCTGGCCGCGGAATGGCGCCACCACCCGCCGCCCCGTTGTCCCGTGCCGGCGCCTGCGAGCGCGGCTCGCGTTCGATCAGCGCCGCAGGTTCCGGCCTCTTGCGGAACAATGCCACGCCGACCACCCCGACGTTGTCGGGGCGTCCGGTGCGCGACGCGTACGAATTCTCGTGCTCGGTGAAAAAGAACGCCGCCACCCGCTGCAGGTTCTTGCGCCAGCCCTTGATGTCGAGCATCTCGTGCGGCCGAAGGACGTAGCCGGCCTGGTTCCAGTTCGCGGTCTCCCCGCTCACCACGTTGACGCCGTCGACCGATACTACGGCAAGGATATCCGCGCCCGAGCCGTTTCTGACCCGGATCTGGTACTCGTTGCCGGGCTTGCCTGCCACGTAACGCCTGCCCTCGTGGGAGTAGACGGGAAGCGCCCTGCCCTGTGTGCGGTCATAGATCGTCACGTCGGCGAGGGTGCCGAAGGCAGGCGCTGCGCCCGGCACGGTGCACCAGAGGGCGGTTGCGATGATCCATTTCTTGAGCATGGTGTTCTCCCGGGTTTACACGCCGCTGTGCTTGCCCGTCTATAAACGGCGCATCGCACGACGCGGGGTTAACGCACGCACGTCGCGTGTACCTTGAACGCGGCCGGGAGGGGCGGCTATACTCGGTCGAATCCGACAAAAACCTGGCGGGAGGATGTTGTAATGCCGAAATTCGCGCCTGAAACGATCCGCACCATTGCCTTCGTCGGGCACGGCGGCGCGGGGAAGACGACGCTCGTCGAGGCGTTGCTGCATAAGGCGGGAACGATCCCCGCGATGGGCAGCGTCGAAAAAGGCAGCACGGTGTGCGATTTCGATGCGCTCGAAAAGACCTACCAGCATTCGCTCGCCTCGGCCCTCGTCCACTTACACCACCGCGACACCCGCGCGCATCTCGTCGACACACCCGGCCTTCCGGATTTCATGGGCCAGGCGATCGGGGGGCTTTCGGCGGTCGAGACCGCAGCGGTGGTGATCAACGCGCAGAACGGAATAGAGATGATCACCACCCGCATGATGCAGTGGGCGGCGAAGCGCAAGCTCTGCCGCACGATCATCATCAACAAGATCGACGCCGAGAACGTGAACCTGCCGCAGTTGCTTGTCGCGATCCAGGGCGCATTCGGCAAAGAATGCCTGCCGATCAACTTGCCGGCAGACGGCGGCAGAAAGGTGGTCGACTGTTTTTTCAATCCATCGGGCGCCTCCGACTTCTCCTCGGTCGAGGATGCGCACCGCGCATTGATCGACCAGGTGGTCGAAGTCGACGAGGAACTCATGGCGCTTTATCTCGATCAGGGCGAGGTGAGCCCCGAGCAGCTGCACGCGCCGTTCGAAAAAGCGCTGCGCGAGGGTCATTTGGTCCCCGTGTGCTTCGTCTCGGCGAAGAACGGTGCAGGGGTCGCGGAGCTGCTCGACATTTTCGTCAAGCTCATGCCCAATCCTACCGAAGGCAACCCCCCCCAGTTCATGAAGGGCGAGGGGCAGCGCGCCCTGGAGATCCGTTCCGAGCCGGACCCGAAAATGCACGCGCTCGCGCACGTGTTCAAGGTGGTGGTCGATCCCTTTGTCGGCAAGGTGAGCGCGTTCCGCGTGTACCAGGGCACGATCACCAAGGACACGCAGCTTTTTGTCGGCGACGGCAGGAAGCCCTTCAAGGTGAGCCACCTCTACCTGCTGCAGGGCAAGGAGTTCATCGAGACCGATGCCGTGGTGCCGGGAGAGCTCGCGGCGGTAACCAAGGTCGACGAGATCCATCTCGACGCCGTGTTGCACGACTCCCACGACGAGGACCGCATCCGCCTCGTGCCGCTCGAGTTCCCGACCCCGATGTACAGCCTCGCGGTGGAGCCGAAGAAGCGCGGCGACGAGCAGCGCATCTCGGAAGTGCTGCACAAGCTTGCTGCCGAGGATCCCTGCTTTCGCGTCGAGCACAATCCGGCGGTGAACGAGACCGTGATCCGGGGCCTCGGCGACCTGCACATGCGCTACATCCTCGACAAGATGGCGAACCAGTATCACGTCGAGGTCACGACCAAACCGCCGCGCATTCCCTACCGTGAGACCATCACCGCCAAGGCCGAAGGCCATCACCGGCACAAGAAGCAGACCGGCGGTGCGGGCCAGTTCGGCGAGGTCTTCCTGCGCGTGGAGCCGTTGAAGCGCGGGACGGGCTTCGAGTTCGTCGACGAGGTGAAAGGCGGCGTGATCCCCTCGCAGTTCATTCCGGCAGTGGAAAAGGGCGTACGCCAGGTGCTCGACGCGGGACCGCTTGCGGGCTTCCCGGTGCAAGACGTGCGCGTCATCGTCTACGACGGCAAACACCACCCGGTCGACTCCAAGGAAGTCGCCTTCATCGCCGCGGGCAAGCGCGCGTTCCTCGACGCGATCGGCAAGGCGCGACCGATCATCCTCGAACCCATCGTGAAAATCGAGATCATGGCGCCCGAAGGCAACATGGGGGACATCGCTGGCGACATCTCCTCGAAGCGCGGCCAGATCAGCGGGACGCAGACGCAGCAGGCGGGCGTGGTGTCGATCACGGGGATGGCACCGCTCTCCGAGCTCAACAACTATCAATCGCGGCTCAAGTCGGTGACCGGCGGCCAGGGCTCGTACTCGATCGAGTTCAGCCACTACGAGCCTGTCCCGCCCAACGTGCAGAAGGACCTCGTCGCCCAGCACAGCAAGAGCGCGCAGTCGGACGAGCAATAGCAACAACCGCCGGCCCTCGGGCGGTAACGCAGCATGGATGAGTCGGTCTTGCGCGCGATGGCCAGATGGCCCGACCTGCCGGCGGTCTACGGCTGGCTCGCGCTCGACCGTCGCGGGCGGTGGCTCATCAAGCGCGAGCGTGTCGGCAATCCTCTTGTCGCCGCCTTCATCGGTCGCAACTACGAGCGCGACGACCGGGGGCGCTGGTTCTTCCAGAACGGCCCGCAGCGCGTGTACGTCGCGCTTGACTACACGCCGCTCGTCTATCGCTTTTCTGAAGGCGGCAGCGCGGCCGACGCACCACGACTCGAATGCCACACCGGGCGCCGCGTTGACAGGATTGAAGGTGCCTGGATCGACGAGGCCGGGGGGCTGCTGCTGCTCACCGAGCATGGCATCGGCATCGTGCACGACCGCGATCTCGAGCGCCTGCTCGCCTGCTTTACCGACGCTCGAGGCAGCCCGCTCGACGAAGAGCGCCTCGGCGCCGGAATCGAGGCGCTGCAGCGCGGCGCGGACAGCGCGCTCTGGTTCAGATACCGCGGGCACGCGGTGCCGGTGGCGGCGATCGCCTCGACCGACGTCGCCGGGAGGTTCGGCTTCGTGCAGCGACCGGTGCCGCCTGCCGGGCAGGAGGAATGCTATTGACCGGCCTTTGTCAACGGAGAATTCCGAGATGATCGACTTGCGCAGCGATACAGTCACCCGACCGACCGAAGCGATGCTCGAGAGCATGCGCGAAGCGACCCTCGGCGACGACTCGCGCGACGGGGATCCCACGGTGATGCGGCTCGAGGCGCTCGCCGCCGAGCGCACTGGCAAGGAGGCGGCCGCTTTCATGCCAAGCGGCACGATGGCGAACCTGGTCGCGCTGCTCACCCACGCGAGCCGCGGCGGCGAAGTGCTGCTTGAGCAAGGATCGCATACGCTCTACGCCGAGTTCGGCGGCATCACCGCGGTTGCCGGTCTCATGTACCGCGGCATACCGGGCGCGCGCGGCGCGATGAACGTCAATGCCCTGCGCGAAGCGCTCAGACCCGCCACTACCCGCCATCAGATGGGCACCGCGCTCGTCTACATGGAAACCACGCACAACCGCGCGGGCGGCGCGGTACTCCCGCTCGTGCACATGGAGGCGGTCCATGCGCTCGCGCGCGAGAACAACATCCCGGTGCACACCGACGGCGCGCGGTTGTTCAACGCGGCGGCAGCGTTAAGGGTCGACGCACGCCGCGTTGCGCAGCACACCGATTCGGTATGCTTCTGCATCTCGAAGGGCCTGTCCGCGCCGGTGGGATCGCTGCTGTGCGGAAGCCGCGCATTCATCGAGCGTGCCCGCGCGTTCCGCCGCATGCTCGGCGGGAACATGCGGCAGGCCGGGCCGCTCGCCGCGGCCGGCATCGTCGCGCTGGAGACCATGATCGAGCGCCTCGCCGAGGATCATCGCACCGCCAGGCGCCTCGCCGAAGCGCTGCACCGCATCGACGCGAGCCTGTGCGATCCCGCCGATGCGGAAACAAACATCGTCCGGGTCGACGTGAGAAAAAGCGGGCGCCACGCGATGCAGTGGTCGGCGGATCTGAAGACGAAGGGCGTGCTGGTCGCGCCGGCCGACCCCCACGCGCTGCGTTTCGTCACCCACCGCCATGTCACGCCGGCCGACGTCGACGCCGCCGTCAACGCTTTCGCGGAACTCTGGCGTCACCATTAGCCGCGAATGACGCGCTCCCGTCCCATACGAATGCCCGGCTGGACCACGGAGAAACCAGGGAGGGAGGCAGCCTCCCCCCTCACCCTTCATGGGGCGAGTCTCAGCGATCGCCGAACACTTTTTTGACGTTGACGTGACCAAGTCTCAGCGATCGCCGAACATTCATAGTTCACCTTTAAAGGGTTTGTGAGGGCGGTGATATTCGATGGTAGCGAGCAGCGGCTGCTCGGCGGGAGCGCGGCGCCTGAGTGCAAAGCAACGAATGCAATGATGATCGAAGTCGACTTCGCAACGCACCAGGCGATGAAGCCAGTCGGGGCTTACGGCAAAGCGCCGACCGAGCAGGTGCACCTGTCCGGCTTCGCTGGTGCGGCGGATGAAGATCATCTGCCCCTTCAAAGGCGCGCGCAGGTTGAGCTTGAAGTCCTTGGGCATCGGTTGCCGCGGCGGAGCAGCTTCGGTGGCTGTCCAAGTACGGGCGCGGTGCGCGGCGATGTAGCGATCCGAGCAGGCTTGCAGATCAGGGATACTGGCCACGCGGTAGCGCTGCCACACCTTGGCCTGCCACAGGCCGTTGAAGCCTTCGATGGTATTCTGCATGCCATGCTCCAGCGGTGGCACGAACACCGGGATTACCCCCAGTGCCAGGCACAGGCGGCTTACTCGTCCCACCGTGTCGGCGAACTGATGCGCCCCCTGAAACACGGTGTCATTGTCAAACTGGGCATACGCGGGCAGCCCGTCGTGCTGCCAGCGCGCCTGCAGGCAGGGCACGCTGCCCTTGGCACTAAGTACCTATTTTCATAAATATGGCTACGTATTATTGTTGCCAATTGTGGCGTTCTCGGCTATCGTGCAGCCAAAGGAGGATCGCCGAGAGTGCCGAGGGACAGCCCATTCATGATCCGTCTCTCGCGGAAGGAACGCGAGGTCTTGGAAAGCCGTGTGCGCAAGTATACGTTGCCATATTTCGAGGTGCTCCGCGCCAAGATGATCCTGCTTGCCGCCGAAGGTCGTCCCAACGACGAGATCGCCACCGCGCTCTCGGTCGGTCGCGATGTCGTCAGCCTATGGCGCAAGCGGTTCTTCCATGAACGACTACTGGGACTCGAAGAGCGCCCACGCCCGGGCCGCCCCCGGGTCTTCCCCCCCAGAGCTGGTGGTGCAGATCAAGGCCATCGCCTGTGAACTGCCGGCCACGCGGGGGTTGCC